>DHON01000067.1:0-25385 GCA_002409965.1 Firmicutes bacterium UBA5389
GCCGCGGCCCGCCGCGTGTAGCTGACGGTTTGATGTGGGACTAAATGGCTGCGGATCCCAGGGGGTGGCGGTCGCGGCGAACCTGTGCCTTTTTGCCCAGCCTTAGCGCGAACCCTGTGTCAAATGACTCAGGCGGTTGACATAATGTTCACCGCGGGCCCCGCAATCCGGTCGCGGGGAGGCTCGTGCGTGGTGCGGGCCGCCGGCGCAAAGAGAAAAGAGGGCGTTAGCCCTCTTCATATGGAGTGTCGCGATTCGCCCCAACACGCGTAGAGACATCGCCTACGCCTTGGAGTTTTCAGATGCTGCAGCCGTCGGCCCATAGCGCAGTCTAGGACGCGGCCTCCATTCTGATGAAATCCGACCTGAGAATGGTCATCAACACAACCATGCGCGCATCGTCGTTGGGACCTAGATTGCGGCGGACCACCCCCTCGCGGCGAAATCCGCACTTGTGGTAGCACCTGATCGCCCTGTGATTATCAGCGCATACCCTGAGGTACACGCGCGCAAGGTTCAGTTGCTCGAATGCCACCGTCAACATGGAGCTAACGATGCGGGCGCCGATGCCCCTCCCCCGGTATGCGGGATCGCCGATCCGGACCACCAGTTCGGCATCGCCGCTGCGCCAGGCTATCTCGGTCAGCTCTATGTCGCCTATGAGCAGACCGCCCTGCGTGAGAACTGCCATCGTCACGCTGTTCCTGTCGCCGAGCAATTTCGCAAACCTGGCGCGCGATTCGTCCTCACATCTGACAACCCCGCCCATCAGGTTCGTGAGCTCTTGATCCGCATCCCACCTCGCCATCGTTCCAAGATCGCGCTCCGTCATTGGGCGGAGCAACACACTCTCCCCGTCGCACATACTAACCCTTCCTCTGCTACGACTCCACCTCCCAGTGTGGGTTCTGGATTCGCCCCAGAGGAGCGGTTCACCTCTAAGAAACTGTATCCAGAGTCGGCTCGTCGCACCTGTTGACCACGCCCGCCAGCAGCGCCGTGCACAGCGCAGCACCACGCACAGTGCCGGGCACAGGCCCGGCACCAGAGTGGACAACACACGATGGGATGCGATGGCTACCGAGGCTGCACGATCAGCTTAATCGCGGTGCGTTCTTCGCCATCGATGACAACGTCGACAAACGCCGGAATGCACACGAGGTCGAGGCCGCTTGGCGCAACGAAACCTCGTGCAATCGCCACGGCCTTGACCGCCTGGTTGATGGCGCCGGCGCCTATGGCCTGCACTTCAGCGCCGCCGCGCTCCCGGATGACCCCTGCCAAAGCTCCGGCTACCGAGTTTGGACTTGACTTTGCAGAAACCTTTAGGACATCCATGCTATTATCCTCCTGCCGGCTGATCGTATTGATGCTTCCAAGGTGAAGTATTAGCCCTCTATTGGGAAATCCCTTCTACTGCTTGGCACGTGACTCACCGAATGGTATCGTGAAACTCCTCAATAAATCGCTGTACTCCCCTAGCTCTTCCAGTGGAATGGTCAACTTCTACAATAACCCCTGACAAGACGACCGGTCCCCTGGCAACGCTGAAACGCGAAGGCAGAGCTGTGAGAAACCTCGGAATCACGGTGTCGGGATCCATGCCTATGACCGAGTTGACTGGGCCGCACATGCCCAGATCGGTGATGAAAGCCGTGCCTCCCGCCAGCACTTTTTCATCAGCAGTCTGAACGTGCGTGTGCGTGCCGACCACCGCGGCTACACTGCCGTCAAGATAAAGCCCGAGCGCCTGTTTTTCGCTGGTTGCTTCCGCGTGAAAGTCTACGACTATAATATCGGCAGAAGACCCGATTTCCTCCACTGCCTGCCTACCCCGGACGAACGGGCAATCGATGGGCTGCATGAACACTCGACCCTGCAAATTCAGCACCGCCAGGCGCAGGCTGCTTCCGGATACTATCGTCCACCCCCTCCCCGGCACTCCCACCGGGTAGTTAGCAGGACGCAGCACACGGCTCTCTTTGCTCAGGTAGTCAGCCATTTCTCTCTTGCTCCACACGTGGTTTCCGGTGGTTATCACATCCACCCCACCATCGAGCATCTCCCGCGCCACTTCAGGCGTGAGGCCCATGCCTCCTGCGGCGTTTTCGCCGTTGACCACGACGAAGTCCACTTCTCTCCTGGCACGGAGCGCGGCAACGGCCGCTAGCACGCGCGTGCGCCCCGGCCTGCCGATAACGTCACCGAACATTGCGACTTTCAAGTGTATTCCTCCTTGAGGGCAAAGGAGGGCAGGCTCAGATAACAGCCTGCCACCCCTTTCGCAGTCGTATTCGCGCTCCAGGCCCGAATCGTCAGGCAGGCCGGTTAAACACCATTACTCTGCCCTCTTCGCGGAACCCTATGAGGCGCTTTTCCTGCGTGGTTTCCTTGAGGTCGTCCAGGAGGTTGGCGATGAACTCCTCCTGCACGATCATCTCCTCTTCCTCCATATCCTCGGATCTGTCAGTCGCCAGGTCGTCGCCGAAGGCATCCAGAATCAACCCGATGAGCAGAGATATCTCGTCGCCGGTTAGGGTGGCGACGTCGCGCGTCAGTTGAACCTGGGTTACGCTTCCGAGGTAAGAGGAGCTGATCTCGGCTACGGGCGCGTCATCAAGCCTAACAAGGTCGAGGTAGACTGAGATGCTCGCTAGAGCCAGGCGCCTGAAAGCGTCAAACTCGTCGGCATCCACCCTCCTCGCCACCATGAACGAGAACCCCAGGACCCTCGAATCTGGCGTGTACGAGACGGTACAGATTTCCGGATACCGTACCAAAATCGACACCAGCAAGCCAACACTGGTCGAAGAGCCATCGCCCTCTCTTGCGCGCACCTCTTTCACCGCAACCACCTTCTTCCTCCGATGATCGGCCCGGATTCCTGCTGATCATTCTACGCATACCACAGACCTCGGGCACCCTGTCATTTAGCGTAGTCTACCGCTCTTGTTTCACGTATGACAGTCACTTTTATCTGGCCCGGATACTCCAATTCCTGCTCTATTCGTTTGACAATGTCGCGCGCCAACTTGACCGATGTCGTGTCGTCGATCCTATCAGGCTTGACCATGATTCGGATCTCGCGACCAGCCTGGATGGCGTAGGCCTTATCGACGCCCTCGAAGGAGTCGGCTATCTCTTCCAGCTTCTCAAGACGCTTGATATAGGTCTCCAGAGTCTCGCGGCGCGCCCCGGGGCGCGCTGCTGATACTGCATCGGCCGCCTGAACCAGCACGGCTTCGATGGTCTTGGCATCGACATCGCCGTGATGAGACTCGACAGCATTGATAATAGCCTGCGATTCGCGGTACTTCCTGGCGATGTCGGCGCCGATGGTCACGTGGGGGCCCTCAACCTCATGGTCAACGGCCTTGCCTATATCGTGCAGCAGCCCTCCGCGCTTGGCAAGGGCGGCATCCGCTCCAAGTTCGGCAGCCATGGCGCCCGCCAGCTGAGCCACTTCAATGGAGTGTCGCAGGACGTTCTGGCCATAGCTTGTGCGGAACCTCAGCCTGCCCAGGAGCTTGATCAGCTCGGGATGGATGCCGTGCACGCCGACTTCGAAAGTGGCCCGTTCGCCCTCCTCGCGGATCACGGCGTCCACTTCCTTGCGCGCGCGCTCGACCATCTCCTCGATTCTGGCAGGGTGTATCCTGCCGTCCTGGATCAGACGTTCCAGGGCAACGCGAGCGACCTCGCGCCTGACAGGGTCGAAGCCCGACAGGATTACCGCCTCAGGCGTATCGTCGATGATGAGATCGATTCCAGTGAGGGTTTCCAAAGCGCGTATGTTCCGGCCCTCACGGCCTATGATGCGACCTTTCATCTCGTCGTTGGGCAGCGCCACCACCGACACCGTGACTTCAGCCACGTGATCGGCGGCGCACCTCTGTATCGCCTGGGTTATGATCTCACGGGACCGCTTGTCGGATTCGTCTTTGGCCCGGGCCTCGCACTCCTTTATCATGATCGCCAGTTCATGCTGGACCTCGGCCTCGGCCTCAGTCAGCAACTGTCGACGCGCCTGCTCTGAAGTGAGCCCCCCGATCCTCTCCAGTTCCTGTTTCTGCTGGCGACACAGTTGATCCGCCTCAGCCTGCGTCTTTTCTATGTCATGCTCACGCCTCTCCAGGGCGTTCTCTTTCTTCTCGATCTGATCGCTTTTTCTGTCGAGCGACTCCTCCCTTTGAAGCAACCTTCTCTCCAGACGTTGTAGCTCAACCCGCCTGTCGCGGGACTCTTTTTCGAACTCATTGCGCATCCTGTGAACTTCTTCTTTGGCCTCCACGACCGCCTCGCGCTTCTTGGATTCGGCGTCCTTTTCGGCCTCCTCGACTATGCGCTGCGCCTCGTCTTCCGCGGACTTTATCTTCGCCTCTGCCAACCACTTGCGGGCCAGATATCCTCCACCGACTCCGACGCCGGCTATCAACACATAAACAAGCATCTGTATGAATGGGCTAATGCTGATCCACCTCCTTTAGCACAGAACGACATAACCGTAATCGACTGATTTAGTCACAGTACAAGTAAAGCCGAGCGCCAACTCGGCTTGAACGGGACATGAGGCACGGCCTTCGCAGGGTGGGGAAACCCCAGTCCCAGACTAGATTCTATATGTAGTGCCCAAGCACTGTCAAGCTGACCCAGCCCAGCAGCCCAGCTCGCTCACTTGGCGAGATCCCTCACCACCCGGGATATCGTGTCGGCGCGAAACCCTCTGCGCTCAAGAAACCTTGCGATTCGCCCCAAGGCTCGCTCCCTGAGCTGACCCGCGGGCGGCTCGCCCTGAGAGCCCGGAGAGATTCGGAGGACGGCCAGATCCCACGCTACCTGGTATTCATCTACTCCCTCCGCCTCGTACGCAGCCTGCGCCGCCTGCGCCGCAAGCTCCGGATCGATTCCGCGGCCCGAGAGCCTAGAGGCAATGCCCCGCACGCCATAGCGGCGCTCGCCGGCCGCATACTCCGCCCAACGAGACGCCGCCGCCACATCGTCGATGTAACCCAGGCGCACCATCTCTGCCATTACCTCGGCAACGTGCTCCTCGCTGTAGCCTCGACGCAAGAGAGCCGCCCTAAGCTGGGCCTCCGTGCGAGCCTGCACCGTGAGGAGCCGGTATGCAGCGGAGCGCGCCCCTGCTAGCGTGCGCGGGCGCTCATGCCTTGGCACCGCGGCCTCGCCCCTTCCTGGCGCCGCCCTCCGAGGCCGGCTCGCCCGACCCTGCAGCCTTGTCGGTGGCCTCAGCAGCCGTCCCCGCATCGCCCTGGGCCCCGGCGCCGGGGTTGGTCAGCCCGACCGACTCCCTGATCTTGGACTCTATCTCCGTAGCCAGTTCCGGGTTGGCCTTCAGAAACTGGCGGGAATTCTCCTTGCCCTGGCCTAGCCTAAGATCACCGTATGAGTACCACGTTCCGCTTCTAGTTATGACACCGGTTGTGTCGCCCACGTCCAGTAGCGAACCTTCCCGGGAAATGCCTTCGCCGTATATGATGTCGAACTCCGCATCCCTGAAAGGCGGAGCCACCTTATTCTTGACCACTTTGGCCCGGGTGCGGTTGCCTATTTGCTCAGAACCCTGCTTGAGCGATTCCACTCGGCGCACTTCCAGCCGAACGGACGCGTAGAACTTGAGCGCCCGGCCGCCGGGGGTAATCTCGGGATTCCCGAACATCACGCCGACCTTCTCGCGGATCTGGTTGATGAACACAACGCAAGTATTGGATTTGGAGATGGCGCCGGTCAGCTTACGCAGCGCCTGCGACATCAATCTGGCCTGCAGCCCCACATGGGAGTCGCCCATCTCTCCTTCAATTTCGGAGCGAGGCACGAGCGCGGCCACTGAGTCGACCACAACCACATCGACAGCGCCGCTTCGAACCAGGGCTTCTGTGATTTCGAGGGCCTGCTCTCCGGTGTCGGGCTGCGATATCAGCATGTTGTCGATGTCGACCCCGAGGCGCTTGGCGTAGGATGCGTCCAGCGCGTGCTCGGCGTCGATGAAGGCGGCCACCCCGCCCAGTTTCTGCGCTTCGGCGATGATATGCAACGCCACAGTGGTTTTGCCGGACGATTCGGGGCCGTATATCTCGGCGACCCGCCCGCGGGGTATCCCGCCAACGCCCAGAGCCACGTCGAGCGCGATCGCGCCGGTGGGGATCACGCCGACCACGCCAACGCCCGTCGACTCGCCCAACCGCATAATGGAGCCCTTTCCGAATTCCTTTTCGATCTGAGTAACCGCTATCTCCAGCGCCTTCTGCTTTTCGTTCAAAACCGATCGCTCCTTCCCAGGTCAGCCCAGTTTCGCCTCTCAATCATACCACAACTGCCGCACATATGTTCGGCGGTCACTGGAGCGAAATGCGCGCAAGGGATGTGTAAACCGGGCCTGACGGAGTCAGTACACTGGCCACCACGTGGATCCCATCCACGGCGACCAGACCCCAATAAGCGTTGGAATTGCGCGAGATGATATCAGCTGCCAGCGCCCCTGCCGAGTCGCCGCGGGCCCTTCCGATGGTGAGATGCGGGCGGAACGGCTTGTCGGCCGGCGGAAAACCCGCGGCCACCGTGGACTCGTCGATGCAACGCGCCAGCCGGCCCAGGCAGTCGGCCCCTGCGCCCACCCCCGCCCAGAGCACGCGCGGACTGCGCAGATTGGGGAAGGCGCCCGCGCCCTGAAGCGTCATCTCGAACTTCAGTTCGCCCTGCACGGCCCGGCTCACTGCATCGGCCAGCGGCTGGATGCGCGCCCGCGGCAGATCGCCCATGAATTTCAGCGTGAGGTGCATGTTTCGGGGCTCGACCCACTTCACAGCGGCTCCAGCCTGCTTCATGTCGCCCACCATCGAGCCCATCGCTTCCACCGCCGGCCCCGTCACGGGTACCGCGATGAACGTTCTGACATTGGAAGTTCCAGATTCGCGTCGGTATTCCTCCACAAGCAACACCGCCCATCCGGGTTATTATTGCCTAGGCGCAGGGTGATCTTCCAGATGCCTCCTCGCCAGATCCAGCGCGAACTTGGCCGCCCGGCTCCGCACCGAGGCGCGGTCGCCTCCAAACCTGATTCGGGCAGCGATCACCGATGGCCGACCCAGGTCGGCCAGGGCAAAATGGACCAGACCCACGGGCTTGGCATCCGTGCCTCCGCCGGGGCCTGCAATACCAGTGACGGAGAGGCCGATATCCACCCCCGCAACCCGCGCGACGCCTGCGGCCATCCGAACGGCCGTCTCGCGGCTCACAGCTCCGCACGTGGCCAGGGTGTTCTCGTCCACTCCCAGTTGCTCCACTTTGGCGCGGTTGCTGTATGTGATCAGACCGCGGTCGAAATACTCGGAACTGCCTGGCACGCTGGTGACCGCAGCCGATATCAGCCCCCCGGTACACGACTCGGCGCAGGCCAAGGTCAGGCCCGCCTCGGCAAACAGACGGCCCATCGCCTCTTCCAGAGTGTCGCCGTCAAAGCCGTATACTAGCGCCCCGAGCCGCTGGCACAGGACTGACACGACCGATTCGATGACCGCATCCGCCTCGGCCGAAGTGTCGGCCTGGGCAGTCACCCTAACCTGGCATTCGCCTCCGCCGGCGTAGGTGGCCACTGTGGGGTTGTCGCGCCCGTGGGCCAGATCGACTATCCGCTCTTCCAGAGTCGATTCCCCGATCCCCGCAGTCCGGACAACCCTTGACCTGATCACTTGTGCGCCGCCTGCCCCGAGCAGGCGATCGCGGATGTACGGCACAACCCAATCGTCCACCATCCGCTCCATCTCACGAGGCACGCCAGGCAGACATATCACCCGCTTATCGCCGGACTCAAACACAACGCCAGCAGCGGTGCCGATCGGGTTGGGTATGAGCCGTCCGGCGCCGGGCTCGGGCATCAATGCCTGCCTGCGGTTGTTCTCAGTCATGCGGGCGCCGCGGGAGGCGAAGAACCTCTCCAGATCAGCGATGGTTTCAGGGCTCTCCACAAGCTGCACCGAGAGCGCATCAGCCGCCGCCTCACGAGTGAGGTCGTCCTCCGTGGGCCCTAGGCCGCCGGTGGCGATCACCACATCCGCCCGCGCCAGCGCCTCGCGCACTGCAGTGGACACCCGGGCCAAGTTGTCGCCTACGGTAGTCTTCCGGTGCAGAGTGATGCCCAGCTCCGCCAGTCGGCGCGCAATGTACGCAGCGTTCGTGTCCACGATCTGCCCCAGCAACAGCTCAGTGCCGACCGATAGAATCTCCGCTTTCATCTCAAAACCTGCCCCCTGCGCGCCGCCCCAGCCCATCCGTTACGCCGCCTGGGCCAGGCGCTCTCTGAATGAATCTCCGTCTATTCTCTCCACGTCCATGAGTTCGCCAGCGACATTCCGGATGAATTCCGAGTATTCGCCCAGCAGAGACCGGGTGCGGTCTTCCTGAGCCTTCACTAGACGCCATATGGCCTCGTGGTACTGTTCGCGCGGTATATCTTCCTCGCTGATGATCCCAAGGTCCGACAGACCACAGTTAACGATCTTCCGGGCTGTCTCCACAGCCTGTTCGATGTCCTGCATAGCCCCGGTGCTCCGCTCGCCCAGGATGAGTTCTTCCGACACAGCCCCCGCGAGCAACGTCGACATCCTGCTCTCCAGCTCCACACGGGTTTCGATGTAGGTGTCCGACTGGGGAGACTGCCGCACGTACCCAAGGGCCTTGCCGCGGCTCGACACCGTCACCGCCGCAACCGAACCCGACCTCAGCAGCTCGCTGGCCACTGCGTGCCCCACCTCGTGTACCGCCACTCTGAGCAGTTCGTCCACGTCCGGACGCCTATTGATCTTCTCGCCCATGATCACCTTCTCCATGGCCTCGGAGAAGTCGTCCATGGTAATCCGGGCCCGTCCAGCCCGCAGCGCCATGATGGCCGCCTCGTTGGTCAGGCTCTCCAGGTAGGCGCCGGAGAATCCAAAGGCTTCGGCTGCTACGCGTCCCAGGTCCACATCGTCGGCAAGCGGCTTACGTTTGGTGTGTATCTCCAGTATTCGACGGCGTCCCTCACGGTCAGGCAGGTCTACACTGACCACTCTGTCGAACCTGCCCGGCCTGAGCAAAGCCGGATCGAGCAGGTCCGCGCGGTTGGTGGCGCCCACCACCAGCACCCTCACCCCGTTGCGCGAGGCCGACACCAGCCCATCCATCTCCACCAGCAGTTGGTTGAGGGTCTGGTCGTATTCCAGGTGGCTGGAGTGCTTGCCGCGCACACCGCCCAGCACGTCTATCTCGTCGATGAATATTACAGCCGTCCTTTTGCGTTGAGCCGCAGCTGTGGAGCGCGCCGTACTGAACAGGTCGCGCACGCGCCTGGCCCCAACACCGGCGTACATCTCTACAAAATCGCTGCCGGCCGCAGATATGAAGGCCGCGTCCGTGTAGCTGGCGGCAGCCCTCGCAAGCAGGGTCTTGCCGGTGCCCGGCGGTCCGCTCAGCAATATGCCGCGAAGCGGGCGGATGCCCAGGCGCACGGCGCTGTCTTCATTCTTTATGAACTCGAGCGCCTCAACCAGCTCGCGCTTGGCGCTCTCCTGGCCTCCCACGTCTCCAAAGGTCAGCTTAGTCGTCTTGGGTCCGGCGCACGTCTGGCGAGCCACCTCAAAGCGCTGGCCGGTGATGCGCCCCGACAGGAGCAACTGGGCGAGCGCGGCCGCTCCCCCCGCCAACACCACCAGGGCGGGATCGTACCCCACAACCAAGCAGAACACCAGAGCCGCAGCCCACGCACCGATCATAATGTCTCTCACCATATGCGCACACCTCCCTCAGAGCCGAAGGAGCGCGCAGCGGACCGCGCGACTGAAGTCGCGCCCAACGCGGCGGCCTCATACGGTCGTCTGGGAACCACCTCATACAGCTGGCTTGCACCATGAGACATCGCCACATATACGTAATCCGAGTCCACCACGATACTGACATCTGCAAGGTCGGCCTCGCTCGCGGCCTGCTCGGCCCGGCGTTCCATCTCGCCGAATGAGCCGGTAGCGATGGCCTCCTGCAACGAGAAATGAAGACGGTAGTACACATCGCGCAAAGCCGCATCGCGCGAATCGCGGATCCGTATCCACACCCCGTCTCGCCCGGCAAGCCGCGCCGCGGCCAGCGCCACCTTCCTGAACGTTTCAGAAAGGTCCGTCACATCGGCAAGTTCGATATCGAGCACCGTCCCGTACGGAGTCTCTTCAATCGAATGCGATTTGATCTCGGCCATCGGCCGCAGAAGACGCTCAACGGGAATGGAGACCGATGTCATGCGAAATACGGCGTTCCCTCCGAAAAGCAGAACCAGGGCGACAGCCAGGCTTGCCGCCACTAGCTTGATATTGACGTCCGGTAGCTTCAAGGCGCACCCTCCCCTCTGGTAAACAGCCCTCAAGCTGCACGGATGATTATATCACACGCACATGACGGCCCACGCTGTAATGACACGGAAGGGTTGCCACCGTACTACTATTGCGCCAGCGCTTTCTGAGCCTCCTGTCGCAGCTTGCTCACGGCATCGCCCGGATCGGCCGCGCCAAACACGTAACTGCCGGCGACAAACACGTTGGCGCCCGATAACGCCGCCTGCCCAACAGTGTCGGAGGTGATCCCGCCGTCCACCTGGATATCCAGGGAGAGCCCCTCCCTCGCTGCAATGGCGCGAACCTCGCCCGCCTTGCGAAGCGCGCTTGCGATCATACGCTGGCCCCCGAACCCTGGGTTCACCGTCATGACAAGCACCATGTCCACCAAGTGCAACACGTGCTGTATTGCGCATACACACGTGGCCGGATTTATGGCCACCGCCGGGCTGCACCCCAACGCGCGGATGTCCTCCAGCGCGCGATGGAGATTGAATGTAGCTTCAGCGTGGACGGATATTATGTCGGCGCCCGCTTCCGCGAAGGCCTGCACGTGCCGCTCCGGCTCGACTATCATCAGGTGCACATCCAGCGGAAGCCGGGTAGCCTTCCTGATGCACCGCACCACAGGAGGGCCCATCGTTATGTTGGGAACGAATCTCCCGTCCATCACATCTACATGCAACATGTCGGCGGACGCCGACACCCTGCCGATCTCGTTGGCCAGGCGGGCGAAGTCGGCCGACAGAATGGACGGAGCTACTTTCATCAGCGCCATATGAACACCTCCTACCTGTACTGCCTCTTCTCCGCTTCGCTCAGTTCCTCCAGGAACATCAGGTAGCGCCCGTAGCGTCCCTGATCTATCCTGCCTTCCTCCACCGCGGATTTGACCGCGCACTCCGGCTCGGCATTATGCACGCACCCGACGAACCTGCACCCGGCCAGATGCTCGCGCATCTCGCGGAAGGTCACGGCGAGTTCGCGCGGCTTGATCGACTCGATATCGAGGACTGAGAAACCGGGCGTATCAGCGACGGCGCCTCCACCGTCCAGAGGAATGAGACACACCTCTCGCGTGGTATGGCGCCCTCGCTCTATCCGCGCGGAAAGCTCGCCCTCGGCCAGGTCGTGACCGGGCTGGACCGCGTTGAGCAGCGCCGACTTACCCGCCCCCGAGGGGCCCGCAAACACCGACGTCTTGCCCGCCAGCGCAGCCGATAGCTCGCGAATGCCCAGGCGCGCGCGGGCGCTCGTCAGTATCGTCCTGTAGCCCGCCCCGGAGTAGATGTCGACCAGGCGCGAGTGCTCGCCCCCAGAGGCAAGGTCGGCTTTGGTGAAACAGACCACGGCATCCAGGCGCGAATGATCCACCAGCACCAGCAGCCTGTCGAGAAGATAGAGGTTGGGCTCAGGCCGGGCGATCGACATCACCACGATGGCCTGGTCCACGTTGGCCACCTGCGGACGAGTCAGATACGTCTGCCTGGGCAGCACCTCTTCCAGCACGCCGCCATCGCCGCCCGTCCCGCAGGATATGCGCACGCGGTCGCCCACGTACACTCGGCCCTCGCGTTTCTTGACGTTGCCGCGGGCAGCGCATCGCAGAGTATCGCCTCTCGCATCGGTCAGCACCCAGCACAGTCCGCCGGATATCCTCATCACGATGCCAGTATCATACATCGTCCGCTCTCACCGGACGCCCGTCTACCCACACTTCGATCTTGCCGGGCCCGAATACCTCCACTACATGGGCTATGCTGTCGCCCGGGCTGTGCGAGCGGGGCCCATAGCTGATCCGCTCGCCATAGCTATCGATCACCTTGATCACGATCTCCTGCATGGACGGACCGGGCGGAACGGTGTAGGCAACCGCGAACCGGCGCGAGCCCGCATCGGACGTGGATCCGCCGCCTTCCGAATTCCTCTCGGCGATCCATAGGTCCACAGCCGTGCCCGGCTCGGCCTGAACGTAAGGCGCGGGCGACTGATCAACGACCGTCCCATCCTTGTAGAAGATGCTGAACCTGGTCTTCACCTCTCCCACAGCGAGCCCCACCGCACGCAATGTCTCCGTGGCCTCATCCAGCGTCATGCCGCGAACCAGCGGGACTTCGGGCGGCGGCGGAGGAGGACCCGCCGAGATGACAATGTCGATCTTCGATCCCTTGGAGACGTACATGCCCGCCTCCGGTTCCTGGCCCATTATCCTGCCAGGCTGCAGTTCCTCGTGATACCCGTCGGTCTTCTCGCCCAGAGAGATCTTGAGGCCTTCCAGCTCGAACCGGGCCTCCCGCTCGGTCTTGTTGAACAGATCGGGAACAGTGATCATCTCCGGACCCAGACTGACCACCACGCGCACCGCCGAATGCACCTTGCGCTTCACGCCGGCTACAGGGTCCTGCGAGATGATCCGGTTGTACTCCACTTCATCGTCGTAGCGTTTGACCGACGAGTCGAGAACGAGCCGGTTGCGCCGCATGACCCCCTCGGCCTCGGGAAGAGTCTGCCCCACTACCTCGGGCACAGGAACCTCCTCCACCTGGATCCACTGCCTGAACGCGTGGAGCGCGCCCACGGCGGCGCCTGCCACTAGCACGATCACCACCGCCACGGCGCCCCACACCTTGAGGCGCCTTGAGCGGTCGCGTTTGGGTTCGTCGCGTTGCACTTCAAAGCCCTCCCCTGGCTTCTCGAACGGCCTGGTGATGTTGTGCTCGTCATTGCCTTTGCGCGGCGGCGGGGCCTTGCTCTCCTCGCCGTCGACGACAAGAGGCACGCCTTGCCCACTCCCGTCCGCCGCCGCCTGGCGGGCCCGGACAACCGCATGTTTGAAGGACCGGGCGGTCCGCCATCGATCCTCGGGGTTCTTGGCCAACGCCCGCATGACTACACGCTCGAACTGGGGCACAACCCCCGGGCTCAAGATCGAAATCGGAGTCGGTTCTTCCTGCACGTGTTTGAGGGCGACTGAGACCGGCGTATCGCCGGCGAAAGGCAGCCTGCCGGTGAGCATCTCGTACATCACTACTCCCAGCGAGTAGATGTCGGACTCGGCAGTGGCGGCAGCCCCGCGCGCCTGCTCCGGCGAGGTGTAGTTAACGGTGCCGATTACTCTGCCGGTCTCCGTGAGGGCGCTCGCCGACACCGCTCGCGCGATGCCAAAGTCAGTTACCTTGACGCGTCCGTCGCGCGCTATGAGTATGTTGTGCGGCTTTATGTCGCGATGAATTACGCCGTTTGAGTGCGCATGGTCCAGCGCGTCGAGTATCTGCGCGCTGTAGTCGGCCGTTCTATCCACACTGAGCCTGCCTTCGCTCACTATGATATCATTGAGAGTTCGACCGTCCACACATTCCATGACGATGTAATTGGACCCGTTCTCCCTGCCCACATCGTACACGTTGACGATGTTGGGGTGAGACAGAGCCGCGGCGCTCTGGGCCTCCCGCCTGAATCTCTCGCGAAACTCGGCGTCCGACGCATACTGCGGCCTGAGCACCTTGATAGCCACTGTTCGTTGCAGAAATGTATCCTTGGCACGGTAAACTGTGGCCATGCCGCCTTCGCCTATTGTGTCGAGCATAGAATACCTGCCACCCAGGAGTTCGCCGGTCACTCCCTCACCTCCCGCTCAAAGCTGCTCTGAAAATCCCGCCCGCCA
The DNA here is from genome assembly GCA_002409965.1 of Firmicutes bacterium UBA5389. Classification (GTDB taxonomy): domain Bacteria; phylum Bacillota; class DTU025; order DTU025; family DTU025; genus UBA5389. The sequence continues at coordinate 14,038 of DHON01000067.1, forward strand.
GAGGCGCTGCGACCTGCCCGCCGGAGCCCCCGTTCTCGATGATGATAGCAAGTGCCACCTTTCGCCCCGCATGCTGGGCGTAACCGGCAAACCACGCGTGCGGCGCTCCGTGGGGATTCTCTGCCGTGCCCGTCTTGCCGCCTACCGTGTACTCCGGAAGATTCGCGGCCCGGGCAGTGCCCCATTCCACCGCCGCCCGCATGCCGCCGGCCACTGCATGGGCAGCGCTAGGCGTCATGGGGACACACAGCACCCGGGGGCTTGAGCGCCGGACGACTGCGCCGCTATCGGAATAGACCTCTGCGACAAGCCGAGGACGCATCATCACTCCGTGATTGACAACTGCAGCAGCAATCATCGCCACGTGCAACGGCGTCGCCACCATGTCGCCCTGCCCGATGGCAAGCTGTCCGAGGGCATCGTCAGTCGCCTCGCTCGAAAGCGCCGCGGAGGCGGTGGGCACCTCGAGCGGCAGGGGTCTTGAGAGACAAAATCCGCCAAGGGCCTCCGGCAGCTGGGAACCGGCCGCCAGCGCCAGATGGACGAAGGCCGTATTGCACGAGAGCGCGATGGCCGTATCCAAGTCGACGCTCCCGTGCGCGCCCGCGGCATCGCTGATGATGGTGCCGCCTGCGCGGATCGAGCCTCGACAGTCGTACACTGTTCCAGTGCCTACCAGCCCCATGTCGATGGCCGCCCCGGCTATCGCCGGTTTGATGGTGGAGCCCGGCGGGTACAGCCCAGCGAACGGCCTGCACATAAGGGGAGAGTCCTCTCGCGCAAGGATAGCGTCCCATGCCGACTCAAGCCGCGCCGGGTCCGCCCACGGACTGCTGGCCGCCGCCAGCACCTCGCCGTTTGCGGCGTCCACCACAACCACGGCGCCGCGCCGCCCTGCCAGCGCCGCCTCGCAGGCGCGCTGCACGCGCAAGTCTATGACGAGCCGCACCGAGTAGCCCCTGTCCGGCTGGCTTGAGATGGTGGAAAGCAGGCCGGTGCGGCCATACGACGAACTCCTTCCCAGAAGCCATGGATCCATCGCCGCCTCGATCCCCGATTTGCCCAGCGTCAGGTGGGCGTACCCCAATAGCGGCGCAAGCGATCCGGGTCCGCGGTACACCCGTGACCCGGGCCCGCGTTCAAGCGATTCCGCCAGGACCTCTCCATTACGGTCAACCACCTTTCCACGCCATATGCCCTTCTCTGCGTTGGCAATGCGCGGATTGGCCGGGCTGGACGCAAGTCTATCGGCCACGGCCGCCTGATAGTACGTCGCCGCCAAGGCAAGCACGGCGCAGCCAACCATCCAGGCCGCCGCCAACCTGCCTATCCTGCGGTTCACGAATCGTCACCGTTGCCGTTGCCGCCGGCGTCTGCGCCAGCTGCCGGCGTCTTGGCGGGCACTGGCCCCAATCCGACCGTGGAGCCCAGAAGGATGCCCGCCAGGGCCAGGCTTGCGATCATCGAACTTCCGCCGTAGCTTGCAAACGGAAGCGTAACTCCGGTAAGGGGCAGCACTCCCAGGTTGCCCCCGATGATGACGAAGGTCTGCACCGCCAGGATGTTGGCGGCGCCCACTGCAGCCAGCGACCGGCGCGGCGATGGCTGGCGCATGGCGCAAGCGTAAGCATGGCCGACCAGTAAGAAGTATATGGCGATGACTCCCAAAGACCCGGCCAGCCCTATCTCCTCAGCGGCGGCGGCGAAAAGCATGTCGGTGGGAGCGGCCGGTATCAACCACGGAGAGCCGGACCCGTAGCCGCGGCCGAGCATGCCTCCACTCCCCAGCGCGTAGAATGCCTGTACCACTTGATAGGATGAACCTGCGGCATCAGCCCATGGATTGAGCCACGCGGCAAACCGCGCTCCAAGGTGCGAAAAGAACCTGCCCACGAGCGCCACACCTGCCGCTCCAAGGCCCGCGGCACCCAGTACAACCCCGCGGTTCCCCGAAGCCACGTACACAAGCGGAACACACGATATGTAGATTATCGCAGCCGTGCCCACATCGCGCTGAAGTACTGTGAGCACCACAATTGCCGACCATACCAGGAGGAGTCGCCTCACAGGCCTCGATGCCCACATCTGGCGCAGGCTGGCGCGACAGGGCGGCACGGACATCGACGGCACGCACGTAGGCAACGCCGACAGTGCGTCTGCCCCCGCCAGCACACACGAGATCTTTGCGAACTCAGAGGGCTGAAAACCCATGCCGCCGATGAAAATCCACGACCGGGCGCCCCCCCGTTCCTGCCCAAACAGCAATGTCGCCACAAGCAGAGCGGCTGCGCCCACAGCCGAGGCCATCCCGAAGCCCCAGTCCCTGCCCGAGCGCTGCCAAAACGCTGCGGCAACCATCACGCCCGCCCCGACCCATACAAACGACAGCTGCCGCAGAGCCAGATCGGCCCTGAGCCTCAAAACCGAGGCATACCCAAGAACCGCTGCCGCTGCAACCAACCCCATGATCACCTGATCGCCGTCGAACCGCCCCGCCGCCAATAGCAGATGAGCCGCAGCGAAAGCGGCGCCCGACGCGAAGCAGAGTACGGTGTCCCATCCGAGCATGCTGCCGGATCTCGCTATCGAAAGAGATGCCCCACAGAGCCCGGCCAGAAGCAGGACGATGCCCGCCAAGGACCGCTCGGCATCGCGGCGGCAAGGCCCCTGGGCCGTCAGCATGACTCGCTGCCCCCTGGCCCTGGCCCTGACCCAGCCCCAGGCACATCCGATTCCGAAACAACGCCCGCAGCGATGGTGATGTTATCGTGACCACCGCGCGAGCGGGCCAGCGACACCAGGTCGCGACATGCGTGCGATGGATCGGGCGACCTGCCGAACGCGGCATAGATCTCCTCCGGCCTGACCAAGTCATGAAGACCATCGGTGCACAAGACAACCACATCCCCCGGCTGAACCGGCCACTCGCCCACGTCCACCTCAAGATCATCGAAGAAGCCCAGAGCCCTGGTGATGGCGTGCCGCTTGGGGTGCGCAACGGCCTCCTCGGCGGTGATCAGCCCCGACCGGAGCATCTCCCCCACAACCGAGTGGTCGTCTGTCAGCTGCTCGATTCCGCTCGCAGTGAGCAGGTAGGCCCTGGAGTCGCCCACATGCCCGACCTTCAGCGCCCCGGGGCTGATAGTCGCCACAGTCAGAGTAGTGCCCATACCTTCCAGAGCGTTGGCATGCCTGGACGCATCCAGAACGGCGGCGTTCGCCTGTTTGATGCAACGCGCAGTGTCGAATTCGGCCGATCCGCTCCGCGACAGCTCCTGCTCTACAGCGTGCATGGCTATGCGGGAGGCCACTTCGCCGGCCCTGTGGCCGCCCAGGCCGTCAGCCACCGCACAGCAACCCGCTCCTACGAAGCAGGCGTCCTCGTTGCGCTCACGGACCAGCCCTACGTCTGTTGCACAAACACACATCATGGCCTTCACCCCATCTATGACCACTTCTAGCCATCGCCTTCCTCTTCCTCCGAACGGGCGGCGGTCAACGAGGCCTTCGCATCGGCAACCAGGCAAGCGCACACCCTATACAGGAACCAGTAGAGCGCTGCCAGGCAAGCCAGCCTGAACACGACCAGCGCTGCTCGAATCACACTGGATCTGCCTCCTTGGCCCCTCCCCCCGGCGCCCGCCTCCGCCTGAGCTGCCCGCAGGCGGCATCGATCCCGGAACCCATTTCCCGCCTGATGGTGGCCTCAATGCCGCGCGACTGCAGAACGCGGGCGAAAGCATCCACGGCGCAAGATGCAGGACGGACATACCCAGTTTCCGGCACCGGGTTGAGCGGTATGAGATTCACGTGGCATAGCGTGCCGCGGAGCATGCCCGCCAGCCGCCCCGCGTGAGCAGGCGAATCATTCACCCCGGCTATGAGAGCGTACTCGTAAGTTACCCGCCTGCCGGTGATCTCGGCGTAATCGACGCACGCCTTCACTAAGGTACTTATCGGATATGCCTCGTTCACCTTCATGATCGACGACCGAGTCGCATCGTCGGGAGCGTGCAGAGACACCGACAGGGTCACCGGAATGCCCTCACGCGCCAGGCGCAGGATGCCCGGCACTATCCCGCAGGTAGAGACGGTGATGTGCCGGGCGCCGATGCCGAGACCCCGGTCCCACTTAGCAAGCCTAATGAACTTGATGACATTGTCGTAGTTGAGAAGCGGCTCGCCGCTGCCCATCACCACCAAGGAGCTGACTCTGGCTCCGTCCAGCCTCTCCGCCGCATCGTCGTTTGCGGCCAGCACCTGATCGCACATCTCGCCGCACGTCAGGTCGCGCACTAGGCCTCCAAGGCCCGATGCGCAGAACGCGCAGCCCATCGCGCATCCCACCTGCGACGACACACACAGGCTCAGGCCGTAGTCGTGCTCCATGAGCACGGCCTCCACGGCGTTTCCATCGGCCAAGCCCATCAGGTACTTAGTGGTATCGCCGCCCTGCGAAACGCTTCGGGCCAGGACCTCGGGCGGTCGAAGCGGGGCAACCTCGGCGAGCTCAGCTCGGAGCGGCCTAGGGACGTTGGTCATGTCCTCATACGACAAGGCACGGCAACGGTAAAGCCATTCGAGGACCTGGTCAGCCCTGTATCCAGGCTCCCCCATGGACTCGAAGAAGCCCCTGCATTCGTCGCGCGACATGCTCTTCATATCCACAGTGCTAATCATTCCACCAAACCACAAGAATTCCTCGAGCGCTACGCCCCTCCTCGCCTCACGTACGGCCTGCCGCTGGCGGCCGGCGGTGTGGAGCGGCCGATGACCCCGGCTAGCGCCGCCATGGTGACAATGTACGGGAACATCAGCAGGAACTCCTGGGGTATTGCAGTGAATCCCCACGTCTGCGCAGTGAGCTGCACCGCATCGGCAAGCGCAAAGAGCAATGCCGCCCACATGGCGCCCAGCGGCGTCCACTTGCCGAATATCACGGCTGCCATCGCGATGAACCCTCGCCCCGAACTCATGCCTTCCCGGAAGAACGACAGCTGCCCAAGGGAGAGTGTGGACCCCCCCATGCCTGCAAGGAAGCCGCTGAGTATCACGCACAGGTAGCGGATGCCGGCAACGTTGACGCCCACAGTGTCGGCTGCCTCCGGGTGCTCACCGCACGCTCGGATCCTGAGCCCAAGCGGAGTCCTAAACAACACAATGTGCGCCAGTATCGCGACTATGAACGCCATGTACACAGGCGGAGTGTTTCTCCCGAATACCTGGCCTATGACGGGTATCTCCCTCAGGAACGGTATAGTCCAATTGGCCAGCTTGGCCACGCGCTCGGTCTGCCCAGCGCGATTGAATATCGCCCGGAGCAGGAAACCTGTGAGCGCCGTGGCCAGGATGTTGATGGCCACTCCGGACACGGTCTGATTGGCCCTGTATCTTATCGACACCACGGCATGGATGGCGGCCACCAGCCCGCCCGCCACAGCGCCCATCCAAAACCCAAACCATGGGTTGCCAGTCAAGTATGAGAAGAGAACAGCGGCGAATGACCCGCACAGCATCATGCCTTCAAGCCCGATGTTCACGACTCCGGACCTCTCGCTGTACACTCCGCCGATGGCGGTGAGTATCAGCGGCGCCGCCAGGTACACTGTGGACGCCAAGAGGCTTGTGATGACGACCTTGATCATGCTCAAATCCATTGGCTTCAGGCGTCCTCCTTTCGCGCGGCGACCGCCCGGCGCGCGCGGGCTCCGATGCCGGGAATGCGCAACCAGCCCTCAACCAGGCCTTCAGCCGCAACCAGCAGGATGATCGCAGCCTGCACTATGCCCGCGACTTCCTTGGGCACATGCGCCATGCCCTGCATCATCTGCGAACCGCGCGAAAGCGCGCCGAAAAGGGCCGCTGCGCCGATGACTCCCAAAGGATTCCCTTTGGCCACAAGGGCCACGGCGATGCCGTCAAACCCGAACCCCTCGAACACAAAAAGGTCGAGGAACTTGTACTGTATAGCGCACACCTGCACAGCCCCTGCAAGCCCCGCCATGGCGCCCGCGAGCAGCATCGACACGGCCATCGCCCTGGGCACGTTGATGCCGGCGTAGCGCGCGGCATCCGGGTTCGCGCCCACGGCCCTGATCTCATACCCCGTAGTAGTCCTGTACAGGATGTAGAAGACCAGCACTGCTGCTGCTACGGCTATGAGTATGCCGGTGTTAAGGCGAAACGCGCTGTGGAAATCGCCGACGAAGCGCAGGAGTTTGGCCGAATCGGCGATCTCCGCGCTGTAGGGGGTGGCGATGCCCGGATCCTTGATTGGGCCGTTGACCAGGTAGTGCGAGAAGAAGAGCGCGATGTAGTTCATCATTATGCTGTTGACTACCTCATGCACTCCCAGCTTGGCCTTGAGGTATCCTGGCACTGCCGCCCATATGGCCCCCGCGGCGGCGCCCGAAAGCACCGTCAGCGGCAGATGGATGACGCGCGGCAGCCCCGCGCCGCCGGCCCCGACTATAGCCGCGGCCACCATGCCCACGATCATCTGCCCCTCGGCCCCTATGTTGAACAGACCCGCCCTGTATGCAATCGCGATAGATAACCCGGTGAAGATCAGCGGGGTGGTGTATACAATCGTCTCGGAGATGTTGACAGGCGACCCAAAGCAGCCTCGAAGCAGCGCCTCATAGGCCACTAAGGGACTAGCCCCTGTGGCGGCCATGAATACTGCCCCTATCACTAGGCCCACCAGAACCGCAACGACGGGAACAAGCAGTTCCGACCAGACACTCTTTTTCCCAGATCCACTCACTTGCCCACCACCTCCTGAGCCTTCGGGCCAGGTCCGCGCGATGCGCCGGCCATCATCAGGCCCAGCAGTTCCTCGGTAGCCTCTTCGCGGTCGAGGACGCCCACGATTTCGCCTTCGTACATCACAGCTATCCTATCGGATAGCGCCAGTATCTCATCAAGCTCCAGAGAAACCAGGAGGACGGCTTTTCCGGCATCGCGCGCCTCCACCAGTTTTTGGTGGACGAACTCGATCGCTCCGACATCCAGACCCCGCGTGGGCTGGGCCGCAACGACCAGCTCAGGATGGCGCGATAGCTCTCGGGCCACAATCACCTTCTGTTGATTGCCTCCGGAAAGCGAACTCGCGCTGACATCCTCTCCGGGAGTGCGAATGTCGAACTGCTCTATGAGCCGCCTGGCCTCTCTCCTGATGGCCTCCCAGTTCAGCCTGGATTTGGTGCTGAAGGGCGGCCTGTAGTAGGTCTGGAGCACCATATTCTCAGCCACCGTGAAGTCGAGCACCAAGCCGTGGCGCTGCCTGTCGGCGGGAATGTGCACCACGCCCAACTCGAACAACTTTCGGGGTTCCCTGTTGGTGACATCCCGACCCGCCAGGGTCACCTTGCCGGCGATCGAGCGCCTCATGCCCGTGATCGCTTCCACCAGTTCGCTCTGGCCGTTGCCGTCCACCCCGGCGATACCCACTATCTCGCCGCTCCTGACTGAAAGCGACACCCCGCGCACAGCCGGAAGCCTTCTGGCGTCGAGCACCTGAAGATCTTCAACGGCAAGAACGTCATCGCCTGGGTCGGCAGGGCCCTTTTCCACCACCAACTCCACGTCTCTGCCAACCATCAGCGTTGCAAGCTCATCGACACTGGTAGCTACGGTGTCGAGCGCGCCCACGACCTTGCCGCGCCTGATCACCGTAACATGCTCGGATATGGCCATGACCTCTTTGAGCTTGTGCGTGATGAAGATAATCGACTTGCCGCGGGCCTTCAGGTTGCGCATGATCACGAAAAGCTCGGATACCTCCTGCGGGGTCAAGACCGCAGTGGGCTCATCCAGAACCAGTATGTCGGCCCCGCGCAAGAGCGCCTTGAGTATCTCCACTCGCTGCTGCATGCCCACGGAGATGTCCATGATGCGCGCAGTCGGGTCGATAGCCAGGCCGTACTGCTCCGACACTTCCTTCACCTTAGCCACCGCTGTATCCATGTCGAGGAAGATGCCGCGCCGGCGCGGTTCGGCGCCGAGAACCAGGCTCTCAGCCACCGTGAATCGCTGAACCAACATGAAATGCTGATGAACCATGCCAATGCCCAAGCGCAGAGCATCGTTAGGTTCGCGGATCTGCACCTCCTGCCCGTTCACGCAGATCGTTCCCGAATCAGCCTGATATAGGCCGTACAGAATCTTCATGAGCGTCGACTTGCCCGCTCCGTTTTCGCCCAGAAGAGCGTGTATTTCGCCATTTTCAAGAGTGAAGTCAACCTCGTCGTTGGCAAGGACTCCGGGAAACCGTTTGGTGATCCCCTTCATCTCCAATACGGGGACTCGCTGGGACTCCGTCATGCCCGTTCCTCCACGCCAGTTCGGGCGCCAGAGCAAAACGCCGGCGCCCGAACATCGATCTGATAAGAGCACCCTCAGTGAAGATCTCCGCTCTTACTTGGTGTACAGCTTGTCAGCGTCGACCCTCCACTCCGGCACGACGTACTCGCCCTTGCGGATCTTCTCTGCCCACTCCAACGCCTTGGCGGTAGCCGCCTTGGAGGCTCTGTTGGACGCTTCGGGCGCAAGGCCTACTCCGTCTTCCTTGATGCCGAACACAACGGTGTGGCTGGCGAACTTGGGATCGAGGAGCATCTTAGTGCCTTCGAACACAGCCACTTCGACACGCTTGATCATGGAGTTCAGCACGTGGTTGGGCGCCACATGATTCTGGTCGGAGTCGACGCCGATTGCCCATTTGTCCTGCTCAACGGCTGCCTCAATGGTTCCAAGGCCGGTCTGGCCCGCGGCGTGGAACACAACGTCGGCGTTCTGGAGGTACATTCCCATGGTCACAATCTTGCCCTTGGCAGCATCGTTGAAAGTGCCCGTGTAGTTGGTCAAGATCTTGATCTTAGGGTTGGTCTTCCACACGCCCGCCTTGAAGCCGGACTCAAACCGCTCAATAACGGGGAAGTCCATACCGCCCACAAATCCTACGATATTGGTTTTCGTGGTGAGCGCAGCGAGCACGCCCACCAGGAACGAGCCTTCTTGCTCCTTGAAGAGCACGCCCAGGACATTCTTCATGGCCTTGTACTCTTCTTCGCTGTAGCCGTTGTCGATGATCCCGAACTTGGTGTTGGGGAACTGCTGCGAGACATTCTTGATAGCATCGGACATCATGAAGCCAATGCCCCAGATCACATCGTAGCCCTGCCTCGCAAGCCCAGCCAGGTTGGGCTCGTAATCGGACGGGGTGCGGGATTCGATATACGTGGTCTTGGCGCCGAGCTTCTCTTCCAGCATCAGCCGTCCTCGGTTTGCCGCGTCGTTGAACGACTGATCGCCGAGCCCGCCGATGTCGAACACAATGGCGACTTTCGGAGGCGCAGCCGAGAACACCGGTACTACCAGCGCGAATAGCATTCCGATTGCGAGTGCCAGCGATATGGTGCGCTTCATAAAACCATCCTCCCCATGTAGGTTCTTGGACGCATACAACTTCGATATTGCCTGACGAACTCCTTCCTGCGAATGAGTCAAGATTTCAGCGACTCCACTCCTGCAGGAGCGCTCCTTGAGATGTCGAAATGATATGTATCGATCTAATACTCTTGTTTGGAGGTAGTGAGATGGCAGGCAGCCAGTATGAACAGGTACTCGCCAGGCTCCGTGAGGCTTCCCGCATTCTCAAACTCGAACCGGGCATCTTCGAGATCCTGGCCGAGCCCGAACGCACGCTGGAAGTAGCGCTTCCCGTGGAGATGGACGACGGCAGCGTCAAGGTCTTCATGGGATACAGATGCCACCACTCCACAGTGCGAGGTCCGGCGAAGGGCGGGGTTCGCTATTCCATGGACGTATGCATGGACGAGGTCAAGGCGCTCGCGTCTTGGATGACTTGGAAATGCGCGGTGGCCGGCATACCCTACGGCGGCGGCAAGGGCGGAATACGGGTCGACCCGGCGAGACTGTCGCAGAACGAGCTGAAGAGGCTCACCCGGCGATATGTATACTCCATCCTCCCCATCATAGGCCCGGAAAAAGACATACCCGCCCCTGATATGGGTACCAACGCGCAGATAATGGGCTGGTTCGTCGACACCTATTCTGTGTTCACCGGCGTGCTCAGCCCCGGCGTGGTCACTGGGAAGCCCATCCCCATCGGAGGTTCGCTGGGTCGCCGCGAGGCCACGGGCAGAGGCGTTGTGTTCGCAGTGCGAGAGCTTTTTGCCAGATTGGGCAAGAAGCCGTCTGAGATCGCCTGCGCCGTTCAGGGATACGGAAACGTGGGATCTATCACGGCCGAACTCGCCCACGAGTTGGGCTGCAAGGTAGTGGGAGTCAGCGATATCACAGGCGGGGTGTACAACCCGGCCGGCCTGGACGTGCCGGCAATCAGCAAGTACGTCGCAGAACACAAGTTCATCGAAGGCTATACGGCGCCTGGAGTGAGCATCGTCTCAAACGAGCAATTGCTCACGTTGGACGTCGATCTTCTCATTCCCGCCGCGCTACAGGGCCAGATCACCGAAGCCAACGCCGACCAAATTCGGGCCAAGTTCATCGTGGAGGGCGCCAACGGGCCCACATCCGCCGAGGCCGACCGGATCCTGGAGGAGAAGGGCGTACTCGTAGTGCCCGACATCCTGGCAAACGGAGGCGGCGTCGTCTGCTCCTACTTCGAGTGGGTGCAGAACCTGCAGAACTTCTACTGGACCGAAGAAGAAGTCAACACCCGGCTCGACGGCATCATGACTCGCAGTTTCGCCGAGGTGTGGGATTTCGCGAAGCAGCGTAATCTGTCCATGCGCACCGGCGCATACATCCTCTCCATCGGCAAGGTCGCCGAGGCCATCAGGATGAGGGGAATCTTCCCGTGACCGGAACGGCTTGAGCGGTCAAGGCACCGAAGCATCAACACGGGCCCCATTGCCTATCGCAGTGAGGCCCGTGTTTTGGGCTCAGGCCCTCTCCGCAACCAGATCGTAGTCGCCGGCATCGGTGATCACAACATCCACCATCTCGCCTGCGGCCAGCTCAGCATCGCCAATGTATACCTTGCCGTCCACCTCGGGCGCCTCGGTATACGATCTGGCCTCCACCAGAAGGTCCGACTCATCCGAGGGCCCGTCCACAATCACCCGTGCCGCACTGCCTACCCGCGATTCTCCGAATTCACGGGATATGCGCGCCAGCGCCTCCATTGCAATGCCCCGCCGAGCGGCGGCAACCTCACCGGGCACCTGCCCGGGCATGTCGTGCGCGCGCGTCCCCTCCTCGGCTGAGAACTCGAACACTCCCGCGCGCTCGGGCCGCACGATGTGGATGAAATCCATCAGTTCCCGGAAGTCCTCATCAGTTTCCCCGGGGAAACTGAT
>DHON01000067.1:25528-25796 GCA_002409965.1 Firmicutes bacterium UBA5389
GTCCTCATCAGTTTCCCCGGGGAACCCCACGATTAGCGATGTGCGCAGCACCAGCCCGGGCAGGCGCTCTCGGAGGCGCTGACACACGTCTATCATCTGCGCCCTCGACGACCGCCTGTTCATCATCTGAAGCACTCGGTCCGACCCATGCTGCATCGGGATGTCGAGGTACCTCAGTATTCTCTCCTCGCCTGCGATCACCTCGATCAACTCGTCGTCGATGAGAGAAGGATAGGTGTACATCACCCTGATCCACTCAACCCCGTCT
>DHON01000067.1:25992-28093 GCA_002409965.1 Firmicutes bacterium UBA5389
CCCTTGCCCCGGCCAGCTCGCGAAGGAGCCGAGCCAGCGATGGCCGGCCGTACAGGTCGCGCCCGTACGCCGTAGTATCCTGGGCGATCACGATCAGCTCCCGCGCTCCCGCCAACGCCAGAGACTCCGCCTCGCGCACGATGGCCTCCACAGGCCTGCTTCTGGCTGGGCCGCGCAGGGACGGGATGAGGCAGTAAGAGCACCTGTTGGCGCAGCCTTCAGCTATCTTCAGGTACGCGAAGTGCTTGGGGGTAGCTATGATCCGCGGTCCTCCCTCTTGGGCCAGAAAACCGGGGTCGCCGATGAGCACCGGGCGCTCGCCCCTTAAGGCGCCCTGCACCGCCTGCACGCACCGATCGCAATCACCCGTGCCGATGAGCGCGTCTATCTCCGGGATCTCCTCCATGAGCGAACGACCGTAACGCTGAGCCAGGCAGCCCGCCACCACCAGCGCGCCTATTCTGCCGGCGCGCCGATCATGGGCGAATTCCAGTATCGTATCAACCGACTCCTGCGCCGAATCGGCGATGAAAGCGCACGTGTTGATGAACACCACATCGGCCGAGTCCCGCTCAGCAGTGGACTCCATGCCGGCCGAGCACAGGAGTCCCATCATCGTCTCCGTATCTACCAGGTTCTTAGAGCATCCTAGCGAACAGAAAGCTATCTTCGTGTTACGTCCACCTCATTTGTCGGCTATCGACAGCAATTCAGCCCGGGCCTCGTCATGATCGGCCCGGGCGCCGTCTGGGTCGTCGTATGTCAGAACCGGCCCATCAGCAGGAGAGCGCCGAGGAGGATGAAACCTGATCCTGCTGCTATCCTGATCCACATCTCAGGAATGTACTTCGCGATCACGCCCCCTGCCAGCACACCGACGAGCGATGATACGACTAGGGCCGATGCTGATCCCAAAAACACCGCAACTGGCGACTTGCCCTGCGCCACCAGAAGCATGGTTGCAAGTTGAGTCTTGTCGCCTAGTTCAGCCAGGAACACTGTAGCAAATGTAGTTAGCGCCACCTTAAGCACAATACCATCTCCTGCTGTGTAAGGGTAAGGTCGAACCTACGAGCGCGCAAAGCCGCCTCCTGGTAACCCCCAAGGGGGATGTTGAAGGCTCTCGCAGCGACGCGGGGAACGCCGCGGTCCACTGCCGACAGCAGCGTCTCACACAGGGTCTGCCTCTCGGCAGCTCCCAGCCTGGAACTTGCTGCGAAATCGGCTATGTACAGGCCGCTCGGCGAGTCGCCAAACACGATATACGCTGCGGCGGAACTGCTGAGCTGGGCCACATAACCCACGAACCTGTCGGATAGCTTCGCAAGCGACAGCGCCTCATTCTGCCAGCAAGGTCGGATCTCGTTGAACGCGTCAACCAGGGGAAGAACGCATGCCAGGCGCAGTGCGCCCACCCTCGCCCCAGACAGAGCGGCGCCGACGGCATCTGCAGGGCCAGCCGGCTCTTCCCAGGGCGCAGGCTCGTTCCTCTCCCAGAGCCCCAAATCGCGTATGGACACGAACCCAAGTTTGGAGTAGAGGGCGATGGCGCGGGAGTTAGCCTCCACCACTTCCAGCTGGACGCTGTCGAGCCCTAGCCGTCCGGCCTCGTCCAGCGCGCGGCGCATGAGCAGTTCGCCGATACCCCGTCGCTGGCGACTTTGGCGCACCCCCATGCCGCAGATGTAACCGCGCCTGCCCCTGACGCCCAGGAACACCACGCCCACCGGCCGCCTGCCTTCATACGCAACGAACGAGTTGTCGACATGGATATCCTCTCTCTCGATCAGATTCCGCAGTCGGTCCGGGCTCACCTGAACATCGATGTAGTAATTGCTGTAAGCGTCGTTAAAAAGCTCAACCAGCACTTCCAGGTCGATTCCGGAAACGCGTCCAACTTCGTATTCCACTCAGGATTCACCTTCCCCGCCATCGGATGGGCCCATCGCCAGGAGGACCTCGATTACGGCCCGCTCCAGCCGCGCGAGGCCCGGGCCCGGGCCCGGGCCCGTGCGGCCCTGCTCGCCGTCGGCGGCCGCGGCGGCCTCCTCGCCCACGGCCAATAGCGCGCAGCCCAGGGCGGCTGGGCCCTCTGGGTGGC
>DHON01000021.1:0-286 GCA_002409965.1 Firmicutes bacterium UBA5389
CAACAATCTTTACACGCACCCGCGCTGTGGCCGCCTATTGACTTGCCGACACTGGGCAGATATAATGAAACCTGCTTGACAATTGAGGATGGAAACGCGATGAAGAGGAGCACTAGGCGCTAGATGGCTTTCAGAGAGCCGGGGGTGGGTGCGACCCGGCAGCTGAAAGGTGCCGAACTCGCCTCGAAGCGGCGCGGGTGAAGGGGAGTAACCCGCGACGGCAGGCGCCGTTACATGTCGAGAGGCGTACGTGATCTATTGCGTGGGGCTGTAGCTCAGCTGGGAG
>DHON01000021.1:464-20411 GCA_002409965.1 Firmicutes bacterium UBA5389
GAGCGCTTGAATGGCATTCAAGAGGTCGAGGGTTCGATCCCCTTCAGCTCCACCATTTTTTGATTCGTTCAGGTCACGTCCGTGTAGCAGGGTGGTACCGCGAGTATGCTCTTGCCCCTGACAGTCTGGCTGTTGGGGGTTTTTTCTTTTTCATCGCGCATCTTCATTGCGCATCGTTACTTGTCATCGCTCATCGCTATTGCATGTTGGTTTCAGATTCAGTTTCCAAATTGGCCCGGCGCGTCATTGCGCGATGTTCCGACGAAGGTTTGTTGTGGCGCGAGGGGAGGAGGACTCGTCATGCGCGACAGGTACTGTTTCGAAGAGGTCGAGCCCAAGTGGCAGGAGCAGTGGGAGGAGGAGGGCCTGTACCGTGTCGGCGAAGATTCGGAGCGGCCTAAGTTCTACCAGCTGGAGATGTTCCCATATCCGTCCGGCCGGATTCATATGGGACATGTGCGCAACTACTCCATAGGCGATGTAATGGCCAGATACCGCAGGATGAACGGCTGGAATGTGCTGCATCCCATGGGGTGGGACGCGTTTGGCCTTCCAGCCGAAAACGCCGCGATCAAGCACGGCGCGGACCCGGCCAGCTGGACGCGGGAGAACATCGCCCACATGGGGAAGCAGCTTCGAGGCATGGGCTACAGCTACGACTGGGCGCGCGAGGCGGCGACCAACGACCCTGCTTACTACAAGTGGACGCAGTGGCTGTTCGTTCAGCTGTTCAAGAAGGGTCTGGCATATCGCAAATCGCAGAAGGTGAACTGGTGCCCCTCGTGCGCGACGGTGCTCGCCAATGAGCAGGTGGTGAACGGGGAGTGCGAGCGATGCGATACCCCTGTTATCCGGCGCCAGCTGGAGCAGTGGTTTTTCCGCATAACCGACTACGCTGAACGTCTACTGCGCAATCTGGACGCCATGCCGGGCTGGCCGGAGCATGTGAAGACCATGCAGCGCAACTGGATCGGGCGCAGCGAGGGCATGGATCTGGATTTCGAGGTCGCCGGCACGGGTGAGAAGCTGACGGTCTTCACCACGCGCCACGACACCGTGTTCGGCGTGACGTACCTGGTGATAGCCGCAGAGCACCCGCTGGTCGAGCGCCTCATTGCGGGGCAGCCCAATGAGGACGAACTGAGGCAGTTTGTCTCGGATGTCATCGCTCAGGACGATATTGCGCGAACGGCAGACGACACCGAGAAGGTGGGCATGTTCACAGGCGGATATGCGGTCAACCCGGCTTCTGGCGAACAGGTCCCCATCTGGATAGGCAATTACGTGCTCATGGACTACGGCACCGGCGCCGTCATGGGCGTGCCCGCCCATGACCACCGCGACTTGGAGTTCGCGCGGAAGTACGGTCTCTCGGTAAGGGCAGTCATAAGCCCGCCCGGCGCCAAGCTGGATGGGGACACGATGGAATGCGCCTATGTGGAAGACGGAGTGCAGATGAACTCGGGCCGGTTCGACGGCATGCCGTCCGGCGAAGCTAGGCCGGCCATGGCGCGTTACTTCGAGTCGTCCGGAAAGGGCCGGCCTACCGTCCACTACAAACTACGCGACTGGCTCATATCGCGGCAGCGGTTCTGGGGCGCGCCTATACCCATCATATACTGCGAGCGCTGCGGCCAGGTGCCTGTGCCCGATGTCGACCTGCCGGTGGTGCTGCCGACCGGGGTGAAGTTCATGCCTACCGGCCAGTCTCCGTTGCTGGGCTGTTCAGAGTTCGTGAACACGAAGTGCCCTGTGTGCGGGGGTCCGGCTCGCCGTGAAACTGATACCATCGACACCTTCGTCTGTTCGTCGTGGTATTTCCTGAGGTACACGTCTCCCGGATCCGACGATTGCGCTTGGGACAAGTCGAAGGCAGATTACTGGATGCCGGTGGACCAGTATATCGGGGGCGTGGAGCACGCCATCATGCACCTGATGTACGCCCGGTTTTTCACCATGGTCATGCGCGATTTGGGGCTGGTCGGCGTGGATGAGCCGTTCAAGAACCTGTTGACCCAGGGCATGGTTCTCCTCGGTGGGCACAAGATGTCCAAGTCGAAGGGCAACACAATCGAGCCTGACGAAATCGTCGCGAAGTACGGAGCCGATACAGCGCGCCTGTTCACTCTGTTTGCGTCTCCGGTCGAACGAGACCTCGAATGGAGCGACGAAGGGGTTGAGGGGTGTTGGCGGTTCCTGCAGCGAGTGTGGAGGCTGGTACATCGATGCGTGGAAGGCCGGGAATCCAGCCGGCTGGCTGAGGGTCGCGTGACCGCCGCGACCGCTGGCATGGCGGCGGACGGCTCTGCGGTCCAGCGTGTGCGCAGAGCGGCTCATGCGGCGCTCAAGAAGGTCACCGAGGACCTCGGCGTCCGAAACAGCTTGAACACTGCGATTGCCGCGATAATGGAGTACGTGAATGCCCTCTACAGCCTGAAAGACCAGGCATTTGCCGAAGACGGCGGCGATGCGGCGATGGCGGAGGCCATAGACCTGCTAGTTGTGATGCTGGCCCCGTTTGCCCCCCACATAGCGGAGGAACTGTGGCACGAGGTTGGCCATTCGGAAAGCGTGCACCGCGAGCCCTGGCCCAAGTACGATCCAGACGTATTGACTGTGGAGAGCGTGGAGATCGCCGTTCAGGTCAACGGCAAGGTGCGCGACAGGATAACGGTGTCTGTGGACGTGAGTGAAGACGCGGCGTTTGAAGCGGCCATGGCCAGCGCGCGGGTGTCCGCCGCGATAGGGTCGGCGTCTGTGAAGAAGACGATACTGGTCCCTGGAAAACTCCTGAATATCGTAGCACGCCGAGAATCACCCTGACGGATCACCCGAAGGCATGACGCGCCGGGCCTTTCGCCTGTGTTAGCATACAGGCAAGGCCCGGCGTTCCACCACAGTGCCGGCGCGTCAGGGAGGTCTGGTTATGCAGGTATACGGCCTACGAAGGGCGGGCCTGGTTCTTGCCGCTGTTGTGGTGATCGGCCTCGGGATCACCGCGGCCGGCCGGGCGCGCCGGCCCCAAGTGGTGGTTTTCGAGGGATCCGCCGAAGCGCGCCCAATGCCGGGGCAGTGTTCATCAGCGCTTTCCTTGCAGTCGGGGGCGATCACGAGGGGCGACCCGGGCGAGATCCCAGGGGTATCTTCAGATGCGTACTCCGGCCAAGGCTCCGACAAAGCTGCCCACGCCGGCGTGTCCGACCAGCCTTCCGCGCCCGCCGTATCGCCTGTGCCCTCCGGAGCGACTCCCGTTGGCGAACCAATTGTCATTGTGCATGTGGCCGGGGCAGTGGCAAGGCCCGGGGTGTATTCGCTGCCGCTCGGCGCGCGAGTCGTCGACGCGCTGACCGCGGCGGGCGGAGCGTCGAAGGCAGCCGACACCGACTGCATCAACATGGCGCTTCCGGTGCGCGATGGGGAGCAGGTGTACGTTTCGACCAAGCAGAGCAATGGCGGCGCGCTGCGAAGTGCCGGCGCTGCAAGCGGAGCTTCGCGCGTCAGTGGATGCGAGCCGCCGCCGCCGACTAATCGAGCCGACATTTCGCGATCAGTTCCGGGCCCGGATGCAGCTGCCGCGCCCAACCTAATCACAGGTTCGGCGGGGGCCGCCCATGCAGGCCCTGTCGACGTTAATACCGCGTCTGCGCAGGAGCTGGAGAGCCTGCCGGGCGTGGGGCCGGTTCTGGCGCAGCGGATCATCGACTACCGGTCTGCCAACGGGCCTTTTGCCACCGTCGACGACTTGGTGGGCGTGTCGGGGATAGGCCAGGCCAAACTGGAAAAGATAGCGCCCCGCGCAACGGCTAGGTGATCCCGCGCGATGTCGCTGGATGGCTGCGCGCCCTGGCGGTTCTGGGCCGCGCCCACGTTTGTAGGCGCTCTGGCCGTGGGGTTACTATGCGGATACTGGGAGACTCCGGTGGGGGTATGGGCATGCGCCTGGGGGCTTTGGTCTGCCGTTCTGTTTGCGAACCGCCTGGCATTCAGGCTGTCGCCTAGGCGGCGCGCAGCCATGATCTGGGTTGCGGCGATGATGTGCGCAGCGACTTTGGGGGCCGCGGGCATCAACCGCATCGACTCGCTAGCCCAGGTGTCGGTGGCCCGGTTCGCAGGGCGCGACATCATGTTGACGGGCGCAGTCATATCGGCGCGCACAGGCGGCCGCTCCCCGGAGGTTGTCGTTGCCGCGAGTCTGGTAGGCGTGGACGGAACCATCAACCAGGCTTCGGGAAGGATCAGGATATTCCTTGAGGCCGGGGACGCATCCCAGCGGCTAGCCCAGTGTCTGCGCCATGGCGACATAATCGAAAGCCGGGTCCAGTTGAAGCTGGCTTCGCGTCCGATGAACCCGGGCGAGCCGGATCTTCGGGCTGTCTTTCTGCAGCAGGGGATTCATGCTCTGGCCGATGCAAGAGCGGAGTCGGTTCGCATCGTGGGAAGGCGTCGACTCAATCCCATAGAACGCATCGCGCAGCTAGCGCATGACGGGATCACTGCGGCTGCCCGCGCCACGCTTGCGCCAGAGCAACGTCAAGTGTTTCTGGCGATGGCGTTAGGGGATTCGGGCGAGCTCGACTCAGATACGTTGGGCGACTTCAGGAGGGCCGGCGTGTCGCACCTTCTGGCCGCGTCCGGCCTGCATGTGAGCTTGGTGGCCGGTATCGTGATTCAGGCGGCCGCGGCTGCCGGCCTCTCGTCGCGCCGCTCGCCAATGGTTGCGTTCTTGGTCGCAGGCATATACGCTGTCGTAGCCGGGCTGCGTCCGTCCATAGTGCGTGCATGGCTCATGTTCGGCCTTTCCATCGTGTCGCAAGCCTGCGGCCGATGCGCCGGCGCGCTTCGAATCGTGTGCGTGTCGGCTTCGGTCCAGTTGATGCTGGGCCCGTTGCTGCTGTGGAACTCGGGGTTTCAAATGTCGTACCTGGCGATTCTTGCCCTTTCCTACCTGGCTCCGTGCCTGGCTCGCGTTGTGCCCTCCCGGTGGCCGATCCCGGCGGCGCGCGTTCTTCGGACGCTTCTGGCTTCAGTGGCAGTCACTGCGGCTGCGTTCCCGGTCGCAGCCAACATGACGTGTGAGGTTAGCCTTGTCGGGCCCATCGCCAACTTGATCGCTGTGCCCATGGGCCTTGTGGCCATGGCTGCAGGCCTTTGCGGATGTGTGGTCTGGCGCCTGTGGCCATGGCTGGGGTGTGCGGCGAACGCTGGGGCCGGGGCAGTGCTCACCGCGTTGATAAGGTCGGTTCGCGCTATGTCCGCTCTGCCTTTCGCGTCAGTGCCCATCAGGATGCTCCAGCCGCTGGAACTTGTCGCATACTACGGGGTGCTCGCCTCCGTGTGCGCGGTGGCACTCGATCCGTTCAGGGCCTTCCGGTTCGCGCGAGCCGCGGGCAGGTTCGCGAGGCATCCGGCAGCGGCCTTGTGCACCGCGGCGCTGGCTCTGATCCTCATTCTCGGCTTCGCCTTTCTGCCTGCCCCTCTTGAGGTCGTCGTCATGTCGGTGGGGCAAGGCGACGCCATTTTCGTGTCGGTTCCACGAGAAGTCAATATCCTGATCGACGCCGGCACGGCTAAAGCCGGGGAGAAGCATGTTGTCCCCTACCTTAGGCGTCGCGGGGTCAAGCGGATCGATCTTCTTGTCATTACGCACGAACACGCTGATCATGCAGGCGGCGCCGATGCTGTTGCACGGGCTTTCACGACAGGGTGCATAGTTGTGCCCGATGGAGCCGCCGGCCCAAAGTGGGAGGGCATTCTCTCTGCATTCACTGCGGCGGGCGGCAACGCCCCGCCCTCTCTGGTCTGCGCATGCTGGGGTGACTCAATTCAGGTGGGGAGCGCGACACTGAAAGTGCTGAACCCGCCGAGGGCCTCGCCTGCCGCCGCGCGCGGCATTGCCTACGATGCGAACGAGAACTCAGTGGTGCTGCGCCTCCAACGCGGCGGATTCTCAATGCTTCTGTGCGCCGATGCCGGAGTGGTATTCGAGCGGCGTGTCCTGAGCGAACCGGCGCATCATGCTTCCCTGGCCTCGCAGGTGGTGAAGATAGGCCACCACGGTTCGGCTACCGCTTCATCGTCGCCATTCCTTGAGGCTGTAGACGCCAGTTGGGCCATTGTGTCGGTGGGTAGCAACGGATACGGGCACCCCAGCCCGGCCGCTGTCCGCCGGATACTGGATGCCGGCCCCCAGCTCAGGCAGACTGATACATGCGGCGCCATCGCAGTTAGCGTGAGCCCGTTTGCGGCCCGCGCTGCCGGGCGCTGGGCGGCGGGGTATGCCGTGCGCGACATGCAGAGCGTGTGGGCGAGAGCCCCGATGTTCAGGAAGCTCAGTACGTGAGAAACCGATCTTGGTCCTGCGCCGTGAGGTTCCGAATTGTGCAGACGCAAGGAATAGATGGGCTTGCCGACCGATGCGGCATTAGCCTGCGTTAACCGTGAGAATTCTCGAGCACACAACGCGCTTGCCGATTGCCGGAAGGAGTGAGCGGGTCTTCGTCGAATACGACTTGTGCGACGCTATTGAGAAGGGGGGTATTCCCACCTGCCCACCGCAGGTTGGGGAAGCAACTTGAAGCGTACTGCCGCAATACTGCTGATTGCCGCGATCATCGTCACTACCTTGGCCGTGGGGCCTTCCTTGGCGCAACAGAAGACTACTATCACCTTCTGGCACGCCATGGGCGCACAGCTCGGCAAGACCATCGACATGCTCGTAAACGAGTTCAACAGCAAGAACCCCAATGTGTTCGTCAAGGCTGAGTACCAGGGCAACTACGGGGCGTTGAGCCAGAAACTCGTGGGGTCCTTGGTGGCCCGCAAGCCTCCTACTGTGGCCCAGGTCTACGGAAACTGGGCGGCTGAGTACATAACCTCGAACGAACTAGTCCCCATGGAGAAATTCGTCAAGGGCCCCAATGGGCTGTCCGCTCTCGAGATCGACGATATCTGGGAAGGACTCAGAGCCGCGTGTGTCTTCAATGGTGTGTGGTACACCATGCCGTTCAACAAGAGCGTCTACGTGTTGGTCTATAACGAGACGGCGCTGAAAGAAGCGGGGATAGCCGAGCCGCCCGCCACGTGGCAGGAACTGGTCACCGCCGCCAAGGCGCTCACGGTCAAGGACGGCGACAAGATAGTCCGCTACGGCCTCGGCCTCCGTCCTAACATCGACTACTTCGCGTGCTTCTTCTTCAACGCCGGCGGCGCGTGGCTCGACGCCAATGGCAAGGTGGCCGTCAACTCGCCTGAGGGCGTCAAGACGCTGCAGTTCATGGCGGATCTCCTGAACAAGTACAAGGTCTGTTACTACGTCCCCGGCTACCTGGACGCCGACTTCGGGGCGGGCAAGGTTGCCATGTACCTGACGACTTCGCCCGGGCTTAGTTACACCAATCAGTCAGTGGCCGGCAAGTTCGAGTGGAGCGCCGCGCCGCTGCCGTACATGGACCCCAAGTTCAAGTCTACCCCTGTGGCCGGCACTGACCTCGCAATCTTTGCCAGGGCCAGCGAGAAGGAGCAGCAGGCCGCATGGGAGTTCGTCAAGTGGCTGGTCGAGCCGAGGCAGACGGCTAGATGGGCCATGGGCACCAGCTACATTCCTGTGCGAAAGTCCGCCATGCATCTTGAGATCATGAAGCAGTGGTTCGCCGAGCATCCGCGCGAGGAGCAGAGCCTCAAGCAGTTGCGCTACATCAAGTACGACCCGAACATCTCCGCGTGGTCCAACATCAGAGGCGATGTCTCAGAGGCTGTCGAGAAGGTTTACCTCGGCAAGGCCACGCCCAAAGAGGCATTGGACGCTGCGGTGGTTAAGGCCAACGCTAGGCTGAAATAGGCAGGCGTCGGGCTCGCATAGGGCCTGTGTGATCAAGAACGCCCGGGGACGTCGAGCGAGCGGTTCAACTCCCCGGGCTTCGGTTCTGTGGAGGTAGAGACCAATGCGCACACCGATACCGTTTCGCGGCGAGGGCAAGCGCCTCTTGCCCCTGGCCCCGAGCTTTTTGGCGCTTGCCCTCGCCATCGCCCTATTCTTGCCGATTCAGCAGGGGGCTTGCGCAGAGGCGTTGCCCGCGAGCTACGACTACTACTTCGGGAACCTCCATTCCCACACTTCTTATTCCGATGGCGTGCTCACGCCATCCGATGCATTCAAGCACGCTAGAGACGCCGCCAGGATGGACTTCCACGCCGTCACCGATCACGGCTATTACATGCAGGAGGCTACCAACCTGCATCACTGGTTCATGGCGCTCGAAGAGGCCGACCGGTTCTACGCGCCCGGCAGGTTCGTCACGCTCATTGGGTATGAGTGGACATTCACCGACGGCCACATCAACGGTTTCGACACATCCCGTGCGGCCTCCCGCGACACGCAACGCAGCGTGCCTGAGTTTTTCGAGTTTCTGGCCGAGCACAGCGGCATCGGCATGTTCAACCATCCCAATTACGGCATCCAGCCGAACTGGAACGATTTTGAGTATAGTGGGCTGGGCGATGCGCACATATCCCTGCTCGAGGTGGGCTCGGGGCCGTACAGGCACAACATCCGGAACGAACGTGCCTACCGGCGCGCGCTTGATAGAGGTTGGCACATCGGAGCAACCAGCGACCAAGACAACCACCGGGCGGATTGGGGAACGGCTGCTCCCACCCGCACGTGCATCATAGCGACTGAGCTCACCCGGGAGGCGGTGCTCGCCGCCATGCGCGGCATGCACACCTACGCTACGGAAGACTCCAACGTCCGAGTGTTCTTCTCCTCCGGCGAAAGCGTGATGGGCGATGAGATCGTGATCGACCCGAAAGCCCTGATGGCAGGCGAGCCACTGGAGTTTCGCGTCTATGTGTCGGATCCGGATGCCGCCGATCATCTGGAGCTGGTTCAGATCGTGGCGAGCGGCGGCGAGGTGGTCTGGGAAAGCGAGCTAGGGCAGGCGCCGCCGCACGCGACCGGCGCGATAGGCGGGGCATATGAGACTGTCGTAACGCTGGCGCCCCGGTCTTCATACAACTGGTACTATCTACGCGCTGTTCAGGGCGACGACGATGTCATAGTCACCAGCCCCATCTGGGTTACTACCGGCTCCGGCATCGCCGTGTGCGACTTCGCGCCCGCTGATGCCGTAGTTCGCGAAGGCCTGTCCACACGGGTGAAGGCAGAGATCGTTAACAGAAACAAGGGCGCAATAGACAGAGTCAAGGCTGTCCTCTACGAGACGGGGGAATCAGGCAGACGGGCTGTGTCGTCGCAGTGTGTCGATCTCACAGGATGGGCGGGGACGGACATATGGTTCGACTGGACTCCAACGGCGCCCGGCGAAGCCCGACTGCAGCTGGAGCTGGTCCTTCCGGGGCGCGAGGTTCCGGAGCTTTTCCAGGCAGCGCCAATCCTGGCGCGCGGGGCCGGCATCACGCGCGTGCTGATCGATGAGGGCCACAACAACAGGTATTCCGGCTACATGGATGGCCTCATCGCGCTGCTTGCGGCATCCGACTACAGCCCCGAGATCGGCGAACACGCGATAGCCCCCGAAGTGCTTGCGGGAACCGACATCCTGGTCGTGAACTTGCCCGAGATCGGGTTTGCGCTGACTCCCACATCGTTCGAACAGATCGAACTGGAAGCGATTGCCGGCTTCGTGGAGCAGGGAGGATCCCTGCTGCTCGCGGGGTGGTCGCATAGCGCTGACGGCTCGCGCACAAGTGAGCAGTTCAACGCGTTGCTCCAGCTTATGCAGGCTTCTGTCAGGTTTGCCGATGACGAGCTCCAGATGGACGGCTCGTCCTCCATACATGTCCACTGGGGGCCGGGCCAGGGGTCCGGGCGCCCCATTTTCGCATCCGAGGCGTGCTCGTTGATGGCCGCGGGCCAAGCCCAAGCCCAGGCCCCGGGCACAACAGTCCTTGCGCGCTCCGCCGCCGGCATCGTCTTCGCAGCCGGAGAGCTGATCGGGAGCGGTCGAGTCGCGTGCCTGGGCGCTCCGGTCTACTCGCTGTTTGACCTGAAGCGGGAGCTGTTCGCGAATTCCGATTTCACACTGGCAGTCATGGCGTGGCTCGCCGGAGAGGAGTGGACCGCGCATTGAACCAGTCGAACAGTAGGAGGAAGCGCGCTCGCGACACAATGGCAGCCTATCTGTATCTGGCGCCGGCGCTCATCATACTGGTGGTATTTCACTTCTTCCCCGCCTTCTACGCTCTCTACCTGAGCTTGTTCGACACGAACCTGTTCGGGCGGTGGGACTGGGTCGGGCTGGGGAACTACGCTGAACTCCTTCACGATTCCGACTTCATTCGTTCGCTGGCCAACACGGGCAAGTACGTGCTGGGCACAGTTCCGACCGGCATCGCCCTCGCGCTTGCCATAGCGGGATTGCTCAACCAACGCATACGCGGACTGGCGACGTACCGGACGGCCTTCTTCCTTCCGTACGTCACGCCAGTGGTGGCGATTTCGATTGTATGGACGTGGATATACAAGGAGGACTCCGCCGGGATGCTCAACGCTGTCCTCTCCTGGTTCGGGATCGGCCCGCAGGCGTGGTTGCTCGACCCCAGATGGGCCATGTTTGCGCTTTGCCTGATGAGCGTATGGAGGCACCTGGGATACAACGTCGTGATATTCCTGGCGGGCTTGCAGGATATACCGGCTGAGTACTACGAGGCGGCCGAGATCGACGGCGCCAGCGGGTGGGCCATGTTCTCCAAGATCACCTGGCCATTGCTATCGCCTACCACCTACTTCATCACGATGATCTCGATCATCGGCTCATTCCAGGTGTTCACCCAGGTGTACGTGCTGTGGCCGTCCGCGCTGGGAGGACCCCTAGGCACCACTCGGGTGGTAGTCAAGTACCTCTACGACATGGCATGGGGGTCATACAAGTTCGGATATGCGTCTGCCATCGGTTACACGCTGTTCGCCATCATCTTCGTGCTCACCCTGATCCAACGCAACGTGGCAGGCCGCCGCGTGCACTATCAGTGAGAGGCACTGTGACCGAGCTGTCCAAGGGGCAAGGGGGATGAAAGATGTCCAAAGCGCACAAGACTGCCCGCATGAGTGTGGTGTACGTCCTTCTCACGGTGGGCGCCGTGATGATGCTGATGCCGTTCTACTACATGCTCAGCACTTCGGTGAAAGCCCCTGAGGAGCTCTATGTAAATAGACTGGTCTGGTTTCCCAGCAAGATAGTGTGGAAGAACTACGCCGATGCATGGAACGAAGAGCCGTATTTCCCGCGCTACTTCTTCAACTCGGCGTTCATCGCCACAGTTACCACGGCGCTGCAGCTGTTGACATCGGCGCTGGCGGCGTACGCCTTCTCCAACATCGATTTTTGGGGCAAGGAGACGATCTTTATGATCCTGCTGGGCACCATGATGATACCCAGCCAGGTCACGCTGGTGCCCAACTACGCCATCATAGCCAAACTGGGCTGGATTGATACGTACAAAGCCCTCATAGTCCCCTTCACAGCCAGCGTGTTTGGGATATTCATGATGAGGCAGTTTTTCCAGACCATCCCCCTGGAGATGTGGGACGCGGCCCAGATAGACGGGTGTTCGAGGTTCAGATACCTGTGGGTTGTCATGGTCCCCCTGGCCAAGCCGATCTTCGTGACCAGCGGGCTGTTCACCTTCATCGGCGGCTGGAACAGCTTCCTGTGGCCGCTGATTGTGACCAACTCCGACCACCTTCGCACGATCCAGGTGGGCCTGTCGCGGTTCAACCAGGAGTTCGGAACCCGACCTGACCTGCTTATGGCTGCATCCACGTTCGCCATAGCCCCGCTGGTAGTGCTGTTTTTCATCGCGCAGAACCAGTTCATTCAGGGCATAGCCCGAACAGGCCTGAAGAGCTGACGGCTGCCTGAGAAGTAACTGAGAGCTTGAGGAGGATTGGATTGAGGCCGGACGTAGCACAGACCATCAAGAAGGGCAAGATCGCTCCGATCTATATCTTGTACGGAGAGGACTCGTACTCCCGCGGGCGCAACGCCGATGAAATCATGGCGAAACTAACGTCCATGAGA
The DNA here is from genome assembly GCA_002409965.1 of Firmicutes bacterium UBA5389. GTDB lineage: Bacteria > Bacillota > DTU025 > DTU025 > DTU025 > UBA5389. The sequence goes on from DHON01000021.1 coordinate 12,503, forward strand.
GGAGGGGCCGATGTAAACACATTCGACGCCGCCGAATCCTCCGTGGACGATATCGCATCGGCTGTGATGACCGCGCCCATGTTCGCATCGGCGCGGGTGGTAGTAGTCCGCCGGTTCGAGGAAATGCCCGCCGCCGATCAAGCTCGTCTCATTCGGACGTTGGCCCCGGGGAAGCGTCCAACGGATATTCGGGTGCCGGATGAGACCCACGTAGTGATCGTCTCCTCATCCAAGACCGTGCCGCGCAAGGAGGTCAACGTAGCCGGGCCCAACGCGTCCGCGTTCGAGTTCAAGCCGGCTTACGCTCGCGATGCCAGGGCTTTCGTGTTCGAGCGTGCCAGGGAACTGGGCGTCAGGATCGATCCCGATGCCGCATCGCTGCTCCTCGAGCTAGCCGGTCTGGACTACGCGGCGATATCTCAGGAGCTGGAGAAGGTCATCACCTATCTCGGGCCCGGCGGCCGAAAGATAGGGGTTGACGACATCAGGGCCGCTGTGGGCAGGAGTTCGTCTCAGACCATCTTCGATTTCTGCGATGCGGTGATGAGCGGCAACAGCTCACAGGCCCTGGGTGCCTTAGCCGACTTGATCCGCAGCGAGCGCCAGGTGCTCTCAATCCAGAGCACACTTGCCACGCAGCTCAGACGGCTCATGGCCGCCCGCGTCTTGCTCGACGGCGGTAGCACTCAGGATGAGGCCGCGACCACCCTGGCTGCCGGGAATCCCCGGATGAAGTGGAGGGAGTCCAAGAGTGCGGCTCAGGCCGCGAGGCTCACTCAGACACAGATAGCGGCCATGCTCTCTCGGATCGCCCGGGCCGATGTCGACATCAAGACGGGCGCGATGTCGGAGAGCCTGGCCATGGAGGTACTTGTATCGGACCTGTGCGCACAGCAAAAACTCCAGTAACACTCGTTACCGGAGCCATGCAAAGCATCGCTATACCGCTATACTGCGCGATTTCAGCTACTCAGCCTGGGCCGCCTTATTCGCCCTGCGCGCGAGCCGGGACTTGCGCCTCGCGGCCTGGTTCCTGTGGACTACGCCCTTCTTGGCTGCGCGATCCACAGTGCTGAAAGCGCGGTTCAACTCCTGAACAGAGCCCTCCGGACCCGCGTTGATCAATGCCTCATTGCACCTGCGAATGGCAGTCTTGACGGAGGACTTGATCGAAGCGTTCCTTAGCGCCCGTACCTCTGTGGTTCTAGCACGCTTTTTCGCCGACTTGATGTTTGGCACCTTTCGTCACCTCCTCCGCCGCCAGATTGCACGACTATGATTCTACCATGCACGAAGTGTCCTTGCAAGTGACGCCATCACTGTCGAGATTCTCGACACCTCGCCGAAAACGCGTCGATAATACAGACACCGAAGTCTTCCCATTGCCCCGGGAGCCCATCTCCGCGTGTTTCCTGCATGCCGCGCGCTGTGCTCGCCGGCCGGCGTCCCGATTGCGCGCCTGCCGGTTGGGCAAGACTACTCCCGACGATGTGCAGATAACGCGCTGACGCGCTGCTGCGCTGACACGCCATCAGAGGGAGGTCTTGCTCTTGGACTTCAATCGCGCTTTTGGCTCGAAGCGGCGCCCGTGCCAGAGCTTCGAGCGCCTGTCCACCGAGGAGTCGTCGCCGGGAGGCGGATCGCTCCGAACCGATCTGGCTGTCGAGGCTCATGAGGTGATCAAGCAGAGCATGGGTCCTTCGATTCCGGGGGTGAACGCCAGAACGGACGAGACTGATTTCGGTTCCATAACCCGGGTGGCGATAACCACTGAACAGGCAGCCAGAGCCCTTGGCAAGGCAATGGGCAACTACATAACCATTGACGCTCCAGACCTGCCTCTGCGCGACCGCGAGCTGCAGAGCCAGGTCTCGCAGGCACTCGCGCGCGAACTGGTAGGCCTGATACGGGCGAATCTGAACAACGTGGATTTCTGGACGGTGCCGGATTTCACTACTCTCGTGTGTGGTCTGGGAAACTGGAACGCAACGCCCGATGCCATCGGCCCGCTGGTGGCCGGCAAAGTCATGGTCACGCGACACGTGTATTCCATGACCCCGCCTGAAAAGCGGGGAGGGCTCAAGGCGGTGGCGGCCATATCTCCCGGAGTCCTGGGCCTTACCGGCATAGAGACCGCGGAGGTGATTTTGGGCGTTGTCGGACGCCTCCGGCCCAACCTCGTAATCGTGGTGGACGCTCTGGCGGCTCGCGGCGTGTCGCGGCTGGGCACGACAATCCAGCTGGGCGATACCGGGATTCAGCCCGGATCGGGGGTGGGGAACAGGAGGTTCGGCATAACTCGCGAGACCATCGGCGTTCCCGTGATCGCCGTTGGCGTTCCTACCGTGGTGCACGCCATGACCATCGTTGCAGACGCTCTCAACATCATGGGACAGGCACAGCAAGGCATGGGCCCGCAGCCGCCGGGCGGACCTCGCAGCATCCAGGATATAGCGGGCGCATCGCAGCTGCCTCCAGCCGTCAGCCAGATGCTCCAGCCCTACCTTGGTACGCTGATCATAACCCCCAAGGAGGTAGATGTCCTGGCCAAGGAGCTCTCCGACGTGGTCGCCGGCGGGATCAACTACGCGCTGCATCCCGCCATAGACGAGGAGGAGATATATCAGTACTTGCAGTGACGAGCCCTTACGAATACCGCCCGCGCCTGCAGAATACAGCTGCAAAGAGAAGGGGTGGTCTCTTTGCTCCGGACTGCGGGGATGGCGAGACGCAGGGCTTCTAGGGAGATCAGACGGAGGCGGAGGCGGGGCGGGGCGACTTGGGGAGCCGGACCGCTCGGGAACCTTCTCATCTTGTACATGGCCGTGTGCCTCGCGGCGGTTGGGCTGGCGGTTCGGACCCGCATGAACGCGCAGCACGATGCGGTGGTAGCCACATCGCCCGGCCAGCCCGGAACTAGAACCCCCGCCGAGCAGAAGCAACAGCGCGGCCTGACACTGCGCGACACGGTATCGCGGTCTGTGGAACGGTTTCTCGGCCTGTTTCGGACCCGACCCGGCGACTCGGGAACCCTGCCCGACAGGTCTGACAGTGATCGCTTCAGTTCGTTCGGCGCTCGTCTGCTTCAGGCCGCGCTCAAGGCCATGGGCGGACTCGATCCGGAGGATCCTCGCACCTTCCTCCGGGCTGAACTTCCTGCGATCCTGGGCGCGCCGCGCGGCATGGCTCTGCCATCGCGTTCTGACGGCATGACGCGAAGCGGATCGGGCGATGTGCCTTCCGGCACGCTGTCTGAGCATGAAGCCGCGGCCGAAACTGCAGTGATCGCGACTTCCGGATCTGTCGCGAACTCTGCGACTGTCGCGAACTCTGCGACTGCCGCGATGACAGTCTCTACGAGTGCCCGCGCGCAGACCTCGGCTCAGTCCGGTGAATCCGGCGCTCGGAGCGCCAGTCCCGCGCCGTCTTCGCCATCGACGCCATCTACGCCATCTGCGCCATCTGCGCCATCTACGCCATCTGCGCCATCGAAACCGTCCGTGCAACCGGGCCCCGCCAATCCAGCGACCCCCGTGCGCCTTGCTGCGCAGTCGGTCTCCGACACCCTAATCGTGCGGGGATCGGCCCCGAAAGTCGCGGTCATCCACACGCACAGCTCTGAGGCGTACAGGCCGACCACAGGCTCCGACTACTGCTGGGGCAAGAAGGATGGGGTGATCAAGGTCGGCGCCGCTCTAGTAGACGAGCTTTCCGGCAAGCTCGGGGTGTCCACGGCGCACTCATCGCAGATTCATGACTACCCAGACTGGACAAAGAGCTACTCAGCGGCGCATGATACCCTGAAATCGATGATCAAGTCCTACTCCAGCATCGATGTGGTGCTGGACATCCACCGAGATGCGCTGCCTGTTAACAAGAGCAAGTTGAAGACCGCGACTGTAGACGGAGAGAAAGTGGCCCGAGTGCTCTTCGTGGTGACCGACGACAGCTCCGGCCTCGCTCACCCGAACTGGAGGAGGAATCACGAGTTCGCCCTGAAGCTCTCCGCCCAGGTTGAATCGATGTACCCGGGAGTGACCCGGGGAGTGGCCATTCACAAGTACGCTCGCTTCAATCAGCACCTGCACGATAGGGCAATAATAGTCGAGATAGGAGGGACCGGCAATACGATCGAAGAAGCAAACAGGGCAGCCCGAATCGTTGCCCGGGCCCTTGCCCGAGTCATATGAACGCGTAAGAGGCCCTCGACGCGCCCGCCGCCGCCCCAACGGTTCGGGAGCCGCGGTGATGTTTCTGGTCGGGCTGGTTTTCATCGTGGCTGCCGCGCTTGGGACAAGCCTCGCCGGGCGATCAGCCTCGCGCCTGGCCGGCGCCCCGCGCCCATGGTCAACCATCAGCACATCCACCCTCGCCCCGATGGCCCGCGGATTCCGAGTTGAAGCTTTCGGCCGCGCCATCCGTGTCGAGATCGAGAATCGCCCGTAGCGAAACCGCCTGCAGCGAGGCGGGCCGGGCGGGCGAGGCGGTAGGGTGTGGTATAATCCGATTAGGGCGACCCTACCAATTCTCACGGACGCTGAGGTGTACATGGACATCGATATCAACTCTATCAGGAATTTCTGTATCATTGCCCACATCGACCACGGTAAGTCGACTCTCGCCGACCGGATTCTCGAACTCACCGGCTCGATCGACAAGCGTGATATGACGTGCCAGGTCCTCGACAAGATGGACCTTGAGCGCGAACGGGGCATAACTATCAAGCTGAAACCGGTGCGTATCGATTACTCGAACCCCGAGGGCAACGATTATGTCCTCAATCTGATCGACACTCCGGGCCACGTCGATTTCACGTACGAGGTGTCGCGCTCGCTGGCGGCTTGCGAGGGCGCTGTTCTTGTGGTCGATGCGACCCAGGGCGTGCAGGCGCAGACCTTGTCTAATCTGTATCTTGCCATCGACAACGGCCTGGAGATTGTGCCTGTCGTGAACAAGGTGGACCTGCCCAATGCAGACCCGGAGCGTGTCCGCGCTGAGCTTGTCGATCTTCTGGGCGTCAAGCCTTCCGAGGTGCTCATGACCAGCGCCAAGACGGGGCTGGGAGTGCCTGATGTGCTGGAAGCAGTGGCGCGGGTGGTCCCGCCTCCATCGGGCGATGCCGAGGCGCCGCTGCGCGCGCTGATCTTCGACTCCCATTTCGATCCATACCGCGGCGTCATAGCCCACATCCGCGTATTCGACGGCAAGGTGGAGCCGGGCGACGTCATCCAGATGATGAGTTCGGGCAAGCAATACGATGTGACCGAAGTGGGTGTGTTTCGCCCAGACATGCAACCTGCACAGCGGCTGGGCCCGGGCGAGGTGGGTTTCATCGTCGGCCAGATAAAGCAGGTCGGCGAAGCGCCTGTGGGCGACACGATCACATCGGCCAGCCGTCCGGCCAGCGCGCCCCTTCCAGGATACAGGCCGGCCACCCCCATGGTGTACTCCGGCATGTACCCTATCGAGGCCTCCGCGTACGGCGACCTCCGCGATGCTCTGGAGAAACTGCAGCTCAACGATGCCTCGATCTGGTTCGAGCCCGAAACCTCTGTCGCTTTGGGATTCGGGTTCCGGTGCGGCTTTCTCGGGCTGCTGCACATGGAGATAGTACAGGAGAGACTGGAGCGCGAATATGGGCTGGACCTGATCACAACCGCCCCGTCAGTCATGTACAGGGTGACTGAAACCTCGGGCGGTACGTACCTGGTGGACAACCCGGCCAACCTGCCCCCGTCCAACAGGATCGAGACAATCGAGGAGCCGTACGTCAGGGCCGGGGTGTTCGTGCCGTCCGATTTCATCGGCCAGGTGATGGACTTGGCAATCGACAGGCGGGGTGTGATGCACAGCCTGGATTTCGTCAGCCCAACTCGGGCTAGGGCGGTGTACGACATGCCGCTCGCCGAGATCCTCTACGACTTCTTCGACAAGCTCAAGTCGAGGACGCGCGGGTACGCGTCTTTTGACTACGAGTTTCTGGAATACAGGCCGTCGGACCTGGTCAAGCTGGACATCATGGTCAGCGGCAAGCCTGTCGACGCGCTGTCGATTATCGTCCATTCGGAGTTCGCCGAAAAGCGCGGCCGCGCCCTGGCGGGGCGTCTGCGCAAGCTGATACCACGGCAGCTGTTCGACGTGCCGATTCAGGCGGCCATAGGCGCCCGTGTCATAGCTCGCGAAACCGTCAAGGCCACCCGAAAAGACGTGCTGGCCAAGTGCTACGGCGGCGACATATCCCGCAAGCGCAAGCTGCTCGAGAAGCAGAAAGAGGGTAAGCGTCGGATGAAGCAGTTCGGGCAGGTGGAGATCCCGCAGGAGGCCTTCATGGCCGTGCTGAGCTCCGACGACGACTAGCGACGATGGACAGCGACGATGGACAGCGACGACGAATGGGCGTGGTAGGCGATGGGCGGAATTTACGTGCACATACCCTTCTGCGCGCGTAAGTGCGCCTACTGTGATTTTGTTTCGTATCCGGCGCCCGACATGGAGTCTCTGGCACCGGCATATCTCCACGCAGTCCTGGTCGAACTCCGCCTGAGGCAGGACGAGCTTCGCCGCCTCGTCCCGATCAGCACTGTGTATGTTGGAGGCGGCACTCCGACCTGCGTGCCGCGGCGCTTGCTTGCTGCCTTCATTGAGCAGCTCCTGCAGGAGGCCGTTTCCGCGGCGACCGGAACGACCGCTACAGCCACGGCTGCCACGGTGCCCGAAGTGACTGTGGAGGCCAACCCCGGCACCGTGAACTTCGCGGGCCTCGCGGCGCTGCGCGCGGCTGGGGCCAACCGCCTTTCTCTGGGCTTCCAGTCGCTTTCCGACAGCGAGCTTGCCGCTCTCGGACGCATGCACTCCGCCGCCGACTGCCTGCGCGCCTTTACCGATGCCCGCGCCGCAGGATTCGACAACATGAGCGTAGACCTGATACTTGGATCGCCCGGCCAGACGCCGGCATCTCTGGAACGCACGACCGACTCGGTCATCGCTCTCGACCCTGAGCATGTGTCGGCCTACTGCCTGTCGCTGGAGCCGGGCACGCCGCTTGCCGATGCCGTCGCGTCCGGCGCGGTCGCTGCGCCTGACGACGATAGCGTGGCCGATCTTTACAACCTGTTCGTGGCGCGCATGGCCGCCTCGGGCCGCGCCCGCTACGAGATATCAAACTTCGCCCGCCCCGGCTTCGAGAGCAGGCACAACATGGGTTACTGGAGGAACGGACAGTACATCGGGCTTGGGGTCGCCGCGCACTCTCACCTTCGCCTCGGCTCACTTGCCTCCGATTCTGCCGCTGCGTCTGCCTGTGCGCCCGCATTGGGCTCTGCGTCTGGCTTTGCCTCTGCGTCCGTCCGCAATCCTGCTTTCGCCTCCGCTTCCGATCCGGCGACCTGCTGGGGGATTCGGTCGTGGAACACTCCCTCAGTCGACGACTACGTCGATTCCATCGGGCGCGGCTGTCTGCCTGTGGCAGGCCGCGAGATGCGCACTCAGCGCGAAGAGGCCCGGGACGCCCTGATGGTGGGCTTGAGAACGGCAGATGGGGTCGATTTGGGCGCGTTGTCGCAGGAATACGGCGTTGACCTGGTGGGCGAATACTCCGAACGCTTCCGCCGGCTCGCGCGGCGCGGTCTGGTGGAGGTCTCAGACCCGGCCTTGGGCTCGGGCTCAGGCGCAGGCCCTGCTTTGGGCCCGCACGTGCGCCTCGCGCCTAACGCTTTTCTTGTCGCGAATCAAGTCTTCGTGGAATGTGTCTGACCGGCGTGGCTACAGATGCATTCCTCAGGGCCCGATCTAGTGTGTCGCGCAATGTCCACCATCGCGATCGCGCCGGCGACCGCATGCCGACCGCATGCAGACCGCATGCCGACCGCGATGCGCATCAAGTTCTTCCCACACACGAGCCCCAGCTAGC
>DHON01000102.1 GCA_002409965.1 Firmicutes bacterium UBA5389
GGGCATTAGCGAGGCTGATGGCTGGAATTTATCCGGTGCCTGCGGGTTTTCCCGCAGGTTCCAGAAACTGCCTGAAGCTGAGGCCGAAAACCGTGTTGGCGTCTTCCACGCGCAATCTCCGCGATACAGATGCGCGAACAGCTATCTGTCGGATTTCGCGGCGGATTTTCGCCTATATGCCAGGTTTCCCAACAATGGTTGATGTATAGTCGTGCGTGTAGACCCATCGGACGAACCGGACGGAGTCCGCATACCATCAAATCCCTCTAGCGTCGACACGACACGGCATGAATTGGCGATACCGCCCATTTTCGAACCTCAGAACCTGGGCGCCTGCCGCCGCAGTCTTCCGATTTCCGGGCCATCGGCGGTTTATGCGACCATACACCCGCTTATGCATCAACCATTGGTGCGATCCGAGACACATAGAGACCAAAGCGTTGTGAAAACCGGCGAATCCTAAAGGCCGGCTAAACCCGCTGTTGACAGCAATCTGCCAGCGTACAGCCGTATACATCCGTTGCGGGCAGTCGCGGACGGAGTCTCTGAAGATGGGCCGCTGCACTCTGCCCATCCTGGGCCGACCCCGAAATGGGACTTTGGCAGGTGAGGCGTTCACTTTCGCGACCGGCAGAACCAAGGAGTCATCCGCCCCGTACGCTCGCGATCTCGGAGTAAACGCCCCCGCCATACTCTGCAACGGGGCAAGGATCGTGGATCTTGAGCGCAATAGGACGCTCTTTGAGCGAGACCTGGCGTTCATTCGATTTGGATTGACACCGCCCAGTCGCCGTGCTATGCTCGATGGCAAGGACTGACCCGGGCAGCGGTTGACAGCAGAATACCTGCAAACGCAGTGATGGGGATGAGTAGTCGCTGATTACTGGCCACAGAGAGCCGGCCTTTGGCTGAAAGCCGGCGCCGTGGAAAGGTGACGAACATGGCCCCTGAGCGGGCGCCCGAACGTTCCAGAGATTGGAGCCAGTAGGCGCGCACGGGTGCGCTCGTTAAAGCGCCGGGGCATCGCAGAGCCTCATGTTTCACGTGAAGCTTTGCCGCGCTCGACGAGGCACGCGCCTGTAAAGGCGGTGCGAACCAGGGTGGTACCACGGTGGACCTATATCCTTCCGTCCCTGGCCTATGCTATGGCCAGGAGCGGAAGGTTTTTTGTTTCCCGAAGGGCGCCCGGCGACGGCGCCTCGGCGCCTCGGCACCGGTGTTGCGGCGGTCGCAGAGCAGACCGCAGGCAATAGAGAAGGCAAAGGAGGTCAGCGAAAGATGAAAGCATTCACAAGGAACACAGCATCCATCTTCCTAGTTGGTCTGGTGGTGCTCGGGATGATGTGCGGCAGCGCAGTGGCCGGGTCGACGGCGAGGCTCAAGGTAGGAGCCACGCCCGTGCCGCATGCAGAGATCCTCGAGGTGGTCAAGCCCATCCTGGCAGCCAAAGGCATAACCCTGGAGATCATCGAGTTCACCGACTATGTAGCGCCCAACCTGGCCCTAAACGATGGCGATATCGACGCCAACTTCTTTCAGCACGTGCCTTACCTGGAGAGCTTCGCGAAGGACAGGCGCCTGAACATCACCTACTTAGCCAAGGTGCACATAGAACCCATGGGCGCCTACTCAAAGCGTGTGGGCAGTGTGAAAGACCTCCCCAACAAGGCCAAGGTGGGCGTCCCCAACGACCCCACCAACGCCGGCAGGGCGCTACTTCTGCTTCAGAAAGCGGGGTTCATCAGCGTGGACAAGAAGGCCGGCATCGCCGCGACCATCTTCGATATTGTGGACAACCCCAAGAACCTGCAGATAATCGAGCTCGACGCCGCGCAGCTCCCTCGGTCGCTCGAAGACATGGACCTGGCGATCATAAACTCCAACTTCGCCATGGAAGCGAAGCTGGTACCCACTAAGGACGCACTGTTCATCGAGGACAGTGATTCTCCCTATGCCAACGTGCTTGCCATCAGGAATGTCGACAAGGCCAACCCTGCCCTAAGAGAGCTTGCGCAGGCGCTCACGTCAAAAGAAGTAGCGGCGTTCATCGCGAAGGAGTATCAAGGATCAGTGGTGCCGGCGTTCGGCCTCAACTTCTAGATCCGCGGTCTCCGGTTGCAGATAGTTCGGCGATTGCGCAGGGCTGGGCCGCGAGGCCCAGCCCTGATGCAACCTAACCGGCCTCATCCCACGACGATGCAGCCAACCAGCAAGAGCTGCGCCCTGGCCGGCCGGTCAACGTATCTGCACATACACATCGCAGGTGTTCTCGTCGGGATACGACTCGAACCCCTCGGGCCCCACTTCAAAGCCTGCTCTGGTGCCCCACTCATGTATCCTGCCCCAGGCAGCCTGGATCTCGGGCACATCCATGGGAAGACGTATCATTCCGTAGAGCGATGAACCGAGCGTCACGCTGTCGAACCCATCAGGGACCGAACTGCCCTGGGGCAGCCTCACGCCGACCAGGTAAGTGAAAGCGCCCGACTCTGGATCGTAGGACGTACACACGCCATAGAGAGGCTCGAGGCAGCACACGCCAAGCGCCTTCCGCAAGGCCTCAGCCTTTCCGGTCTGCCAAAACTCCTCCCAGAACCGAGGTATCACGTGCTTCGGCGCCGATGTTGAAGTACGAAGAGCGAAGCCTACGAAAGTGATCTCGTCTAGCTGATGAACCTGGATCTCTTTGTCCGTCCGGCTGTGATGGCTTCGCAATCGCCCCACCTTAGCGCGCAATCCATCGAGGTGGGCTTCGACCGTAATTCGAGGATCTTTCAACGCCGCCATCTGCTTGCACGGGAGCGAATCGCATTCCCCGCAGGTCCCAAATCCCCTATTGGCGGCGCACTCGAAAAGCTCACACACATCGATACCAAGGTCTTTCGTCCATGAAGGCCTTCCTGCGATTTCAGTGCATCCCTTGCAACTCTCCCCGAAAGCTCTGCACTCGTCACAGAACAGACCGCATGCACTCAACATGAGCAACGCCTCCCTCCATCGCCTGTACACCGTTCGCACATGGCCCCCGGTAGCATTCTGCGGCACCTGTGCATATTAGCAAGTACGCTACCAGCTGTAGTTGGAGGTGTCAACAGCAGCGCACCTGCTCCATTAGCCAATCCTGAAACTCGGGTATCCCTTCGCTCAAGCGCGCGGCCGCGACTATCGGAAGCCACATCGCGTACTCCTCCCGATCCACGTTCATCTTCTGCACACAAATATCCAGGTATGCAGTGTGAAACAGCTCCATAGCACGGCGTTCCTCGGAAAGATCGCCGGTCGCAGCGGCGTGTATCTCAGCCAGCTGCCGGGCAAAAGATCCGGCGCGGGAGATGTCCGACTCGATCTGGCGCATCATCGTCGTGCCCCGGATGCGTTCGAGGATCAGTCCCGACCGTTCACCCACATTGACGATCTCGCCTACCTCCGGAACAGAGATCCCCATGCTCAAAGCGGCATGCGTACTGGCCCTTTCCCGTTCAGCAGTCTCTTGAGACACCCAGAGTTGGTACAGCTTTATGACTTCAGTATCACTCCAGGCGTAGACCTCCGCAGTACGCCCCGCGAAAAGGGGTTCACCCAGTTCATCCAGTGTTCGGGTCATGGGGGCAGCCTCCAAGCAACGCAACTGGCTCCACTATACGCGATGAGTACAGGCAGTGTCAAAGGGGGGAAGCTTTCGAAGGATTTCTGGCGTTCTCGGAGTAATTGTCACCTGAGCGCATCAGGTGTCAAGCTCATCGTACCTGAGCTGAAGCAGGCCATCGCGCGCGGGGTGCCCATACGGCTTCTCACCGGGCAGTATCTGCAACTCACCGAGCCTTCTGCCCTGTACTACCTCCGTACCGAGTTGGGCGGCGCCATAGACATCCGTTTCTACAACGGCGACATTCGGGCTTTCCACCCAAAAGCCTACATCCTGGACTACCAAGGCGAAGCCGATGTCTTCGTGGGCTCGTCGAATCTGTCGCGCTCCGCCCTCACCACTGGAGTCGAGTGGAACTACCAGTTCCGCAGGAGCGCGCTGATCTCATACTCAAGCATCACGCGAAGCTGGGAGGCGAACGCACCTTGGCCTTCTGCGCCTCCATTAGGCACGCGGAATGCATGGCCAACTTCTTCACCGCACGCGGCGTGCCTGCAGCGGCCGTTCACAGCGAGCAGACCGGCGCAAACCACGCGCTTGACAGAAGCACTGCCATCGCCGAGCTTGAGCGCGGCCACCTCAAGGCGGTCTTTGCAGTGGACATGCTTAATGAGGGCATCGACATACCATCGCTTGACACGGTGATGTTCCTGCGCCCCACAGAGTCCTACGTAGTCTTCCTGCAGCAGCTCGGGCGCGGACTGCGCAAGTACCCCGGCAAGAGCCATTGCACCGTGATCGATTTCATCGGCAACTACAAAAGAGCGCACTACCTGCCCCGTCTTCTTGCCGGAGAGAACCCGTGGGTAGACCGCCCGGCTGCATTCAGACACCCACAGGAGTCTGAGTTCCCCGAAAGATGCTCTGTTAACTTCGACTTCCGCGTGATTGAACTCTTCGACGAGATGGCGGCTCGCGATCCTCTGCCCGTCAGGATGCTTGATACCTACCGGCGAATCGAGCACTCGCTTGGCAGGCGCCCCAGTCGGCTCCACATAATGGAGCATCGATGACTTCACCAGGCTGGCACGGCGGAATCCCGTTAACTTCCTGTCTCGCGGGCGATTCTTCAAGTACGACGAGGTGGGCCGTGTCATGCACCTCACTCCAAAGGTCTACCCGTATCTAACCCCTCGACTGGCTTCGCACGTACAAGATATCCTGGAGTTCCGAAGAATAGACTACTTCCGTCGCCGGTTCTGAGATACAAAGCAAAGGAATGATACCATTGTCAGAGTGCGTATTCTGCAACATCCCCGAAGATGAAGTGATTGCCCAGGATGAGACCATCGCCATGGCGAAGCTCCTCGTCGAAGTCAAGGAACTGCTGGACGCCGAGTTCGCCCCCGCTGGCTACAACATCGGAGTCAACGTGGGGGCCGCCGCCGGCCAGACCATCTTCCACCTTCACGTCCACCTAATCCCCAGGTATGTGGGGGACGTGCCTGACCCGCGCGGCGGCGTGCGCAAGATCAAGAGGAGCCTGGTGCCGTATGCTGAGGAGGGCGAGTGAGTTTGCGCAAGGACTACGACAAGCTGGTCAGAGACAGAATCCCGGAGATCATAGAATCATCAGGAAAGAAAGCCGTCACACGCATCGCCGATGATGCCGAGTACCTAAGCTACCTCCGAAGGAAGCTATCGGAAGAGGTAGACGAATACACGGCCAGCGGGGATGTTGAAGAACTCGCCGACATACTCGAAGTCATCTCGGCGCTGGGCCGCCAAGTAGGAGTGCCGCTCAGCCGGCTCATTGAGATGGCCGACGATAAACGGCAAGCCAGAGGCGGGTTCGACGGAGGAATCCTGCTGATATCCGTAGAGGACTAAGCAGTTCTCAACAAGTACCTTAGCCTAATCAAGCAGCTAGTGTCTGAACCCTGGATGGGTTGAGCTGCTCGAAGAACGCGTTGACAGCGGCGACCAGCGCGGCCATTGAACCATACAGCCTGTTGGCAGTGACAACGGCCTTCATGTGCCACCATACCTTCTCTACAGGGTTTAGCTACGGCATGTAGCAGGGCACGAAGTAGAGCTTGACCCTTGGCCGGCTGGCAAGCCATACCTGAACGCTTCTCGCCTTGTGAATGCTGCAGATGAA
>DHON01000075.1 GCA_002409965.1 Firmicutes bacterium UBA5389
CGAAGTGCGAGATCGACACCACGCACCCTTGGATGATCGAGATTGGGCACAACGTGTCCATCACCGAGGGCGTGACCATCCTCACGCACGGCTACGACTGGAGCGTCTTCAAGGGAAAGTACGGCGACGTGCTGGGCAGCGCCGGGCACGTGCGCATCGGGGACAACGTTTTCATCGGCATGAACTCGACCATCCTCAAGGGCGTGGAGATTGGTGACAATGTCGTCATCGGCGCGGGGAGTGTCGTGACCAAGAGCATCCCCTCGGACAGCGTCGCCGTGGGCGACCCCTGCTGCGTCATAGGCGACATCAACTCCTACCTGGAGAAGCGCCGGGCGGCATAGGGATTCGGATTCTGACTATATGATGAAACCATTGCTGGATAAGATACGGAATCGCTACACAGCACTATCCAAGGTGAAGCGCGCCACGCTGTGGATTACCCTCAGTGGCTTTGTTCTGCGCGGCATATCGTTCATCACGGTACCCATCTTCACGCGTCTGCTCACCACCTCGGAGTATGGTTCCTTCAGTGTCTACCAGAGCTGGGAGAGCGTCTTCGTTTATGTGGTGACCCTTGGCGTGGCCTACGGCGGTTTCAACAACGGCATGGTGCGCTACTCCGAGGACAAGGAGGGCTACACCACATCCGTGATGGGGCTCATCTGTACCATGGGTGCGGCCTGGCTTGTCCTTGCGTTCATATTCCAGGAACAGGCCTCGGCGCTCACCGGTATGCCGGATGCGTACGTGCTGTTCATGCTCGTCGAGGTGGTCGCATCAGAGATATATGATGTCTGGGCCTGTCGCGCTCGCTATGACTTCGAGTACCGCAAAGTGGTGACTGCGGCGATTGTGCTTGCGGTTGGCGTCCCAGCCCTTGGCATACCTTTCGTGATACTCGCTCAAGACAAGGTCCTGGCACGTATCCTCTCGTTCATCATCGTATACGTGGGAATCGCCGTGGCTCTCGGCGGGGCGACGCTCCGGCGCAGCAAGACATTCTTCAAAAAGGACTACTGGCGCTTCACACTCGCTTTCAACATCCCGCTGCTGCCCCACTACCTCTCCCAGGTCGTGCTCAGCTCCTCTGACCGGATCATGATCGGTCAGATGTGCAGCAGTGCTGACGCGGGCGTGTACAGCATCGCCTATTCTGCGGGCATGATCATGACCGTGCTCACAAGCTCTCTCAACTCGACCGTCATCCCATGGCTGTACCGCAAGATCAGGGCGGGCGAGTATGGTCGCGTCAACAAGGTGGGGCTCGAGATCCTCGGCATGCTGGCAGTGCTCATCCTCATGATGGACGCCCTTGCGCCGGAGATCGTCGCCATCCTCGCGCCTTCCAAGTACGGTGAGGCGCTGGGCCTCGTGCCGGTGATCGCCGCCAGCGTTTTCTTCATGTACCTGTACTCGTTCTGCTCCAACATCGAGTTCTTCTGGGAGGAGACGCGGGTGGCCACTGTTGCCTCCGTTGTGGCGGCCGTGCTCAACTTAGCCCTCAACGCCTTGTTCATACCGATTTTTGGCTACAGGGCTGCGGGTTACACGACGCTTTCCTGCTACGTGGTGCTCGGCGTCACGCACTATGTCTTCGCGCAGCGTGTGGCGCGAGAGAAAGTCGGCAAAGGCCTTCTCGACGGCAAGACCATGTGGGCCATGGCTGCAGCGCTCGTTGTCGTGTCATTTGCTTTCGCAGGCCTCTACCCCTATCCGATCGCACGCTATGCGGTGCTCGGGGTCACGGTCGCTGTCTGCTTTTTCAAGAGGAAGGCGATTCTCAACAGGATTAGGGAGGTCCGCTCGTGACGTCGAAAACGATATACGTCTCTACCATCATTGACACGTTCAACTACGGGACGGTCATGCAGGCTGTGGCCACGAGGGATGTCCTCTCGGCCTATGGCGGGCCTGTCTTCATTGACTACTACCGTCCCCAGTGGACACCCGAGGGCCACAAGGCGATGTGCTTGGAGAGACCTGGGAATCCCCTGGCGAACAGGCTTCGCTACCTAATCACATCGTCCAACTGGAACTGGCAGAGGAGGATGTTCCGGGAGTTCCTCGAGCGCGAGCTCGACCTCTGCGAAGTAGGGCCGTACTTGGAGGGTGGGGAGTTCGACCCCAATGCCGTTTACTGCGTTGGCAGCGACCAGACCTGGAATTTCATCGACAACGAGGGGCTCGACCCGGTCTACTTCCTCACCAATGTGTCGGACGAGCACAAGAAGATCGCTTTCTCGGCGAGCTTTGGGCGGACCTCGCTCGGCGAGGAGGAGGCCGAGCTCACACGACGTGCGCTCGCGGGATTCGATGCGATTTCGGTTCGCGAGAGCTCAAGCGTTGCGATATTGAGGTCGCTGGGGCTTGACGGCGTCGCCCTCAAGGATCCGGTCCTGCTTTGCGACCCCGGACTTTGGCGGAGGCTTGCGGGTGGGGTTTCGCGGGCCACCGCGCCCTACGTGCTCGTGTACCGCCTCAACGAGAACGAGTCTATCCTTGGCTACGCGAAGACGCTTGCCGAGGAGATGGGCTACGAGTTGAGGCTCGTGACCTTCAGCCCCCGCCAGTCCCTTCACGCCGGACATGGCATCCATGCGGTGATGCAGCCAAGTCCCAGCGAGTGGCTCGCGCTCTTCAGGGACGCCGCCTATGTCGTGACTGACTCGTTCCATGGCACGTGCTTCTCTCTTGCCTTCGAGAGGCCAATGACCGTGTTCGACCCGCCGCAGTATTCCGTGAGGCTCACGGATGTGCTGAGGGACTTCGGTCTCAGCGACCGTGAGGTTCCCTGCGACGCCAATCCGGAGTCGGTCGACGTCCACACCAGAGATGTCGATTGGAGTTCCGTCGGCGCGCTCAAGGCCCGCTTCGCCTGCGAGGCTCGGGACTTCCTCGACGGCTGCGTCGGGGAGGGGGCGTCCCGTGACTGATGTCGATGAGCTGCTCAGCGTGATCGTTCCTGCGTACAACGCCCAGGAATGGCTGCCCCAGTGCCTGGACTCCATCCTCGTGCAGACGTATCGTAATCTGGAACTCATCGTTGTCGATGACGGGAGCACCGATGGTACCGGCGAGCTCTGTGATGGCTATGCGCTTCGTGACCCCCGTGTGCGGATTCTGCACGTACCCAACGGTGGGCCGGGGGTTGCGAGAAAAACCGGCCTCGACAGCTCCGGGGGGGGGTGGGTCGCCTTCGTGGACTCTGATGACTGGGTTGATTCGCGTATGTTTGAGGTGCTGATTGCGGCTGCCCATGAACATGGTGCGGATATCTCGGGGTGTGCCCCCTGTAACGAGCGACCGGACGGCAGCAGGTGGAGCAACTTTTCCGACTGTTCTTCGGGGCCAGTTAGCGGAAAGCGCTGCAATCTCGATATCCTTTACCAGACGGGCCACGCTTGGGGTGCTATGTGGGGCAAGATTTACCGACGGGAGATCTTCGACGGTATAGAATTTCCGAGTCTAAGTAACCTCGAAGATTACGTAGTGATGACTAGGGTTTACGACAGGGTTCCGAAGATATGGTTTAGCGAGGAGCAGCTGTACCATCACTGTTTGAGGGAGGGCTCTCTCAGCTCGGGAGGCTTTTCGCGGTCGAAGATTCGTAGTATCGATGCGGCAGAGACTATCAGAAAATACTTCGCTGACGGTCACGCTGGAGCTGAGATGCTTGGCGGAGCCGACAGCCTTGTGCTCAGAATGTACGCGCAGATGCTCTGGCTGTGGCGAAAGGCTGGCGCCCCTGACAGACATTGGGTTCTTCAAGAGAGACGGGCTGGCGTCATTAAAGCTTTAGGAAGATTCATCCGGAACTCCCGAAAGCAGCGGGGTGACGGCAAACTTGTCGCGATATTGCTCCTCTCCATACTATAAACGGATGGAAACCGCGTGCATTTAAATGCCATTTGCAAGGAAGACACGGAGTTATTGATGGCATACAGAAGCGAGTAACCCCACAGAGTGGGAAGGTTAGCATGGCTGTTCCTATCTACAACGTGCAGGAGCATCTTAAGCGCGGTGTAACTTCTCTTTTTCAGTAGGGCTACAAGATTATCGAGGTTGTCCTTCTTTCAAGCTCATTCGTGAGGTACGGTTTAGTGAGTACATCTGGTATGAAGAAGGGATGCTTTTCGATATCTAAGACCTCAGTCTCGTGAAGAAGATCTCAGTCGGTAATAGTCCAGATTACTATCAAATCATTATTCCTGGTAGGGCTATGAGGAAGTTCAGCCTTGCAAGTAGCTACTGCGACATTGTGTCGCTCTGGCTTTCAGAAGGCGGGGTAAGGTAGACAACGCTTTGTCTCCTTTACTATATTGCGTTGAAGGTGATGGCTAGCCGGTTTGCAAGTGAGGTTGGCGAATTGGTCGAGAGTCTCAAGAAGGTCGCTCTTTGAGCACAAAAGAGCGCCCTATTCTTGTCCATACCGTACTGGAGGTGGGTGTGATGGAGCCTTATACCGTCTGCTCACCCGCGCAATGCGCGGGTTGCATGGCGTGTGTCGATGTGTGCCCTAAGTCGGCCATCAGGATTTCTGATTCGGTCGAGCACATGGATGCCTTGATTGATGGTTCGCTCTGCATACGCTGTGGTCAATGTCACCAGGTGTGTCAGGTCAATCATCCTGCCGACTTCCGTCGTACTATCGAGAGTTGGCAGGGTTGGGCTTCGCCCGACATTCGTGAGGGGAGCTCGTCAGGCGGTTTCGCCTCGGCAATAATGAGGGCGTTTGTAGCTGGTGGCGGTACGGTAGCATCATGTCGTCTAGAGGATGGTGATTTCCGGTTCGCTCTTGCTAGGACTCAGGAGGAGCTTGAGGGCTTTGCCGGCTCCAAATATGCGAAGAGCAACCCATCGGGAATCTATCGTTCTGTGGTCAGAGAACTCGAGGATGGCTCCACTGTGCTCTTCATTGGGCTTCCCTGCCAGGTGTCTGCCATACGTAACTTTGTCGGACGTCGGAAGAGCGGGGCGCTCTTAGAGAGGCTCTACACCATCGATCTCATCTGTCATGGAACGCCGTCAATCAAGATTCTGCAGCAGACGCTTCGCGATTACAGCTACGATTTGAATGATGTCGGAAGAATTTGGTTTCGTCGCAATACCGAGTTCGGTCTGTGCACGGACTTTCGGAGGCTAGTTCCGGGCGGCTGCACAGATGCCTATACCATGGCCTTCCTAGGAGGTATTTGTTACACACGCAACTGCCACAGCTGTCGCTATGCGACGGGTGAGCGCGTTGGTGATCTTACCCTTGGAGATTCCTGGGGGACCAATTTTACGGATGAGGAGTCGGACGGCATTTCGCTTGCCCTGGTGCAGACGCAAAAGGGCAGAGAACTTCTCGATATGGCTGGGCTCAAGCTAAGAGAGGTTGACTATGCGAATGCCGTCGCGAACAACCGACAGCTTCGACACCCAACTGAGGTGACGCCTGAACGTGGAAAGTTCTTTAGCTTCTATGAGAGAACGGGTTCGGTTAGGAAGGCGGTCCTTGCAGTGTGGCCGAAGCGTGCAATGAAGCAGCGCGTTAAGGAAGTGCTTGTTAGGATCGGACTGATTTCGGAGGGGGGGGTCGCCCATCTATGTGATTGGCCTCGTTTTGGATAGTGACTTGGAGTAACACACGTGGGGTAATGTCACCATGGCATACTCTTCTGGTCTGCAGACCTGACTTGCTAGGATAACGAGCGAATACTTGAAAGTTGGGCGCCAAAGCATCGATAGCTTTGGCGCCCAATATCACAAGCGAGGGTTCTACATACAAGAAGCGAGGTAAAAAAACACGGTCGAATCGAATGGAGGACTCCCTTACAAAAGTGCAGAAGTCTATGGACAGAAGGGGGTGGTACCGCTTTTCCGTACCAACCTCGCTGTTCACTTTTATGTTGCCATAAACAGTCGGTGGCAGTGCCTCTTCGACTGGTACGGCAAGGGCTAGTCCTGCAGCAACGAGCGCAGCATTTACGGTGAAGGTTACTACCGACGCTCTCAACGTGCGCAAGGGATCGGGCACCAGCTACGAAAAGACCAGCTGCATACGTGACTGCAGCAACCTACACCATCATGGAGGAAAAGAGCGGTCGGGGCGACTCAAAAGCGGCCTGGGCTGGATCTCACTGGCCTACACCTTTAGGACGGACGGCAAGGCCTTGAGCCTTAA
>DHON01000128.1 GCA_002409965.1 Firmicutes bacterium UBA5389
TATCACCTTACCACAGGTCAACACCGGCCTAGAATACCTCGACGTGGAGAGGGTCCTCAAGTTACGCCTTGAGGCTTGAGGCCCGTAAGCAGACGTTGCGCCCAGGCCTTGCCATGGATGTGGGCAATGCATGGTTCAAACGAGACAGGTTACCCCACGATGGCTTTCGAACAACACTCCGCAATTGCACGCCCCTCGCATCGCTCCGGTCGGACCGGGAGTTCGCCTTCCCGCCGTTCCCCGTTACCCCCTGGTTTCCAAGGAAGGACTTTGACGGGGACCTGTGGTACAGGTTGCAGGGACTTGACAGGCGATGGCGAATCCACGGATACCGGTTGTGGTTCGGGTTGCGGTAGCGACAGCGAAGAGACCGGTTGCGGATTGGGTTGCGGTTGCGACAGCGACGATGAAGGCTGCTAGGGGTCGGTCGAAGGGCGACCGAGGAGGTGATGGTATGGGCCAGGCAGAGGCTGTCATTACGAGACTTGCAGGACTGGACGATATCCCCGCGATGATCCGCATAAGCGCGGACGTCTGGGATGGCGAGGACTACGTTCCGCGTGTGGCCAAGCAGTGGGTATGTGACCCGGAGGGACGCTTTGTCGTCGCGGAATGCGATGGCGTGGTCAGAGGTTTCGGCAGGCTTGCCATGCACACGCCAACTGATGGGTGGCTTGAGGGGCTGAGGGTGGACTCGTCTTTCCGGCGGCACGGTGTGGCGAGGGTCATTGCCCGCCGTCTGCTGGAGGAGGCGAAGCACGCTGCCGCCAAGTCGCTTCGGTTTGCAACGTCCTGCGACAACATCGAGAGCATCGCGCTCAACGAATCGTTGGGCTTTAGGAGAATCGCCGGGTTGCGATACTTCTTCTGTGATCCAGAGCCACTGCCTGCAGCGGTTCAGGCCGCAACGTCGCGCGCGAATGAGCTGGCCGCGTCGAGTAATGCCCGGGCTACTGAGATTGAGGTGGAAAGGATCCATTCGCCTGGCCCGGGCGATCTGTTCACGCTGGCGATTCAGGGCTCGGCAACGGTGGCGGGCGCAAGAGGAATGCTGCCGTCCGGATTCGTGTTCCATCCTGCGTCTGCGCACTTCATTGCGGAAATGGCGAAAAGAGGCTGTGCGTTCACAGCACACGATGGCGATGGCCGGCGCGCAGTTCTCCTCATGGATACTTCATCGGAGATGTGGCCAGAGGCAGGGGAATTCGTCATCAGCGTGCTGGAGGGAGACTATGCGCTCTGCTGGGCGGTTCTGTCGCATGCTTTCAGCGAGATGTCCGGACACGGGATGCGGTCAGTATCAGGCTGTGTGCCGTGCGGCGGGATGGTCGCGTCGATGCTGACAGAGATTGGGTTCGAGATGTGGCATGAAGACATTCCGCCCGATATGCCTACGGTTCTGCTATACGAATATCTGCCTGAGCTGCAAGGGAGGATCTAGACGCCTTTGCGCAAAAAAAGATGGCGCGTCTGGGAGGAATTCCGCGGCCAACTGCGAACATATGTTCTATAGAACGTAAAGGGGGAGTGTCGACGTGGAGAGGATTATTGCGTACTGCGGGCTCGCCTGCGACGAATGCCCGGCATACCTGGCCACTCAGGCCGACGACAATCAGGCGCGTGCCAGAATTGCAGCAGAATGGTCGGAAGCCCTCGGGGCTGACATGAAGGCAGAGGACATCAACTGCGACGGCTGCCTGGGCGCAGGCGGCAGAAAGGTGGGGTACTGCAGCATGTGCGAGATCCGGACGTGCGCGGTTGAGCGGTCTCTTGAGAACTGCGCGCACTGTTCCGACTACGCATGCGAGCAGCTCAAGGGGTTCCTAAAGGGCGCTCCGGCAGCTCAGGCGCTGCTCGATGGCCTGAGGGAGGCGCAACGGGGCTAGCTGTGCAGCGGGGCATCCGGGCCCTAGGTTAGGTTGGGCATCAAGTAGTGACTGATCGATAGGTCAGCGCCGGTCAGCGAGCAGCCAATCAGCCAGTTACTCAGTCACTCAGCTGGCCACTCAAGCGTGATGGCCGGGGTGCCTGCTTTGCGTGTCTGCGCGCCCGGCCATCACGGCAGTCGTCCCGCGTCTCCCAGGCAACAAAGGATGTTCTCCCCAATTGGGCGAACACTAATGTGCTGCAAATGTGGCCCGCTGGCAGCAATACCATCATTGCGGGGAGGCGTGGATCATGGACAGTCGTAGACGGCTTACGCTTCTGTTCTGTATCGCCGTGATGACGGCGCTGGTTGCTTCTGGGCCTTGTGAGGCTGTGACTGCTAGCGACGCGGGCAATCCGCTATACGTGGCTCTCATTTGGCATAATCACCAGCCCTTCTACAAGAACACCGCCACAGGGATGTACATGATGCCCTGGGTGCGAATGCATGCCGTGAAAGACTACTACGATATGGCGGCAATGCTCAAAGACTATCCGAACGTGCATGTCGCGTTCAACCTTGTTCCATCCCTGATCAAGCAGCTGGACGAGTATTCCGCCGGCGCGAAGGACATCCAGCTAGTTTTGACTGAGAAACCCGCTTGCGAGCTGACGAAGGACGACAAGGACTTCATACTCAGGCGTTTCTTCGATGCCAATTGGGATAACATCATCAAAAGATACCCCCGCTACTGGGAACTACTGCAGCTACGGGGCACTTCCGTGAGTGACGAATCGATTGCTCAGGCAATCGTGAACTACACTGAGCAGGACTTCCGGGATCTGCAGGTATGGTTCAACCTAGCATGGCTCGACCCCGACTTCATTGAAGCCGATCCGGCGATGAAGGGGCTTGTGCATAAGGCGCGGGGGTTCACCGAGGCCGATAAGCAACTAGTGGTGGCGAAGCATGGAGAGATCATCAGAGAAGTAGTGCCGCTCTATCGGCAGATGCAGCAGGCCGGCCAGATTGAGGTTACGACCACGCCGTTTTACCATCCTATCATGCCATTGCTTTACGACACTGACCTTGCGAGGATCGCCAGTCCCAAGCTGGATCTGCCGGCTGAGAGGTTCGCCCGCCCGGAGGATGTCGAAGCTCAGCTGGGCCTGGCGGTGGACTCCTATCAGCTGCACTTTGGAATGTCGCCGCGCGGGCTGTGGCCATCGGAGCAGGCAGTGGGGCAGAAGATAGTAGACATTGTGCACAGCGCCGGATTCGATTGGATGGTGTCGAGCGAGGGAGTGCTTGCGAGATCGCTCGGAGTGGCTTTGCGAGACGGGGCCGGGAATGTCGTGAAGCCGGACCTGCTCTATCGTCCCTACATAGTAGAGGAAGACGGTAAGCAGGTTACTATCTTGTTCCGAGATATCGTGCTTTCCGACAAGATAGGCTTCAGTTACTCCGGCATGACCGGGCGGGCGGCGGCGCGCGACTTGGTGAGCTACCTGAAGAAGGTCAAGGCGGACCTTGCGGGAGTCGCTGGGCCGCATGTAGTGACCATCGCTCTCGATGGTGAGAACTGCTGGGAGTACTACGCCAACGATGGCAAGGAGTTCCTGAATACGCTGTACGAGGCCCTGAATACTGATACCGATTTCCGGGCGGTGACGGTTGAGGAGTATCTGGCCGTTAACCCCGCCACTCGGCGTATTCCAGTGCTTTACACCGGTTCGTGGATCTCCGACAATCTAGAAACGTGGATCGGCGAGGCGGAAGAGAACCGCGCATGGGATTACCTTGCTCGGGCGCGCAGAGCGTTGGAGGAGGTTACGGCCGGCGTCGATACGTGCGACGCGGCGTGCGACGCGGCGTGCGACGCGGCATGTGGCGCCGCGTGTGAACCTCCCGCCGGGCAGCTGGCGCGCGCGTGGGACGAGATGTTTGCGGCGGAGGGTTCCGACTGGTTCTGGTGGTACGGCGACGACCAATCGTCCGGAAACGATGAAGCCTTCGACGAGCTGTTCAGGATCCATCTCCAAAACGTCTACAACCACCTCGGCCAGCCTGTTCCGGGATATCTCTATCTGCCCATCATCCCGAAGCGACCTGCTGTGGCTGAAGACAAGATAACCGGGATCATGAAGGACGCCGTTATGGACGGCATGGCGGGTTGGGGAGAGTGGGAGAAGGCGTCATTCTATCGCGGCGACGATGCCGATGGCATCGACGGCGTGACGCCCGTTTTCGAATCGCTGCGAGTGGGGGTAGATACTGAGAATCTGTGCGTGCGCCTGACGACGGAGGGCGGGCTCGAGGCGCTTTACGGGCAGGATGTACAGATAGCTGTCTACACAGGCACCCCGCGCATAGCAGAGGTCAACGCGGTGCCGAGGTGGAGCGGGGAGGGGATGGACGCCACTGTGCTCGGCTTCCCGCTGGGGGCCGAGGTCATGGTGGATTTTGCGAACCTATCGAGGCGTGGGCGCGCCGGGGCACGCCTGGCCTTCGCGGCGGGCGACGGAACGTGGGTGGACGCAGGGGAACTTGCGACTGCATCAGTTGGCAACGTATTGGAGATCGCAGTGCCTTTCGAGGCGCTCGGTATACGAGGCGGCGACACCGCAATGCTTGCGGCGGTGGCAACATGCGGAGGGAAGAACGTGGGCGTGATCCCATCCGGCGGGCCGGCCGAGTTCAAGGCGCCGGTAGTGAGCGTTGGCAACCGTCTCTTCCTGCTTGAGGATGTGCATGGCGATGACCACGGCCCGGGCGGCTACACCTACCCGACGAATGCGGTGTTCACGCCGAGCTGCTTTGACATAGTGTCCCTCGAGTGCCGCGAGAGTGATGATGAGGTCACGTTCAATGTCAAGCTGGCATCGGAGATCACAAACCCGTGGAGCTCCGGCATTGGTCTTTCGGTGCAAACCGTAGACATCTACATCGATACCGACCACGAGCCCGGTTCGGGGCTGACTGAGGCCCTGGGCGGCAGGAGGGTCGAGTTCGAACCCGAGTGCGCCTGGGAGTACGCTATCTGGGTGGAAGGATGGAACCAGAAGGTGTTTGCCGCCGATGGTTCTGAGGTTGGCGGGATAGCGGCGGCTGTGGATTCCGTCAACAACGTGGTGTCGATCAGCGTGCCCAAGTCCATCATTGGATCGCCTCAGCCCGGCTGGGGATTCCAGGTGTTCGTGCTCGGGCAGGAAGGATTCCCGGTCCAGGGCAACCTGCGGGTGCGCGAAGTCATGGCGCAGGCGGCGGAGTGGAGGTTCGGCGGAGGCGATGATGGCATCTACGATCCCAACGTCATCGACATGCTGGTCCCCGCGGGGCAGGTGCAGGAGCAGATACTCGGAGCTTACGATGTGAAGGCCCAAAAGCTTGCGAAAGTGCCGATGGTGTATCCCGGCTTCGAGTAGGGAGCTGTCAGTGGCTGCCGGCTGGTGCCAGCTCCCAGCGGGGGCTACCAGCCGAGGGCTACCAGCCGAGGGCTACTAAGTAGTTCTCAATTAGTCTTTGCACGATATGCCAGCTTGCGCTAGAATCCCTGCTAAACGCCTGTTGGGCATCGGGGGAGGCGTAACTCAGATGCGATTCGTACGACA
>DHON01000019.1 GCA_002409965.1 Firmicutes bacterium UBA5389
GGGACCTTCATCTCCCACACGCCTCTGGCAGCCTCGTCCATCCAATTCCAGTCGTCCGTGCCGTGGAAATACACGGCCACTCCGGCTTCGGTGAAGGGCTTTCCGTCAGAGACGAGCTTGACTCGCAGCAAACCGGCTGGGTCGAAGTTCATTTTGACCTGCACCGTTTCGCCGGCGCGTACCTGGATGCCGGGCGCTTCCCGCCGCTGGGCGAACGGTTCGGATATTTCGCCCACGATGTTGTACTTGCCCTCGGGTACGACTATCTCGACTCTATCCGACTGCGCCACATCGTTGCCGACTGAGGCACCGTCGAGATACGCCCACGCCCTTAGCTTGTCGGGCCTCATGGGTTTGCCTTCGACCGTTGGGATTATCGCGATGCGGCCGGGCAGCTTCACTTCAATAGTCAGATCCGTGATCTCGCCGGGCTTAACATATGCTTCGTAGGAATCGCTCTCAGTATCCCGATAGACTGCGCCGACGGCATACACGCCGGGCGTTACGAGCGCCTGGCGGAATCCGGCTGCGTAAGGCAGCTCGAGCTTGCCGTCGCGGCCCAACGCCGTGACCTTTGCATCGGCTGCGACGTCCCGCCCGCCGGCGACTACTCGCGTTCTGAGCGTGCCGAGGATGTCGTCCAGGTTCACAGTTATGTTGGTCGTTCGGCCGCCCGCCAGCTGTACGCCGAGAACCGCCTTGTCGGCTGCGACAACATCTCGATACATCACATTGAGGTCATATACTCCCGGGGTCGAGGTCCAGCGGAATACCCGTCCGTCTGCCGTGTTGCGTATCACTTGCGCTGCCTGCCCTGGCGCGAGCACGCTCAGCTGACACAGGTTCGACATGATCGCGCCTCGGTATGTTACGGTCACCTCAAGCGCCGCCGGCAGTTCGCCCAGGTCTACATCGACGTAGGCGTCTCGCCCGGTCTGCACCGTGGCCATTGCCGTCCTCGTGAGCTCGGGATACTGCCTGTGTGTGACGACGACCGTGTAGTCGCCTGCCTGCAATCTAGTGGTAGGCGGGATTCCGGACCAGCTGGCAGTCACAGGCCTGCCTGCCTCAAGCACCCGGATGTCAACGCGGTCGCTTACGTCCTGACCGGACGCGCGGGCGGTAACGCGGACTTTGCCGTCCAGCGGCCCGAAGTCCAGCCTCACCAGACTGGTCTGCCCGGGCTTGGCCACGATGCCTGCAGCCTGAGCTGTCAAAACCTGCGAGCCCACGAGGAGCCGACCGCGCGCTATGTACTGGCCCTCGTCCACCTGCGCGCGCACAATCGGCGGATCCTGCGCGGTGCGCGATGACTGCACGATCTCGCCTGTGGACTTGACGATTTCAATCTCCGCCTGCCTTGTCACGTTCACGGTGCCCGCCCATGCCTGCACCTCTATCTGA
This sequence comes from Firmicutes bacterium UBA5389, assembly GCA_002409965.1. Classification (GTDB taxonomy): domain Bacteria; phylum Bacillota; class DTU025; order DTU025; family DTU025; genus UBA5389. Next base: position 1,405 of record DHON01000019.1, read on the forward strand.
GCGGGAGCCACAGCGCGGGCCATGATCGTTGAGAGAACCTGCCTGAGCGACGCCGTATCGGAGGCTGAGTAGTAGTCGCCGATGCAGCGCACAAGAGCGGCTTGCTTCTCGGTGAGAGCGAATCCTACCACATATGGTTTCATTACGAATCCGTCTGCCTGCAACCGGGCCGACACTGCGCACGGATCGCCGCCGCAGCTCTCCTCGCCGTCGGTGATCAGTACGATTATGTTGCGGGCGGTCTTGTCGGGGAAGTCCCGAGCCGCCTGCTCCAAGGAGAGGGCGATGGGCGTCATGCCCCTGGCCTTCATCGACTTGACCTGGTCGATCATATTTTGCCGGGCCTTCGCTACGGGAGCAAAGGGCTGAACCAGCACCGTGTCCTCGCACGGGGTGAGGTTCGAGCGCAGCTCTGCCCCGTAGATCCTGAGCGCTACCATCAAATTGGGGTCTTCGGGAAGGTCGCGGATGAGTTGCTCCATGACGGCTTTGGCCACGTCCATTCTGGACTTCCAGCCCTCCACTCGGGCGCTCATGCTGATCGAGGAGTCCAGAATCAGCTCGATGTAAGTCTTCTCGCCTGCCATGGGCGCCTGCGCGCCTGCATGGGGTGAGACAATGGCCGCCACAAGGCATACGGCCAGCATCAGTAGTACGGCATGACGCGTGCGTCTCAAGGTTGTGTCCCTCCTTAGGAGTTGGCTGTTTCGCGCCTGTCATCGGTGCTATCCGTGGCATGAAACGCACGGTGGTTATTTGACAATCGCGTCAGGATTCCTCTGTCTTGCCATACAATCGAGCAAAACAAAGGACCCGGCGTACCTGCAACGGCCTTTTCAGAAGAGCCGTCGGCGGCGACCGCACGGGTCGTGTGCAGCGAAACCGCGCCTGTTCAGTGGTAATACCTCGTCCATGCGGACCTGACGATCCAGTCTACCAGGTCGTCGAAGCTCATTCCCGCGGCTCTGGCCTGCAGGGGCAGGAGACTCACCCTGGACATGCCGGGGAGTGGGTTGATCTCTAGGAAGTTGGGGCGTCCCTCGGCGTCGAGCCGGAAATCCACTCTCGCCACATCGCGGCACTCGATGGTCTCGAAGACTTCCACTGCCATATCGGAGATCTCCGCCGCAAGCTCAGGCGGGATGGGCGCCGGCACGCGGAACCGCTCTAGATTGCCGCTCTTGGTCTCAAATGAGTACACAAACTCGTGGTCCGCGCTGTCGCGGTCGCCCGGCACTACTTCCATCACTGGCAACACGTGCGGTCGCCCGTTTCCGATGATTCCGACAGTGAACTCTCGCCCAGGCAGGAACTCCTCGACCAGCGCTGGTTGGTCGTATGTTGCAGCGATCCACCGAACCTTCTCTGCGAGTTCCTCATGATTGTCGACTCGGGATGAGTTGCGGATGCCCTTGCTCGAGCCTTCGAAATTGGGCTTCACAAACACCGGAAACGCGAGATCCACTCGGGAGGCTTCCTGGGCAGAACCCACCTTTCGCCAGCGCGGAGTCCTGATGCCGGCGGTCGATACTACTCTCTTTGCCATCGCCTTGTCGAGGGCTATGCCCAAGGATAGAGCATCGGATCCTGTGAACGGGATATGGAGAAGCTCCAAGAGGGCGGGTATGAGGGATTCGCGGTTTCGTCCGAACCATCCCTCGGCGATGTTGAATACCAGATCAGGCCGGACCTCATCCAGTTTATCCAGCATGTCGGGGTTGTGAGGGAACAACATGACTTTCTGCGCGAGACGTGCTAGGGAGGATGCCAGCATATCAACGGTCTCTTCTTCTTCGCACTCAGCCGCCAGGTCTGGAGGGTGGCCGTCTTCCCCGTCTTGGGTGGGGAAGTCCTTCTTCAGGTTGAAAGTAATCCCTACGGAGCTAATCATCTTTGCATACAGCTCCCCGTGCGTTTTTCGGGTTTGGCACCCGATTCAAGCTGATAATAGCTCCATACGGTCGCCAAGTCGATGTCCCGCACAGCCCGCGTTGAATGCTCTGAGCCTGGAAAGGGTATCCCGGGCCCGATGGCTCTGCATGTCTCCAATTCTCGCGGCATGACGGCGCCGCGCGAGTTATTGCGCGGCGTTGTACTGCCAGTCCGAAGGCGAATACGGGACGCACATCCAAGGGAGAATAGTGGCAGCACAGTGTGCCATCCAGCCAGACAGGGGTGCATCTGCATCATGAACCTGCAAAAGCGGATTTTGGGATCGGCGTTGATACTTGCTTTGGCGGCGGCGGGCATTCTCCTAACAGCGGCGCCGGCGTTGGCTGAAGCCAGGCCGACTCTGTACTGGGGCACAAGGGGACGGTCTGTCAGGCTTGTTCAGTGGAAGCTTTCCGATTGGGGCTATTACCGGGGGTATGTGGACGGGATATACGGCGCCCGGACTTACAGGGCCGTGGTGGCTTTCCAGCGCAGAAACGGCCTGCGCGTTGACGGCCTTGTGGGCGCCCAGACCTGGCGCGCGCTGGGGTTCGACTACCGAGTGGCGGCCGCGGCCAGGGCGCCGGCGGCGACCTACGCCACGCCGTCCAGATCGGCCACGGTGCACCTTTTGGCGCGCGCAATCGCTGCGGAATCAACAGGAGAGCCCTACCGAGGCCAGGTGGCCGTGGGAGCGGTCATGATGAACAGGTTGCAGAACCCGCGGTTCCCGCGCACGCTCTCGGGCGTGATATTCCAACCGCGCGCGCTCGAGTCGGTGTCCAACGGGCTCTACTGGCGCAGAACGCCAGACGCCACTGCGTACGCCGCGGCTCGAGATGCGGTGAACGGGTTCGATCCCACTTACGGATCTGTCTTCTTCTGGAATCCCTACAAGCCTGTGTCAGGGTGGATCTGGACCAGAAGGATAGTGACGCAGATCGGAAAGCACGTATTTGCGCGATAGACGGGGCTGCGAGGAGGAGACTTGATGAGCTCGACTACGAAGCGGATGTTGATAGTGGGTTCCACAGTATTCGCTCTGGTTGCGGTGGTCATGGTTGCCGTGGTTCTGCGCGGCGATGCCCAGGGGCGAGCGGGCGATGCCAATCTTCTCGCTCGTCTTGTGGCCGCTGAAGCCGACGGCGAGCCCTACCAGGGGATGGTGGCCGTTGCATCGGTGATGCTCAACAGAGTTGAGAGCGCGAAATTCCCCAACACCGTGTCGGGTGTGATCTTCCAGCCGGGCGCGTTCGAGTCCGTGTCCAACGGGCTGATATGGCGGAGGAGCCCAAGTCGCCAGGCGGTGTCGGCGGCCCGAGACGCGCTCAACGGATATGATCCCTCGTACGGGTGTCTGTTCTTTTGGAATCCTTCCAAGCCTGTATCGGGGTGGATATGGAGCAGGACCATAGCCGTGCGCATAGGCAAGCACGTATTCGCTCGGTAAAGGGGGTATCTGTCGTACATGGCAGACGAGGTCAATAATGCAGGTGAGAACGTGGGCGCCGTGGGCGAGGGCACCGGCGAGGCCGGCACTGCCAGATCGGGGGGAACCGCGGCTAACTGGCCAGGGGCGCTCCTGGTCCTATTGCTCATCGCCAGTCTGGTCTTTGGCTACGCGCAGTGGACTGCCAGGCGGCGACTGGAGGTCGCTGTAGGAAACCAGTATTTCAGCTCCTTCTTCGATCTTCTGGGCAACGTGGACAATGTGCGTGTGGCGCTGTCTAAGAGCCTGGTATCGGGTTCGCCGCGCCTGCGAGTCGGGGCTCTGTCGGATGTATGGCGCGAGGCCAGTAATGCGCAGGCTAACCTGAACAGCCTGCCTGTGACGCACAAGGTTCTCGCGAAGACGTCTGCCTTTCTCACGCAGGTGGGCGACTTCGCCTTCGTGACTGCGCGGAAGGTCGCAAACCAGCAGATGATGAGCGATGATGACTGGGACAGGCTCGTGAAGATGAAGGAGCAGTCGGAGGACTTGGCCAAGGGCCTTGCCGGCATGGAGGCTGAGGCCTCGTCCGGTCGGATCAACTGGGTCCGCGTGGCAGAGCAGGCGAATAAGGAAGTTCCGGCCAAGGCGGGTTCCAAGTCGACGCCTGAAGTAGTCACCGATGGCTTTACCAAGGTGGACGAGTCGGTGCAGCAGTTTCCAACGCTGATATACGATGGACCATTCTCCGACCACATCGAGGCCCGCAAGCCCGTGGGAGTCACAGGCGCGCCCATCGATTCCACTCGAGCAATCGAGATTGCCCGCAAGTTCGTCCCGTTCGATGCATCAGCCCACACCGGGAAGATAGAGGGCGAGGTGGACAGCAAGATACCCGCGTACCGAGTCAGTCTGGAAGCGCCCAAGAAAAGCGGCAAGCCGGACGCGATAGTAGACGTCACCAAGACCGGCGGACACGTGGTGCTCATGAACATAGCCAGAGACATCGATCCGAAGAAGATCGATCTTGAGGCCGCGGTGGCCCGGGCCAACGTCTTTCTGTCGAAGATCGGCATGACCAGCATGAAGCCAACGTTCGCATCGGAGGTCGGCGATGTCGCGGTCATTCCCTTCGTGTGGGTCCAGGACGGAGTGTACGTCTATCCCGACATGGTGAAAGTCAAAGTCGCGCTGGACAACGGGGACATACTCTCCTATGACTCGCTGGGGTTCCTCACGTCTCATCATGCGCGCAAGCTGTCGAAGCCTTCGATAGAGGCGGACGAGGCGAAGGAGCTTCTAAGCCCGGCTCTCACAGTCAGCGCGCCGCCGCGCCTCGCGGTCATCCCCGTGGAGACTGTGGACACTCCCGAGGCCCTCTGTTGGGAGTTCCGCGGCACTTCATTCGGCGAGGACTTCTTCGTCTACATCGACGCCGCTAGCGGTGTTGAGGAGAAAGTGCTGCAGCTGATCAAGACATCGGAGGGCAGTCTGACGATGTAGGGCCGGGCGCGACCGGGGGAGCGGGAAGGATGGTGGGCGGAGAGTGTGGAATTACTCGGCTGGACTATGCAGAAGCACTCGACATAACTTGGAGGTGTGCGCGCTGGCCGAGCAGTATTTCACACCCTCTCCCACGTCTGGTCACGAGCGCCGAACGGTGCGGCGCCGAATGTGCGATGGGAGCGAACTGATCTTCGAAACGGATGCAGGCGTGTTCTCCAAAGGCCGGGTGGATCGCGGCACGCGGGAACTGATCAAAGCTATCAGGCTGGAAGACGGGGAGTCTTTCCTGGATCTCGGATGCGGTTGGGGGCCGGTGGGCATCACGATGGCTGTGTCGTGCCCGCGCAGTGAGGTGTGGATGGTTGACGTGAACGAGCGCGCCTGCGAGCTGGCGCGCGCCAACGCACGGGCCAACGGCGCCGATCGTGCAGTAGTAGTGTGCGGAGACGGTCTTCTCGCAGTGGACGGCAGGAAATTCGACGTCATTGCCACGAACCCCCCGATCAGGGCGGGCAAGTCCGTTGTCCACAGGCTTGTCGAAGAGGCCCGTGACCATCTGAAGCCAGGCGGACGGTTCTATGCAGTGGCAAGGACCAAGCAGGGCGCGGGCTCTTTGCGGGCGTTCATTCGCGAGACTTTCGGCAACGCCGATGAACCGGAGATAGGCGGAGGCTATCGGGTGATCCGTGCTGTGCGCTGAGCGTGTGAGCATGTAGGCATGGCGGTCATCGCGGGCTGGTCCGCGGCATATCCTCCAAATGGCTGAGGCCGCGACAGGTGCGAGCCTCGGCTTGCGGAGGTCTGCTGGTGAGACCGCGGATCATCATACTTGTCCCTCAGCGGACTTGCGTCCTCGTGGCCGCTGTGGTCGCAGTGGGCGTTGTTCTGTACCTGCTCGGGACCTGCGCAGTGAGTGTTCTGGCCCCTGCGAGAGACGTTGTGTCAGGGCGAACCGTGGCCATAGACGCGGGGCACGGCGGGCCTGATTCCGGGGCGAAGGGGAAAACCGGAATCCGCGAGAAGCACATCAACCTCCATATCGCGCTGGAGCTCCGGGCGCTTCTGGGCCGCGCGGCCGTGTACACGGTCATGACGCGCGAAGCTGACCATGACCTTATCGAAGACGGGGAGGACATAACCGGCTCGCGCAAGCGCGCCGAGCTAGAGCGCCGGGCCGGGTTGGTCAACGCCAGCTCGCCCGACATATTCGTGACGATACACTCCAACAGCTTCCCCGAACCGCAGTGGTCGGGGGCTCAGGTCTTCTACAACCCAGTCTCCGACGAAGGCAGAGCGCTGGCTGTGCACATCCAGGCCCAGCTAGTTGCGCGTCTCGGTCCCAATACCAGGAAAGCGCGCCCGGCCGACATATACCTGCTTCGCAGGGTGAAAGCACCGTCTGCCCTTGTGGAGGTGGGTTTCCTGTCAAACCCGCGGGAGGAGAGGCTGCTCTCGGACCCGGCGTACAGAGTCCGGGTTGCTGAAGCCATATACCATGGCATCGTCGACTACCTTATGGATGCGGCCGGGCGGAGTCAGCTCAAACCGACCGATTCAGACGGCGCCGACTGGGGCGCGGTGCGCAAGGTGGCCACGGCTCAGGTCGCCCCGAACTCGGCGCTGCTGTACTTCGGCGGGCCCACCAACTTCGATGACTCGCTCATGCCCGAGGTACGCGAAGTGCCGGGCCTTGCCGCCATGGACGCAATGGGCGCGCTCACTGCGGTCATGCATTGCCTCATTGCGGGCCCGGGCAAGGACAGCATCTTGCAGCCCACGATTCCCCGGGGCACCGTGCTGCGATGGGTGAAGCTGCAGGGAGATGTGGCCTCAGTCAATCTGAGCGCCGAGTTCGTATCCAACCACTGGGGCGGCAGTCGTGCCGAGGAGATGACTGTATATTCGATAGTGAATACCCTGACCGAGTTCGCCTATGTCAAGCGGGTGAAACTTCTCGTCGAAGGGAAGCCGATCCAGAGTATAGCAGGGCATATAGACATCGACGAGCCGCTCATGCGGAACCTGTCAATAGTGCATTTCAGGTCCTAGAGCCAACGAAAGGATAAACGGGGCTGCATGAAGAATAGATTCCAGTGGACGCGCCGCAGAACGCAGCCTGGATCCAGCGCGCCCTGGAGGTTGGATCGGGTGGAACTGATCGTATCTGGCGGAAGGCGCCTGTCGGGCAGCGTTGCCGCCAGCGGCAGCAAAAATGCGACACTCGCTATCATGGCAGGCGCCATCCTCGCGGAAGGCGAAACGCTCATCGAAAACGTGCCTGATATCGGCGATGTCGGGGTCATGGCGCAGATACTACAGGAGATAGGGGTGAGCGCCAGGCGCGCTGGCCCGAGAGCTCTGCGCATACGCTCTCGGCGCGTGGTCCACAGCGAACCCCCCTACGAGCTGTGCAAGATGCTAAGGGCCTCTAGCCTGCTCTTGGGGCCGCTGCTTGCGCGCAACGGACGCGCCCGCGTGGCGCTGCCCGGAGGCGACCAAATCGGTTCTCGGCCCATGGACCTGCATGTCAAGGGCCTTCGCGCTTTGGGGGCCGATGTCGAGGTGGAGCACGGATATGTTTCGGCTCGCGCCGGAGGCCTGGTGGGGGCCAGGGTCTATATGGATTTCCCGAGCGTGGGAGCTACCGAGAACATCATGATGGCTGCGTGCTTCGCACGTGGGACAAGCATAATCGAGAACGCCGCCAGAGAACCCGAGGTGGTGGATCTCGCGAATTTCCTGACGCTGACGGGAGCGAGCATCAGGGGCGCGGGCACGGACGTGATACGCATCGAGGGCAGGCAACCCCTCTCGCCGGCAGTTTACGCTGTGATACCGGATCGCATAGAGGCCGCCACGCTGCTGGCCGCGGGCATCATCACCTGCGGCAGCGTGAGGGTGACCGATGTGATACCCACTCACCTGGAGTCGACGCTCTCGAAATTCGGCGAGCTTGGGGCGGAGATAGAGGTGGGGGCCGACTACGTGGACGTGTCCATGAGGTCGCCTATCCGGGCGTGCGACACCAAGACTCTGCCCTACCCGGGATTCCCCACCGACATGCAGCCTCAGCTCAGCGCGGTGCTGAGTTGCGCTGCGGGCGTGAGCGTGATCACCGAGTCAGTCTTTGAAAGCCGCTTCCTGCACGTGGACGAGCTCAAGCGGATGGGGGCAGTCATGCGGCTGGAAGGACGGAGCCTAATAGTTGAAGGGGTTCCGCGTCTCACAGGCGCCCGCGTGCGCGCCACCGATCTTCGGGCAGGCGCCGCGTTGGTGCTGGCGGGGCTGGCTGCCGAGGGAGAGACCGCTATCTCCGGTGTGGAACATATCGCTCGTGGCCATGAGGACCTGTGCTCGAAGCTTGCGGCGCTGGGCGCCTCGGTGGACAGTCGCGATGCTTCTCGGGAGACTGCAGCGGGGGAGGATCGATTGCTATGAACGATTCGTCCGGTCAATTCGGTGCATCCGGTCGGCTTGTGCTTGCAGCCCTGGCGCCGCACCCCCCGGTAATCGTGCCGGAGGTGGGAGGATCCGATGTGAAGCAGGCACAGCGCACTGTGGACGGCATGCGCCGCCTGGCGGGAGTGTTCGCTGATGCGCGCCCCGACACTATCGTTGTGATCTCGCCCCACGGGCCCGTATTCGCGGACGTGATCGCCATAGCCGGTTCGCCCAAGGTGGCGGGGGATTTTGGCCAGTTCGGCGCGGCGGTGTCGATGGAGTTCGAGAATGACCTGGTGCTGGGCGAGGCTATCGCCAGGCACGCCAAGTCGCGGGGCATATCCGCCGCCGTGATCGAGCCCTCGATCATCAGCCGGTTGCGAGCCTCGCGCCGCCTCGACCACGGCACGATGGTGCCGCTCTACTACATATCCCAGGCAGTGTCCGGATTCCGGCTGGTGCCTGTGGCGATGGGAATCGACACACCGGATCGCCTCTATACGTTTGGAATGGCTCTACGGGCGGCGGTGGAGGAGTGCGGGAGGCGCGTGGCGCTCATCGCCAGCGGCGACCTGTCGCATCGGCTGAAACCCGGCGCTCCGGCGGGTTACTCTCCGGAGGGAAAGGTTTTCGATGAACGGCTAGTGGAGGCGCTGGGCCGTATGGACGTGGCGGCCATTGCGCGCATGGACGACCGGCTCGTCGAGGCCGCGGGCGAGTGCGGTCTGCGGCCGGTCTTCATGATGCTGGGCGCTCTGGACGGCCTGGAAGTGCAGGCTGAGGTCCTTTCCTATGAAGGCCCGTTCGGCGTTGGCTACGCGGTGGCATCGCTTACGCCCACGGAGGCCGGTGATTCGGAGGGCGCGTGCTGCTGCCGTTACGATGATCTCGTTCGGGCACTGGAGGAGAAGCGGGCCGAGAGGAGAAGGTCCGCTTCTCCTCACGTGGCCCTTGCACGGCAGGCCGTGGAGGCGTATGTGCGCCGCCGGAAGGTCGTGTCAGCGCCCGAACCTCTGCCGGCGGGGATGGAACGGGCGGCGGGGGTGTTTTGCTCCATTCACAAGGGCGGGCAGCTCCGCGGGTGCATCGGTACCACCGAGCCCACGCGTGGGAGTATTGCCGAGGAGATTATCTCGAACGCGATTTCCGCTGCCGCGCGCGACCCGCGATTTGAGCCGGTTGAACCCAATGAACTGGACGACCTGGTGTTCTCGGTGGATGTATTGTCGGAGCCGGAGCCGATATCGGGGCCGGAGGAACTCGATCCCAAAAGATACGGTGTGATCGTGCGGTGCCGCGGACGGGTTGGCCTGCTCCTGCCGGACCTCGACGGGATCGACACCATCGAGGAGCAAGTGAGCATTGCGCGGCGCAAGGCCGGGATAGGCGAGCGCGAGCCGGTGGAGCTTGCAAGGTTTGAGGTGACCAGGTACGAGTAAGGAACCTGTCAGGGAAGCCATGTATGCCAGGGTGGAAGAGGGACGGGGCATATGCGAACTGTGCCCCAGAGGTTGCCGGCTTCGGGAGGGAGCGATGGGGGCATGCCGCGCTCGGGCTATGTCGAGCGGCAGGATCGTGCCGCGCACCTACGGCGCGGTGACGTCGATGTCCATCGACCCGATGGAGAAGAAGCCGCTGTACCACTTCATGCCGGGAGCAGGCATACTCTCGGTCGGGACTTATGGGTGCAACCTGTCGTGCAAATTCTGTCAAAACTGGGAGATATCTCAGCGTGAAGCCGACCGCCGTCAGTTCACCCCGGAAGAACTGGCGCGCCTTGCCGAGAGTGTGCGGGGCCAGTCGGTGGGCGTGGCCTATACATACTCGGAGCCTCTGGTGTGGTACGAGTTCGTGTACGACAGCGCGCGCCTGATGCACGAGCGTGGCTTGCTGAACGTGCTGGTCACCAATGGCTACATCAACCCTGAGCCTTTGCGGGAGCTGTTGCCATACGTGGACGCTGTGAATATCGATCTCAAGGCGTTCAGCCAGAAGTTCTACCAGTCGGTGTGCGGCGGTGACTTGGAACCGGTACTTGGGTCCATACGTCAGGCGTATGAGTCAGGGCGGCACGTCGAGCTGACCACCTTGGTCGTGCCGGGGCTGAACGACTCGAAGGATGAGATGGATGCCCTGGCATCCTGGATAGCGCGGTTGTCTCCCGACATTCCGCTCCACATATCGCGGTATTTCCCCAGTTACCGCATGACGGCGCCGCCCACGCCCATGTCGACGCTGCAGATGTGCATGGAAACGGCGCGCGCCAGGCTTCATTACGTATACGTTGGCAATGCCGGCATTCCGGGGGGCAGCGATACAGTTTGCCCTGTGTGCAATGAGACGGTCATAAGGAGGCACGGTCACGCCCGCGTGGAGCTGCTGCTTCGAGGGGCTTCATGCCCCGCGTGCGGCGCCGGTATTCCGGTGAAGCTGCGCGGGCCCGAGCCGACCCAAGATAACAACTGAAGGCGGTGTTTGGATGACCAAGGCGCAGCGACTCATCTACGACGATCTGGGGCGCAGTTTCTCGGGCAAGAGCTTCCTCTCGATCCATGACTTCACTACAGAGCAGATCATGCGGGTAATAGACCTCGCGGCAGCGCTCAAGGCCGAGCAGAAAGCGGGGGTGCCCCACCCAATCCTAAAGGGCAAGACGCTGGGCATGATCTTCTTGAAGCCGTCCACGAGGACGAGGATCTCGTTCGAGGTCGCCATGTGGCAGCTCGGCGGGTACGGGCTGTTCCTCAACGCCAATGATCTCCAGCTGAAGAGGGGCGAAACCGTGGCCGACACTGCACGCGTGCTCTCGCGCTACCTCAATGGCATAATGATCCGAACCTTCGCCCACTCCGACGTGGTCGAGCTGGCGCAGGAAGGTTCGATCCCGGTCATCAACGGGCTGACTGATCTTCTCCACCCATGCCAGGTCATGGCTGACCTTCTGACCGGTATCGAGAAGTTCGGGGATCTTAAGGGCCGCAAGCTCGCCTACATCGGCGATGGCAACAACATGGTTCATTCGCTGATGTACGGCGGCGCCAAAGTGGGCATGCACGTGGCGTGCGCGTCTCCGGCGGGCTACGAGCCCGACGCGGAGGTGCTGGCCGCGGCAAGGGCGGACGGAGCTGAGATGGGCGCCGAAATGGAGGTTGTGCGCGATCCGAAGGAGGCCGTGAGAGGGGCCGACATCCTCTACACTGACGTGTGGGCGAGCATGGGTCAGGAGGCCGAGTACGAGAAGCGCGTTCGCGATTTTGCGGGCTATCAGATTAACGCAGAGCTAGTCAGCCTGGCCAACCCCGACTGCATCGTCATGCACTGCCTGCCGGCTCACCGCGGCGAAGAGATCACCGGTGAGGTAATCGATGGTCCTCATTCGGTTCTGTGGGACGAAGCCGAGAACAGGCTTCATGCCCAGAAGGCGATACTTGCACTGACCATGAGCTAGGTTAGCCTGACTCAGCCGTGGATCACATTTTGGCTGCAGAGTCGACATAGGCACTTCCGAGCCCCCACTGCACGGCTGCGTGGGGGCTGTTTCGCGGTGCGCCCGGCATCCCCAAGACCCAGGTAGACATGGCTTGCACGGCGAACAAGCAGCGTGCGGCGCAAAAGGGGCGCGTGCGCAGAGGGGCCGTGTGTGCAAAAGGGCCGCGTGCGCAAAAGGGGCGCGTGCGCAAAAGGGGCGCTGCG
>DHON01000108.1:0-18130 GCA_002409965.1 Firmicutes bacterium UBA5389
ACGGGCGTGCAGGCCGCCTGCGCCGATGGTGTGCCGCGGCACACGGTGCGTCACGGGCCTGCGCCCACGGTGCGTCACGGGCCTGCGCGCACGGCGCGAACCCTACACTACGAGTCTCTTGGCGTCGACGCGCGGGCATTCCTAGTCGATTGGCCGCAGGCGTTGGCAGAGCCCCTGAGCTTCATGAGAAGAGCGGTCTTGGTCTTGTCGAACTGCCGCGCGAACAGCTCGGACCTTCGACCGACCGTCCCCGCGAAGATCAAGTCCACCACTGCCAGCTGTGCCGTTCGCGAAGCCATCGCGCCTCCCTGGAACAGGGACTCATCCGCTTTTGTGCATATGACGATGTCCGCAGCGTCGCATATGGGCATGTCGCGGAAATTCGTGATTGCCACTGTGGTTGCCCCGGCGTTCCTGGCGATGCTCAGTGCTTCCACCGTATCGCGGGTCGAACCCGAGTAAGATATCCCGACTGCCACGTCCTGATCGCTCAGGACCGCGGCTGATACGGCTTGCAGATAGGCGTTGGAGTTGAACCCAGCCGACAGGCCTATGCGCATGAACTTGATGTAGGCGTCCATCGCCACAACGTTGGAGGGGCCTGCCCCGTAGAAGTCCACCCTTCTTGCACGCGCCAATGCCTCAATGGCGCGACTGACCGCTTCGTAGTCCAGTGAGCTCAAAGTGGCCTCCAGCGCCCTGATGTTGTTGGAAAACACGCCGTTCGCCAGCTCCCTGACCTCTCGAGCGGTCCCCAACTCCGGAGCGGCAAGCTCGGGCACAAAAGCCCCCAGTTCCTGGGCTATGGCTATGCGGAATTCCTTGTATCCATCCAGGCCGAGACTCTTGCAGAACCTGACTACGGTGGATTCGGAGACTCCACACTGGCGCGCCAAATCGGTTATGGTAGACTGAACGACCTTCCTGGGATGTTCCAGCACGCACAGAGCCACCCGCTGTTCGCTTGGAGGCAGCGTAGCCAGAACGCCCTGAACTCGCAGGAGACAGGCCCCTTCAACCTTGCCCACGCATCAACCCTTCCTTCCGAAGAAACTATCCGCCTGCTCAGCGCTCCATCCATCGTGGACTATGCCGCGCAGAGCCTCTATCATTCTGGTCGGGTCGGGCTGGCCCCACACATTACGCCCCATGGCGATGCCCGCCGCGCCCGCCTTGATCGACGCCTCGACCATCTGGAAGGTCTCGATCGGCGCGTCTGCCTTCTCGCCGCCCAACACCACCACCGGCACGGGGCATCCAGCCACCACTTCGGCACAGCCCTCCTCAGTGCCAGGATAGAAGGTCTTGACTATGTCGGTACCGTATTCGGCAGCCGCCCGCGCGCCCAGCTTGACGGCGGCGAGATTCGAAGGCTTGTCTACGTTCTTGCCGGCTGGCCACACTTCTGTCATCAACGGCATGCCCCAGGTGTAGCAGTCGTCCGCGACGAGCGAGGCCTGCCGTGTGAACTCGCTTTCCCGTTCATGGCCGAACTTGACTGTCACAGCCACACCGGTGGCGCCAAGTTTGAGCGAGTGCGCGACTGAGCTGATCATGGCCTCCTCGAACTTGCCGCCCAGCACGGTGAAGCCTCCCGTAATGCGTATGATCAGGCCCACCCCCGAGTCCAGCGCCTCCCAGCCCCGCTCCACCATGCCGCGGGTGGTCAGAATCGCATCCGGCCTGCCGCGAACCACGCGCCTAAACGCGTCGAGCGGGTTTTCGAGGCCTTGCGCCGGCCCAATGATCTGCCCATGGTCCATGGCCACGATGACAGTGCGTCCGGTTTTCGGATTCATGAGCGACTTCATTCTGACATGCTTACCTATCATGACTATCACGCCTTCCGCTTGTCGGTTTGTCAGTGATCCAGCGAGAGCACAACGCGCATCGTGTTCTGCGACGGCGTCTCCAGCATCGCCTGCTCGACCTGATCGAGGGGCACTACTTTGGACACCATGGGCTTCACATCCACGATCCCTCGCGATATGGCGCGGACCGCGATGTGGAAATCCAGGGGCGTGCGGCTCTCCGACCCCATGACCTGCAACTCTGAGTAGTGTATCTTATTGGGATCCGTATTCAGCATGGCGCCCTTGGCAAACGCGCCGAACAGCACTATCCTGGAGGCGCTTCCTGCGAGCGCGAGAGCCGACAGAGCGGCCTCAGCCACAGGGGCAGTGACGATTACGATATCAGGAGCAGCCCCGAAACCATCGACTACAGCCGGCTTGAGCTCCTCGTCGGGGCCGGATGCCACTGCATACCTCGCGCCAAGCGACAACGCCGTCTCCCTGCGGACGGGGTCCGGGTCGACAACGCCCACCTCAAGGCCCATGGCCGCCCCCACGATGACATGGAGCATCCCCATAGGGCCCACCCCGTACACCAGCATCGTTTCGGCGAAGCGCGCGCCCGCCTTGTTCAATGAATGGATGACGCACGAGGTCGGCTCGGCCAGCGCCGCCTCCTCAAAGCTGACTGATTCGCCGATCTCGAATACCTGCTCGCTCGGGACGGCAACGTATTGCCCGAACCCGCCTAGCAGGTTCATCTTGCCCCTGTACATGTACTTGCACAGATTGCCCCTGCCGCTGCGGCAGAACTCACACTCGCCGCACCTGTTCAGCAAGTCCAGCGACACGCGGGTTCCTGGCGCGAGCGGTCGCCGCACCGCATCTCCCGCCTGCACCACCACGCCTGCCGCTTCGTGCCCCGGCACTATCGGATAGCCGATGCTCTTCTCGCCCGTGAAAAGCCGCCTCTCGAAACTGCAGATCCCGCAGGCCTTCACATTGACGAGTACCTCATTGGGCCTCGCAGACGGTATCTCCCTATCCTGGATCTCTATCTTGCGCGGCCCGACCAAGACCGCAGCCTTCATTGTCGACATCCCAGAACTCCTCCCTCCATGCCATCCATGCCATGCCCGGCGGGGCTACGCCAGCCTGGAGCTTTCAAGCAAACAGGCCGGCTAGCTTGTGTCGCTCCTCCGCCAGAGCCTCTTCATCACCTGGTATATAGGTCTCAAGCGAGTATACGCCCGCGAACTGCTGTCCTTCGAGAGCGCGCGCTATCTGCGGCAAGTCCAGCGTCCCCCGGCCTATCCGGAGATGGAGGGCTTTGTCGGTGGCATCGCTCACGTGCACGTGAGCGATCCTCGGGCCGAGCTTCTCTATGAACCGCAGTATCGCCTGGGTGTCGCGCATGTGCGCGGTATCCAGCGTGATCTTGAGGTCCGGCGCGCCACAATCGTCGATGACTCTGAGCATGTCGGGGTAATCCCTTACAGATGCGATTTCCTTATCTATCTCCATGTTCTCCAGGGCCAGAGTCACGCCCAGAGAAGCGCCCTTGTCAAAAGCGCAGCGCAACGCCTCTACCTGCGTCTGCCAGTGCGCCTCAATCGGTTCTTTCAACGAGAAGCGCCTTCCGGGGTGAACCACTACCAGCCGCGCGCTGATTCTCTGCGCGAATTCTATGCAGTCGAGGAATTGCCTGATGGACTCGTTCCTAATTCCGATGTTGGGCGAGGCTATGTTCACGTCCATAATCGGGCAGTGAACCGTGGCCTTCATGCCGTGTCTGTCGAGTATAGCACGGACGCTGTCGGCAGGGCGCTCTGGGAACTCGCGCCAAACCTGATCCATCCATAGTTCCGCGTAGTCATATCCGCACCTGGATATGGCCGCAATCGCCTCTTCAAGCGGTTTCGAGTAGAAGACCATGGTTGTTGTGCCAAAATACATGCGCTCATCACTTCCAAGATTCCGATTAACGGTTCCGGGCGCCGAGCCCAGTCGCCCGAGCGCGCCCGGAACCACGCCTACATCGCTTCGCAGTGCGCTACTTGCCGAGGGTGGACTTGATGTACTCGTCCGCCTCCGCAGCAGCCTCATTTAGGAGTTGCTTGGGATCGGCCTTCGAGAATAGAGCCTTCTCCACCGCCAACCCCAGAATGCGCGATACTTCAGGGTAGGTCTCGTTGTTAGGACGAGGCCTGGCAAAAGCCATCTGCCCCGCCATCGTAGCCACTTCCGGGTTGGCCGCAAGATAGTCCTTGTAGGTCTGCGAGTTCACCACGGAGGTCCGAAGCGGAGTGTAGCCGGTCATGGTGCTCCACTTGAGGTTCATTTCCGGGCTGGTCATCCACTTCACGAATTTCCATGCAGCCGCCTCCTTGGCAGGGGTGTTCTTGAATATGGCCAGGTTGTTTCCGCCGACTCCGGTGACCTTGTGCTTGCCGGCCGGAATGTGGGCCACCCCGAGGGGGAACTTGCACTTGCCCTGCCTGGTCTCGAGCGTAGACGAGCTGGCCAGCTCCATCGCGATTCTGCCCACTGCGAACCCTTCAGCAGGAGGCGCCAAGGGCACCACGCTGTGCTTGTGAACCAGGTCCGTCCAGAATTGGAGCGCCTCCACGCCTGCTGGGCTGTTGAACGCGGCTTTGGTGTAGTCGGCATTGTAGAGCTCTCCGCCTGCCTGCCACAGGAATGTGATGTAGTAGTAGACAGTTCCCGTGTTGGCCGTGATCGGGAAGGACAGGCCCCACTCATCCGTCTTGCCGTCGCCGTTCACATCCCGCGTCAGTTTCTTGGCGTAGTCGACTAGTTCGCCCCAGGTAGTCGGTGGTTTCTCCGGATCTAGCCCAGCAGCCTTGAACATGTCCTTGTTGTAGTAGAGGACTATGTTGCTCATGGCGTACGGCATGGTCCACGATTCGCCGTCCACCGTCGCTGTCATCCAGGCGGTCTTGTTCACGTCAGCCTTGTCGATTCCATCGGCCCCGTCTATCAGCGTCTGCATCTTGACGATGGCGCCTGTCGACGCGAGCTGAGCCGCCCAGAACTGGTCGATCATCGACACGTCCGGGGGCTGCTTGCCGGCCACCGCAGCCAGCAACTTGTCGCGCATGGTCCAGGCGCTGCCCGAGTAAAGCGGCTCCACCTGGATGTCGGGGTTGGCCTTGTTAAACTCCGCGATCAGTGAGTCGTGACGTTTGCCCATTTGTCCGCCGAGGAAGTGCCAGTAGGTCAACTTGACTTTGGCCGGCGCAGCCGCCATGGAGCCAACGCAGAGTGCCAGAAGCGTCACAGCAGCCAGGCAAGAGATGACCATCCGTTTTGCACAGCACCGTCTCATTGAGTCTAGCTCCTTTCGTAGCGTACATCGCTGCCCTTGGCGCGCTTGGCGCCGCAGGCGCCGTGGTCTGCTAGAGCTGCCCTCCTCTCGCAGGTTGATTGCGCACCTGTTACTTGTCGCATGCCAGTTAGTCTCAGTACTTCAGACCCGTGAAAGCGATACTCTCGATAAACTGCCTCTGCGCAGCCAGGAAGGCCACGAGTATCGGGATTGTCGCCATGACTGTGGCGGCCATGAGCATAGGCCATTCGGTCGAGATCTCTGCGCGCAGCAGTGCCAGACCGACTTGGAGCGTCCTCATGGACATCTTGTTCGTTACTATCAACGGCCACATGAACGAGTTCCACGAAAACATGAACTGAAACAGCCCCAAAGTGACCATCGCAGGTTTGCACAGAGGCAAGACTACACTTCTCAGAACGCCGAACCGGGAACAGCCATCGATGATCGCCGCCTCCTCCAGGGATCGCGGCATGCTCATGAAGAACTGCCGGAGCATGAACGCGCCGAACGGTCCGGCCGCGAACGGAAGTATTAGCGAGGAATACCGATCTACCATGTTGAGCTTGCGCACCAGAAGGAAAGATGGGATTACGGTGGCCTGGTGAGGTATCATCATTGCCGAAAGGTATATCATGAACACCACGTCTCGGCCCGGGAAATCCAGTCGGGCGAAGGCATAGCCCGCCAGAGCGCTCGTAACCAGCTGGCATAGGGTGACCGATATGGCCACGATGAAGCTGTTCACGTACATGCGCGCGAAGGGTATCTTGTTCCATACCTCCCTGTAACCGTCGAGGTTGATCCGAGACGGCAGCAACTGAAAGGTGTATGTGAACACCTCGCTCTGGTCTTTGAAAGACGTGAGCAACATCCAGATGAAGGGCAGCACCATGAATATGGCACCCACTATGAGGACTATATGCACCACCCCAAGGCCGGCGGTTTGGCCCATAACCCGCCGGCGCCTGGCTCGGACGGCGTCCATCGCTTTGCTGTTACTCATGCTCACGGTTGTACGCATCGCTGCGGCACCTCGCCCTCTCTTCAGTTCTCAGCCTTGAGAAGCTTTTTCTGGAACATGGTCAGAACGAGTATCACGGCGAACAGGAACCAGGCCACAGCCGAGGCATACCCGCTCCTGTAGAACTCAAACGCCTGTCTGTAGATGTAGTAGACCAGAACCATGGTGGAGTTCATCGGCCCGCCGCCTGTCATCACGTACACCTGCCCGAATACCTGGAACGACTTGATGGTGCTCATGATCAGCACGAACCCAATCGATCCGCGCATCAGGGGCATGGTCACATAGCGAAACTTGTGCCACGCGCCCGCGCCGTCGATGTCGGCGCTCTCGTAGTACTCGGCGGGCACATCCTGCAGACCCGCCAGGAAGATCACCATGTTGTAACCGAGGTTCTTCCATATGCCCAGGATGATGACTGCAGGCAGCGACCAGCGTGGGTCGGCGAGCCATGCCGGTCCATCGATGCCGATCCGCTCGAGGAGCGCGTTGAAAAGACCGTAATATGGATCGAACATCCAGGTCCACACTATGGCCACAGCCACCATGGACGTGACTACAGGCATGAAGTACGCGACTCGGTAGAAGCCGCGGCCCCTGATCTTTTGATTGAGCAACACCGCCGCCAGCATCGATAGCGTTGCACCGATGGGGACTGTGCCGATTGCGTATTTCACGGTGTTGGCCATGGATACCTTGAAGTCGGCGCTCCCGAACATCTTGGCGTAGTTGCCGAGCCCCACGAACGTCCGCGCGCCGCCCAGCAGCGAACAGTCGAAGAAGCTCAAGTACAGAGAGTAGATGATTGGATAGACCGTGAAGAGAGCGAAAACCACCAGCGACGGCAGGAGAGCGATGAGCGCCGTCTTTCTTTCCTCAGAGTGCAAGCGAGCGCGGCATGTGTTCATCGACGTGGTCAACCCCCACAAGAGATCTTTTGCTCAGCCAGTCTCAGCTGTTGTCGGCCTGAGTCCACACGCACGAAGACGTTACCAGCACCATTCCGACGATCCCTCCGAGTGTAAGGGATTCGCCGAGTATCGCCCATGACAAGAGGTTCACGATAGCAGGATACGATGCGTTGATCAGCATAACCTTAGAGATGGGGCAGGCGGCGAGCGCACGGTACATGAAACCCATGGCTAACACCCCTGTCAAGACACCGGAAGATGCGATCAAGGCCACCCGGGCCAGGTTGAGAGATGCGAGCGCCGCAGGGTCCGCAAATGCCCGAACCGCCAGGAGCACGGATGCCGTGAAGTACTGAACCAAGAATCCGATTCGCGAGTCAGCACCCCGGGAAAGACCCCGTCTGATCAGGACGGAAGATCCTGCCCAGCACAGCGAGGCGATAATGGCTCGGGGGAGACCGGACGATACGTAGGACGACATCGATCCGGACAGATCCGAGAAGCTCTGGTGTTGCGTCGACATCAGGACTATTCCGACCATGGCAACGGGCAGGCCTATCGCGAGACGACGACTGCCCTTCTCTCGGAGCGCCAAGATGCCCAGGATGATCGCCCACAGGCTCCAGGTCTGCGCAATGGCCACCGTGAATCCGATACCGCCCGCCTTGGCCGCGCCGAGGAAGCTGAGACCCCCGATCACCTGCCCCAGTAGCCCGGCGACTGCGAAGTGCCACAGCTCGGCCCGGGAACCCGAGCCTTGGGAGACAGCCCCTGTATTCGGGGCGCGCCCGGCCTGGATCAACCGAAGCAGAAGCGAGACGGTGGCAGTAGTCCATACCTCCACTGAGGTCACTGCGACAGGAGGCGTCAGCGATAGCGCCATCCGCTCGATTATGTTGGCCGCCGAGTTGGATAGGACGTTTAGGACCATGAAACCGCGCGCTCGGCGGAGTTCTCCTGTTCGGACACTCATAAGAGCACCTCTGCACCTTCCAACGTTGCATGACTTGTTCGTCGCGGCATTCGGAAATTCCTTCTACGATATGAAAGTTTTTTTCGAGGCGTCGAGCACGCCGCGAGACCCAAACACCTCGATGTAGTCCATCACCACCTGCTTGTACGCTTCGATGCCCGCCCCGTAGACCATGCCAAGCGGCAGGAAGCCGAGAGCAGTAGTCTTGCCGCTCGCCAGCAGCGACCGGATGGCATTGGTACCTGCCGATGACAGATCGCTGAACAGGTTGATCTTGCTGATGCCCGTCTTCACTGCGAGAGCCAGCTTGTCGTCGCCGGTAGACGAACCTCCGTGAAGCACCAAGGGAATGGGCACAACCTCGCGAAGCTCCGCCAGACGGTCGAAGTCGAGCTCCGGCGTCTCGCCTTCATACAGCCCGTGCGCGGTCCCAACGGCAACAGCCAGGCAATCCACTGAGGTCCGCTTGGCAAACTCCACTGCCTCGGACGGGTCAGTGAGAGGGGCCGTGCGATCCTCTGCATAGTTCTGGGCGCTTCCGACCCGGCCCAGTTCAGCTTCGACGGATACCCCCGCTGCGTGCGCCATTTTCACAACCTCCGCCGTGATTTGGGCATTCTCCTCGAACGGCAGCTTGGAGCAGTCGATCATCACCGAAGTGAATCCAGCCCGAATAGCCCTGGCGCACACATCGAAGCTACGCCCATGGTCGAGATTGAGAGCGGCCGGCACCTCTGGGTATCTTGCAGCAAAGAACTTGGCGATGTCGGCCACTGCCTCGATATCGTTCATCTCCACGCAGTCCAAGATTATCGGCGCGCGAAGGTCGCGGGCTGCCTGAAACACAGCGCTCACAGTCTGCATGTCATTGACTCCGGGCGCAGCGACGCCGTATCGTTTCTCCCGAGCATCCTGCAGAATTGGGTTCATAGCCATAAGCATCAGACTCTTCCTCCTCATCTAGGCTAGTTCACGAACCGGCCTGCCCTCAGCTGCTACATTGTGACCACAATGCGGTAGGTCTCCGGCTTGATCGCCTCTTCGAACGCCTGCTGAGCCTGGTCAAGAGGCATGACTTTCTGAATCATCGGCTTGACGTCGATAACGCCTCGGGAAATGAGCAATGAGGCCTGATACAGCGCCTTTCGGTTCTTGCTTGTTGATCCTGTGATCCATATTCCCGACCTGTGCACCATGTTGGGGTCGATGGAGATGGGCACAGCCGGATGAGCCGATGCGAACAGCATCATCTTGCCGTTCTGCGCCAGCAGCCTGAGGGCATCGTCATTGGCGGACTCAACACCTATCGCCGCTATCACCACATCGGCTCCGCGCCCACCACTTATCTTCTCGAGCTGCCCAGCGACATCGCCGGTGGTGGGATCGAGCACGGCATGCGCGCCGGCCCGTAGAGCGTGCGCGCGCCTGTTCGCGTCCAGGTCGCTCACGACCACAAACGCGCCTCTTGCCCTGGCAATCAGGACATTGGCCAACCCCATGGCGCCCGCTCCGATTACCACGACGGTCTGACCCAGCTCTATGTCGAGCTTGTTGGCGCTGGTGACTGCACAGGCAATCGGTTCGGCCAGAGCCGCCTCCTCGAAAGGTATGCGCTCTGACATCTTGACCAAGTTGTGCGGATCGACTGAAGCGTACTCTGACATTCCGAAGATGCCCGATATCCCGTCCGGCCTGCCGGTGTTCTGCTGGTTCTGCAGACGCTCCTTCTCTGCCGGACAAAACGAGTCCCTGCCCATGGCGCACTCATAGCACTCGCTGCAGGCGCTGCCTCCGCCTCGGGCTACGTAGTCTCCAACCTTCAGAGGAGTGTAGGTATCCGGTCCGATCTCTTCGACGATGCCCGCGACCTCATGGCCCCAACACCCAGGATAGCGAGGGAACACCCCTGTGAAGAACCTCTGTTCCAAAGTGCACAGGGCCACAGCCTTCTGCCTAACAAGTACCTCTCCCCGCTTGGGGCGAGGCATATCGATCTCCCGTACCTCCACCCTGCCCTGTCCTACAATCACCGCCGCTTGCGATTTCACTGACATCACCGAACCTCCTCCGCACGATAGAACGCTGCTCATTGATGTGTCTTCCACAGAAGCCGTGAAATTCCTTTCTGTCAAATGTGCAACCTGTCAGAATTGAGCTGAATGTGGGGAGGAAATATCGATAACTACGTCTAATAGTGAACCCGCAGGTCATTGCAGCAGCGGCATGGGCGCACTACTAGGAGGGGTTTGGGTGTCGGACAACAGCGGCAGGGGCCAATATGGCGACGATATTCTCGTACTAGTGAGCGAGATGTACTATATCCAAGAGAAGACGCAGAAAGATATCGCTGACAACCTCGGGCTATCCCGGCCCGCCGTGTCAAGGCTTCTGCAGACTGCCCGAGACCGAGGAATCGTGAGCGTATCCATTATCGATCCCTCAGAACGGCTGAAGAAGCTTGAAGAGGAGCTCACGCAGGCGTTCGGGCTGAAGGGCTGTAGGCTCTGTCCATCGGGCGAAGACCACGCCATCCTCAGGGCGCGTCTAGGCTACCGCGGAGCGGAGTTGCTCATGACAAACATGGAGCCGGGCGATGTGATAGGGATCGGCGCCGGTTCCACCGTGTATGAGACCGTCAGAGCTCTTCGCGAATCAAGGGACTATCCAGGTCTGCGCGTCGTTCCGCTGTCAGGCGGCGGCCTTGGCGTCGATGGTCGGCCCCAGATCAACCAGGTGGTGCACATGGCGGCTCACCGCCTGAACGCGGAATCCGTGTATCTGAATGCTCCTCTCTATATCGGCGAAGACAGCGTTGCCCGGCTCTTGATGGAGGATGCGTCCATCAGGCAGTGTACCGGGCTGTGGGACCAGCTCGGAAACGCGCTGATCGGCATCGGCAGAGGCAACATCGTCGATACGCAGGATCCCTACTTCATCGCCGCCCTTGAGGCCGTTGGTCAATCGCGTGTGGCGGCTGCGGTGTGCGGGTGGTTCGTCGACCGTGAAGGAAACGCGATTAGGGGCAAGAATACCACCTCTGTCAGTTTCGATCAACTGAAGGCGGCGCGCAACGTGTTCGCGATCGCAGGCGGAAAGAGGAAGGCGCGAGCCATTCTTTCAGCCCTGCGAGGCAAGTTCGCCACGCATCTGGTCACCGATGAAGACGTGGCCCGAGAAGTCCTGTTCATGATATCTTAGGGCTCACCATACATGTGCACTGCGTTGTCAGTGCCTATCGTCGCGAGCTGGTCGCCCCGCGGAGCCCACGCGGATGAGCTCCGGCCTCGCGCCGGCACCTCGGCCATGCACTCACCGGTGTGCGCATCGATCACCACGGGGGTTCCAGCGTCGAAGCCTGCCAGTATCCACCGCCCGCCCGGGTCCGGGCTCCATGAGACGTACGTGACTTCCTTCCCCGCGATGGACATGGACCTGACTAGCTGACCGGTGGACGCGGTCCAGACCGCGACTCCACCTTCGGTGGCGCCTGCCAGCTGCGAACTGTCGGCTTTCCACGACACGCCGTGGATCGGCCCGTGATGACCCAGAAGCTCCCACTCCGGCTGCCGATCCGTCCGGTGAACCGTCCAGCGTCCTTCGGCCATCGACTCCCACGCCGCTAGTTCGCCATCGGGACTCACCACCTCGCCCTGCTCGGCAATGCTCACAAACCAGCTGCGCTCGCACTTGCGAGTGTCCACATTCCAGAGCGCGTAGTACTCCTCGCCGTTGTACGTCTTCACCGAACGCCCGTCCTCACCCCAGCCCACCACGGCGTAGATATCGCCGCCGTCAACCTCCCAGACGGCCGTGACGGCCGCGGCGCTCGCGACGTCCCAAACAGTCATGTGGTCGCGCCTGTGCGCGGTCGCCAGCAGCCGCCCATCCGGGCTCCAGCTCAGCGAGTCCACGGCCTGTTCCGACTCCCCTTGGCCAGTGAGCGCATGAGCGCCGCTGGCCAAGTCCCATATGGATACCGAGCCATCGGCGCGCCCGGCCGCGATCTGCCCCCCATCAGGCCGCCATGCTATTGCGGTCACATTGGGCCCACCAAACGCGGCCGTACCCAGCTCGCAGAATCCAGGACGCGCGGGGTCGCCATCGCTCGCGCCGGGCAGCTCGCCCGCGTTCCCGGGGACGCCGGGGGTGCCGGGGCCCTGCTCCTGCACCTGCCTGTTCCGCCGCATCTTGACGCCCACGACCGCGGCCAGGGTCAGCAGGGCGATAGCTCCCAGCACAGCTATGAGCCTGCCCCGACCAGTGCGTCTGCTGGACCTCGCCTTGCGCCGCGCCTTGGGCCGCGCCTTGGGCCTTGCCTCGGATCTGCGTTCCTCGTGTCTTCCTATTTCGAACACCGCCTCGACTCGATGAGCTACTCCTATTCGGTATTATATCAGTGAATGGCGATCTCGTTCGCAGGGGGCAGATGCAGGACAACCGGCATCGGGCGTCAAATACTTTTCTCGAGCGCCAGCCACAGCGTGTTGCGCTGAGTGTGGGCCAGTCTGGAGTGATATGAGACGAGAGTCATCATTGTTGGAGCCGGCAAGCTCGGCTTTGAGCTTGCCTGCCGCATATGTCAGGAAAACCGCGATGTAGTGGTGATCGACCGCGCCGCCGAGCGTCTGGTCGAAATCGAGCGCAACCTGGACGTTCTGGCTATCCGCGGAAACGGCGCCTCTGTGCGAGTTCTGGAGCAGGCCGGGGTGTCCGGCGCCTCGCTGGTTATAGCCGTCACAGAAACAGACGAGGTGAACATGCTCGCGTGCATGCTGGCCAAGCAGGCCGGAGCGCACACAACCATCGCGCGGGTGCGCGACCCTGAGTACGACACTGACCTGGCCCTCTCCCCTGACGGCACATACCCAGGCGTAGATGTGACCATCAACCCCGACCACCAGGCCGCATCGGAGATAGCCCGTCTGATCAAGAACCCCGATTCCTCCGAGTTCGATTACCTGGCCGGAGGCAAGGTGCAGATCCTGTCGTACACTGTTGAACCCGACTCGCCGGTGGCCCGCGCCCACGTCCGCGAGCTGAACATCGCCACCGCAACGCTAGTCGCAATTCTGCGCAACGGCGATGTGCTGATACCCAGAGGCGATACCACCATTCTCCCCGGCGACAAGGTGTTCGTGGTGGGCCGCCGAGGAGTGCCCAGCGTATTTGGTTGGCGGGCAGGGCGCGAAGCTACACGTCTGCGATCAATCAGCATAATCGGAGGATCCAGCATCGGCTACTACCTTGCACGGGCGACAGAGCCTCTGGCCGCCCACGGCGTGCAGCTTAAGGTATTTGAGAAAGATCCCGAAAGGTGCAGAACGCTCGCCGAAGCGTTCCCCCGGCTCACCGTTATTCAGGGCGACTCGTCCGATCTTGAAGTCCTGCAAGACGAGAATGCCGAAGCCTCCGATGCAGTCGCGGTAGTAGGCGACAACGACCAGTCCAATCTGCTGACAGGCTATCTTCTGAAGCGCATGGGCGTACCTCGCGTGGTGGTGTCCCTCAAACGCACCGAGTATCTGCCCTTCACCGGACCCATGGATCTTGATGCCACGGTCGTGCCAAGGGTGAGCGCCGCCGCGACCATACTCAAGATCATCCGCGGCGACCATGTGCTCTCGCTCGCGCTGCTCAAGGAGGCCCAGGCGGAAGTGCTGGAGGTGCTGGCTACAGAGGAGTGCCCTGCATGTCGCATTCCCCTGCGTGATTTGGGGGTGCCGGCAGGCGCAGTCATCGGCGTGCTAGTCCGCGCCGGGCAGGTCATCGTGCCTCGCGGCGACACCAGGATACTCCCGGGCGACCACGTAATCGTGTTCACAGCGGAATCAGCGAGAGAAGAAACAGCTCGCCTGTTCGAGCTGCGATAGAGGCGTATGCATTGAACATCAAGTCGATCATTGGCTCGGTTTCACGCATTGTTGCAGTATTTGGCGTCTTGATGCTGGCGCCGACTGCGGTGTCGCTTCTGTTCGACGAGTCCGACTGGGCGGCCTTCCTCATCTCGGCGGCAGTAACTGCAGCCGCCGGCATCGCCGGGACGCTGTTGTCGGTTCCCAGAACCAACGGGCGCATAGGCAATCGAGAAGGCATGGCCATTACCACACTGGGGTGGACGGCATGCGCGCTCTTCGGCGCCCTGCCGTTTCTTCTGGCCGGGTCCTTGGGCACGCCGGCCGATGCAGTTTTCGAGACCATGTCCGGGCTCACCACGACCGGAGCTACGGTCCTGTTGGACGTGGAAGCGCAGTCCCACGCGATCCTGTTTTGGAGATCCTTCCTCCACTGGCTCGGCGGCATGGGAATTGTAGTGCTCTCCATCGCGCTCCTGCCCGGCCTGCAGGTTGGAGGCTCTCAGCTATTCCGGGCCGAGGTTCCCGGCCCGCTGCCCGACCGCCTGGAACCGAGAATCCGCGAGACAGCGCGGCGGCTGTGGGGCATCTACATCCTGCTCACCGTGGGCGAGGCCATTCTCCTGCGTCTCTTTGGGATGCCGCTGTTCGACGCGGTGATTCACACGTTCGGAACCGTGGCCACAGGCGGATTCTCCACGGCAAACAACAGCCTGGAGGCGTGGAATTCGCCGGCAATACATCTCACCGTCACAGCCTTCATGTTCTTGGCAGGTATGAACTTCACCCTGCACTACCGGGCGCTTCGCGGCAACTTCAAGCCCATCTCGAAAGATGATGAACTCCGTACCTACGCCGGAATCGTGCTGGCGGCGGTGGCCTTGATATCGCTGGATCTTGTGGCGCAGGCCAAGTACAGCCTGGCCGATACGCTCCGACATTCATCGTTTCAGGTGGTGTCGGTGATCACGACGACCGGCTTCACCACCGTCAACTACGACATATGGCCTCCGCTCAGCCGGGCGATCCTGCTACTGTTGATGTTCATTGGCGGTTGCGGGGGATCCACCGGCGGAGCGATCAAAGTGGTCCGGATGAACGTGCTGGCGAAGCATTCCATCATGGAACTCAGGAAAGCCGTCTACCCACGGCGAGTCACCGTGGTCAGGCTGAACGGCAAGGCTGTGCCTGAGGAAGTGTCCAGCGCGGTGCTGGCCTTCGTCATCCTGTACCTGTCGGTGTTCCTACTGTCGATGCTGGCCATGTCGGCCATGGGCTTGGATTTCATGAGCGCCGTGGGATCGGTGGCGGCCACTCTGGGCAACATCGGTCCGGGGTTCGGGCTAGTGGGGCCGGCGTCCAACTACTCGGCCATCCCGTCTGTAGGCAAATGGCTACTCTCCTTCTGCATGCTCGTAGGCAGGCTGGAGGTGTACACAGTCCTCAGCCTGTTAGTGCCGGGGTTTTGGCGTAAGTCTTAGGGGCGAGTCGCAGCAGGGTGATTGGGAGGCAATGAAGTGACAGGATCCGCGTTGGCTCTCGTCCTGGGCTCAGCGGTGGTACACGCAACCTGGAACCTGGCCGCTAAGAAGTCCAACGGTGGAATCGCCTATGTGTTCATGGTCGCAGTGTGCGGCACCGTGTTCTGGTCGCCGCTGGGCATCTGGCTAATGCTATCTGGGCGAGCCATTGCTCCGGAAGGGTCGGTCGTCACAGCCATCATCCACATCGCCGGCAGTTCGGTGCTGCACATGGCGTACTTCGCCAGCCTTCAGAAGGGCTATCAGTGCGGGGATCTGTCGTTGGTGTATCCCCTGGCCCGAGGCACAGGCCCGCTCGTCTCCAGTATCCTGGCGATCATCCTGTACGGAGAGCGTCCGTCTATCCAGGCATTCATGGGGGCGCTGCTCATCGCGGGCGGGGCTTTCTTCCTGGCCAGCGGCGGCGAAGCCGGTAACGGGATTGACGCAGCCCCAGGCAGCGAGCGGACGGCAGCCGGGCAGACAACGGCCTCCAGACCTCATCCCGCAGCCGCCGGGCATGCAGTCGCTGGACATGCAGCCGCCGGGCATGCAGTCGCTGGACATGCAGCCGCCGGGCATGCAGCCGCTGGGCAAGGCGCCGCGATCTACTATGGGCTTCTCACCGGCGTGTTCATAGCCGCCTACACCCTGTGGGACAAGCGCGCGCTCTCTCTGGGAGGAGTGAGTCCTCTCTTCCTGGAATGGGGAACATGCCTTGGACGCTTCATCATGATGGCCCCCTGGTTCCTCCTCACCCCCGCCAGGCGCGCATCGCTCGCCGAAGCGTGGCGGGATCAGCGCAAGCCGGCCATGATCGTCGGCGCCCTGTCGCCAGTGTCGTACATGATGGTCCTGTCGGCGCTGGCTGTGTCGCCGGTGACCTACGTAGCTCCGACCCGAGAGATCAGCATTCTCCTGGGAACTCTGGCAGGAAGCCAGCTTCTGCTGGAAGGAGACCATCGCTCTCGCGTGCGGCGCTGCACGGCGGCGGCGGCAATGGCGCTCGGCGTTGCCGCGCTGGCGATTTGGTAGCCGCCAGGAGACTGCCGCGGGCGCGCCGAGCGCTATCGCCACCCGTCGAGCGCTGTCGCCACCCGTCGAACGCTATCGCCACCCGTCGAGCGCTATCGCCCGCCCGATGAGATACAGCGCCCACACGTGCGCTGGGTAGAACGCATAGAACAGATACTTGGTGAAGTTGTTCTTCGGCCCGCGCTGGCCGTTGTACATGAGGATAAACGGAATTGAGAAGACCATCATCCACTGGTAGTTACGGTAGAGCAGCTGTTCCAGACTGATCCCGGGCCCCACAGGCGGCAGCGACAACGGCAGCCACATCGCCAGCGACACCAGAACGTACGCCACACTCATCCTGCGTCGTTCGCCACGGAACAGGTAGAAGACCAGGGTGAGGCCAATCCCGTACAAGCTGGCCTCGCTGAACAGAGAGAGAAAGCCCACGGCAATCGCCGCCGGCACACCGAGGCCGCGGTTACCTGTGGCGCGCGTCCACTCGATCACGCTCATCAGGCAGAGCGAGAGAGCCAGTGAGAGAAAGATGTTGTTGACGATGGGCGTATGAACCGGCGGGAAGCGATGCATGATCACGCGCGTCCCTGCGAACATGATGCCGGCCCACATGAACATCCTGAGCGTGTAGCGCAACCTGCTCCGGGTATGGTAGAACCCCTCCACCACGAAGAAGAGGAAGATCGGCGCAACGGTGCGTCCCAGCCACGTGAACCAGATGGGAGTGCCGGGAATGAAGTAGTAGATGTGGTCCAGGAGCATAAGGCCCATTGCCAACACCTTCAGCTTGAACGCGTCTAGTCCTGTCGTCATCGTTCCGCCCCCAAATGCCCATAGCACATCCGTGGACTCGTCATTCTTGTGCCTACTGTTCGTCTTCCAGTCTCATCATACCTCTTGTCTCCCTGTGCCCGCCAGTGCACTCGCCCCGCCCCCCCGGCCAGATGGCCGGCGTGGCCCGGGCGGATTCCCTCAATAGTGGACTTGGACAACACAGCATCGGCGAGAAAGGACACTATGCGAGATGCGGCAACAAGCGACTCGGTGGACTCACTGGCGCATGCATGGATGATACTGGCGATGACTGGCTTGACACTGATGATGGGGACCATTCTGGCAGTCAACATGGTGCCAAACATCGTGCTCGGGCCGTTCGCGGGCGTATTCGCCGATCGATGCGGGCAGCGTGCCTGCAACAATCGCCTACCTGTCAGTGATAGGTTTCGCAGTGCCCTTCGCGAGCACGGGCTTCACTACTTTGGTGCAGAAGGCCGGGACCTCGTTAGGGTCGTCCTTTGCGTGTTTGCGTGGCTGAGCGCGGTTGGCTGCATGCCCGGGCGCGTGGCAAGAACTGGGGTGCGCTGTTTTTGACAAAAGGTACGGGCCATGTGCTCACATTCGGACGCGAACGTTGCAAAAAGTGAGCATATGGCCCATATATACCCTTGTTGCCACCATTTACAGCCACGCTTTTGCCTTCCGGCGCGCCTCCAGCTCGCGAATTCCCATAACCTGATAGCAGGTATCGGTTTTGTGGTGGATTCCTCCAGGGTTTTGCCTCTACCTGCTTGCATGTGCTCAATAATGAATGCACCTGTGTTCACTTTTGGACATTATCCGCGAAACTTCCGTCAAAAAATGAGCATCCCAGTTTGTGCCATACGCAGCCTGCTCAA
>DHON01000108.1:18341-28303 GCA_002409965.1 Firmicutes bacterium UBA5389
GGAGTGGCCGCGATTTCGGGAAGCAGGAAGGCGGGGGTAAGCTCAACAGGCCGACTATGCGGCCTTTCAGGCCGCCGTGTCTCGGTCGCGCTTCAGTCTCGGCCCAGCGCTAGGCGCTTTTCGACCGCGCCCGCGCCCGCGACCGCGCCCGCGACCATCCGCGAGTCACATGAGCGGCCAAGACATGCGGTCTGCAGGGTCAGCACGACCTTGACGGGGCCCTGTGCAGAAGGCCACGCCTCTCGACATGATGGGGCGAATCTCAGCCGTTCAGTCCACCCTTGTCCTATCTGCGATTCCGCTGTCCACTTCCATCGCTCAGGGCGCTCAGAGCCTCCGCCGGGTCTGGCCCAGTCGGCGCGGACGCGGCAGTCGGCGCCAACGGCCCGGCCAGCGCGGTACACCCCAACGCCAACGTGTCCCTGACCGAATAGGGCATTATGAAGCAGGTCCTGTCCATCAGCGGCACAAGTATAGACCGAAGAAGAGCGCACGTGATATTATGGTCCCATTATTCAGCAAGAGAGTGAGGCGATACCTGTGATCTATGGGAAACGAATAGTGTTGCGCGAATTCCGCAGAGAGGATGTCGGACCCATTCAGAGGTGGGTCGGCAACGAGGAGATAACGAAGTACCTTGGCTTTGTGATGTTCCCGCAATCGCTTGAGGAGACGACCGCCTTCGTGGAGAGGCAGTTGACCAAGAAGGGCGCGCCCAACGAGGGGATCTTCGTCATCGCGCTCCGCGATGATCCCGGTATGGAGTACATAGGGTCGGTGGGCTTTCACGGGATAAGCTGGCGCGACCGCCACTCGGAACTCGGGATAGTGATTGGCCGCGAAGACCTGCTCGGCAAGGGACTGGGGGCCGAAGCCATACAGCTTGCTCTGGGCTTCGCCTTCGACTTCCTCAACATGCACAAAGTCAACCTGACTGTGTTCGATTACAACGAACGCGGCTACAGGTGCTACGCGAAATGTGGGTTCAAAGAGGAAGGCCGCGTCAGGGAGCAGCGGTTCTACAACGGACGCTACTGGGATGTTATCATCATGGGCATCACGCGCGAGGAGTTCGCCCAGAGCAAGTGAGCCGCGGACCGGTCATAGCAGCTCGCGCGAGCGTATCCCCATGGCCCTTCGGCGCTCGTTGACGGCGTTCCAGATCAGATCGCGCACTCTCTGTGGATCCTTCACCCCCATCAACCGAAAGGATGGAGTCGACGGATCAGTGGAGAGCACCTCGATCTGCCCTATCCCCATCATCCGGTCTGAGAGGCCCTGTGTAAGGCGAATGTCCTTGACTCGCCCCAGGTCGATCTGCTCTTCCCTCCGTCCGAGCAGGCCTGCCTGAATAATCAGGCGCTGACTAGTCAGAGTGTACCTGATATTCTTCGTGGGCTCCTTCAGATAGGGCCTTCCTTCCCATAATGTCTGCTCCGGCTGTTGAGCCCGGCTCGGCTGGCTCGAGGCACTCATCCTCTCCAACTGCGCGCCGCAGGCGCTACAGAACTTGGAGCCCGCGTCAAACTGGGCTCCACACTCAGGGCAATAGGGCAACAACCACACCTCCCGCTCGACATGAAGGCGGCTTGGCATCGGGCAGCCTGTACCCGACCGCTCGGTTCAATACTATACGAATCCCGTTCCATTTTCAAACTCACCCCCCCGCTGGCACCGGCAGGCGACTATTCGACACAATGTGCGCCTTCTTATGGAGTACGCAAGAAGGATTATCGCCAAATTCGATGAATTCAACAGGCGATGGGTGGAAGGATGGGTTTTCATGGATGTCTACGTTGCGCGGCAACCCATATACGACACGAACCTCAATGTCGCAGCTCACGAACTCCTGTTCCGTTCGAGCCTGGATGATGCGTGCTCATGCGGGGATCTGGACTACGCGTCTTTGGCGCTCCTGGTCAATTCCTTCATCGCCATAGGCATGGATCGGCTGAGCGGCGGGAAGCCGGTGCACGTCAACTTCACCCAGAAGCTGCTGGAAGACGGAGTCGCCTCCTTGTTTCCACCTGAGACTGTGGTGGTGGAAGTGCTGGAGACGACCACGCCCAGTCCTGAGACGCTCAACGCGCTCGCGCACCTCAAGGAACAGGGTTTTCGAATAGCGCTCGATGACTACACAGGCCAACCGCATCTCGAACCCTTTCTGAAGCTTGCCGACATCATCAAGGTCGACTTCACGCTGGCATCAAAGTCGCAGCGCGCTCTGATTCCCCGGACGACTGCGGCGAGGCCTGGCACCGTTTTCCTGGCTGAGAAGGTCTCAACTCGTGACGAATTCCAGCTGGCAGTGAGACATGGATACCGCCTCTTTCAGGGCAACTTCCTAAGTCGCCCCGAAGTCGCAAAGGCCGCCGATATTCCCCCCGATGCTCTTGCCAGTTTCCAGCTGCTGCGCAAGGTGCACGAGCCAGCGCCCGATTTCGATGCGCTGGCATCCATTATCTCGCGCGATGTGTCGCTCTCATACCGGCTGCTACGCGTGGTGAACTCGGCGGCGTTCGGGCTTCGCAGCCGAGTTACATCGATCAAACACGCCCTCGTGCTCATGGGGATCGCCGAGGTTCGCCGGTGGATCTCGGTGCTCACCGTGACGGGGCTTCCCGGGGACAAGCCCCGAGCTCTGGCCGATGCCGCCATCGTGCGGGCGCGAATGGCCGAGCTTCTGGCGGTGCCTGCAGGCCTCTCGGGGCGAGCCTCCGAGCTTTTCCTCACCGGACTGCTTTCGCTGATGGACGCGTTGCTCGACCGCCCCATGAGTCAGGTTGTGGATCTGCTCCCGCTCACGGAAGACACACGTGCGGCGCTGCTCGGCGAACCCAACCCGTTCCTGCCCGTGCTGCAAGTGGTGACGGCGTATGAAGGCGCGCAATGGGACCAGGTGGAGACCGTGGCGCCGGCTCTCCGAATCCACCAGGCGTTTCTCGCCGAGGCCTACGCCAATTCGCTGGCGTGGGTGGATGACTTAAGCAAGCTCTAGAAGGCTCCACTGAAAGACGCCAGCCCGACAACCCCATCCGTTTCTGCGCTTCTGCATGGGAACGAACAGGGCCGCCGGACCAGCTCAACCCCGCTAGACCTTGGCTCCGCGCGTGGAATCGCGCCCGAATCACACTACATGCTCAGCTCACACAAGCCCAGCCGGCGCATGCAGTCTAGTACATGCCGGACTTGGCCTCGGACATACTGATGAAGATGTTCTTCTTCTGCGTGTAGTGAGCCAGCATCATCTTGTGGGTCTCCCTGCCTATTCCGGACTTCTTGTATCCGCCGAACGGGGCGTGGGCCGGCAGGTTGTTGTAGTCGTTGATCCACATCCGCCCGGTCTCGATAGCTCTGGCAACGCGAAGCGCGCGGTTGATGTCCCGCGTCCACACAGCGCCGCCCAGTCCATACTCGTTATCGTTGGCCATCTTGATAACCTCGTCTTCATCGCGGAACTTGATGAAGCACGCCACAGGCCCGAATATCTCTTCCTGCGCCACTCTCATGTTGTTGGTGACATCGGCAAGGATGGTGGGCTTCATGAAAGCCCCCTTGGCCAGTTCGCCCTGGACGACCCGCTCGCCGCCGCAGGCCACGCAGGCACCTTCCTTCTTGCCTATCTCGATGTACGACAGAATCTTCTTGAGCTGAGTCTCGTTGATCTGCGAACCCATGATGGTGTCCTTCTCCCACGGCAGGCCCACTTTCACCTTGTTGAACGCAGTCACGCACTCCGCGACGAACTTGTCGTATATGTCTTCATGCACGAAAACGCGCGAGCCTGCGCAGCACACCTGGCCCTGGTTGAACAGGATGCCGATCTGCACTCCTTCGATGGCCCTGTCCCACTGACAATCGGGGAAGTAGATGTTGACCGACTTGCCGCCCAGTTCGAGGGTTGCAGGAATGAGTTTGTCGGCTGCGGCCCGCGCGATGCTGTATCCGACCTCAGTTGAGCCGGTGAACGCCAGTTTCCTGAAGCCCGGATGGCTCAGCATGTATTCGCCGGTGGTGGAACCGCGACCAGTGACCACGTTGACGACTCCCGGCGGGACTGCTTCCTGAAGCAGTTTCGCGAATTCCAGCGTGGCGAGGGGCGTTGTTGAAGACGGCTTGATCACCACGGCGCAACCTGCAGCGAGCGCCGGCGCGATCTTCCAGGCCGCCATGAGGAACGGGAAGTTCCACGGGACTATCTGGCCCACAACTCCAATGGGTTCGCTCAGGATGATGCTCATGTGATCCTTGTCGATCATCACCGCCGTGCCTTCCTCGGCCCGGATGGCGCCAGCGAAGTAGCGGAAGTGGTCAGACGCCAGTGGTACGTCCACCGCCATTGTTTCACGTATCGGCTTGCCGTTGTCCATGGTCTCAACGATGGCCAGTTTCTCCGCGTTGGCGTCGATGAGATCGGCGATCTTCAGCAGGATCGCGGCCCTCTCCACAGGACTCGTGTTCTTCCAGCTATCAAAGGCCTTCCACGCCGCCTGAACGGCGAGGTCCACGTCCTCCTTGCCCGCGTCTACACACGTGGCAAGCAACTCCCCGTTGGCCGGGCAATACGTGTCGAACGTCTTGCCTTCCTTACCGTCTACCCACTTCCCGTCGATGAACAGCTTGTAATACCTGTCCATAGGCTTTTGCATGGCTAGATCCTCCCTTTCTCGTAAGTGGCCCTCATATCGGCCCACGGAATGGAACATATCGCAAGTTCCATGCCAACGTTCCACACGACACCACACGCCGTGCAATACGGCAGGCCGCACGCTGGGCCGCACGCTGGGCCGCACGCTGGGCCGCGCCGCGCGCCTTCGCCCTGCGCGCGGCAGTCCTGTTGCGCCACTCTGTACCGTTGACGTCACGCCAGCGTTGATGCGATGGTACGCTTTCGGTACGTTTGTGGTACACTATTGCTGGGGCTGGCGATGGCCTTCACATCATTGGGGCTGAAGGCCGCGAGGGACAATCCAAGTGTGAAACAGAAAGAAAGGCGGCTTTCCCATGACTTCCGAGCTCACGCAACAACCGCGAATTGCCGAGGCGTGGCGAAACTTTGTGAACACAGGGGACGTTGATTCGTCGGCTCTCCGTCCTGAGGTTGCCGCCTCATGGAGGCGATCAAAGGAGGCCCTGGTCGACCCGAAGGACGCGCTGGGTCGCCTGTCGATGGGCCGGGCCGGCGTAGACGCGCTGCGCGAGAGCCACCGCGACTTGATCGAAGTGGCGCGCCCTTTCATGTCCAGCCTGTACAGGTTCGTGGCTGGGTCAGGCTTCATCGTGATCCTGGCCGACGAACAGGGGCAAGCGATGGACGTGCTTGGCGATGAAGACGCCCTACGACGCGCCGGTCTCGTCAACCTCGTGCCCGGGTCGAGCTGGGCCGAACACCACGTTGGCACTAATGGAATCGGCACCGCCCTGGCATCTGCGAGTCCCCTGCAGATTTCAGGCTACGAGCACTACTGCGAGCGCTTTCACACCTGGACATGCTCTGCGGCGCCCATCCTCGGCGAGCAAGGGCAGATAGTCGGGGCGCTGCAGATGTCGGGCCCCTCCACTCGCACGCACGCCCATACGCTTGGAATGGTGGTGGCGGCAGCGGAAGCCGTCCGGGCGCAGATGCGCATCAATGCCAAAATGCGCCAGCTCACGTTGCTCAACGACAACCTCAACAAGATGTTCTTGATCACTTCAGACGGAATACTGCTTGTAGACGACCGCGGCATTGCACAGCGCGCTAACCCGGTGGCCGAAGGGATCCTGGGGGCGCCGATGGCTGCGGCCGAGCCGGGCGGGCCATACACAGAACCAATCTACGAACTGGTGAACAAGCCCCACTACTTCACACAGATGTTGGGGATCGGCAAGCCTTTCGATGATATCGAGATGACGCTGAAGACCCGCGGCGGGCCCGTGCATTGCCTGGTGGCTGCTAAACCCATTCACGACGACGAAGGCAATATCAGCGGCGGCGTCATCTCGCTCAACCCGTCAAAGCGAATAACCAAGC
Source organism: Firmicutes bacterium UBA5389 (assembly GCA_002409965.1). Lineage (GTDB taxonomy): Bacteria > Bacillota > DTU025 > DTU025 > DTU025 > UBA5389. The sequence goes on from DHON01000108.1 coordinate 24,355, forward strand.
TAATCAGCAGGTACAGCGGGTCATACGCGACCTTCAGGTTCGAAGACATCCTGGGGAACGAGGAGAAGCTGCGCCGGGCGGTGGAACTTGCCTCCATCGCCTCCCAAAGCGACAGCAATGTGCTGATATGCGGAGAGAGCGGCACTGGCAAGGAGATGATCGCTCAGGCCATACATAACCGCAGTCGCCGGGTGGACAGGCCATTCGTCCCAGTCAACTGCGGCGCCATCCCCCGCGAACTCGTTGGAAGCGAGCTGTTCGGGTATGAGGAGGGAGCTTTCACGGGCGCTGCGCGCGGCGGGCGCCCAGGCAAGTTCGAGCTGGCCTCCGGCGGAACCCTGTTCCTTGACGAGATCGGCGACATGCCCCTCGAACAGCAGGTGGCTTTGCACCGTGTCCTGCAGGACAAGCGTGTCATCCGAATTGGCGGCAGCGCCGTCACCCAGCTGGACGTGCGGGTGATCAGCGCTACCAACAAAGACTTGCTGCAGGCGGTGGCCAGAGGCAGTTTCAGGCAGGACCTCTACTACAGACTCAACGTGATCCAGATCCAGCTGCCCCCGCTGCGTGAGCGGCCAGACGACATACCGCTGCTGTTCGACTTCTTCCTAGCCAAGACAGGCAGCAGGCTCGGCTCGGAAGTGCACGAGGTGGATCCGCGCGTTGTGGAATGTCTGATGGGCTACGACTGGCCGGGCAACGTGCGCGAACTGCAGAATGTGGTTGAGCGCATGGTGAGCATTGCGACAGACGGCAGAATCGGGCTGCAGCACGTGCCGGAAGAGATCCTGAGCCCTCACGCCGATGCCGAACGCCCGGCGCCGGCGGTTGCTCCGGCGGCTTGGCAGGCGGCTGGGCAGGCGGCTGGGCAGGAGACTGCGCCGGCGGCACGGTTCGCCGACTTCGCGGACGAGAGGCGCCGCATGCGCCGGCTGCTCCAGCAGCGCGAGCAGGAGCATCTGCTGGCTCTGATGCAGAAACACGGAGGCAACATCAGCCGCGTAGCCCGCGAGCTCGGCGTTTCGCGCAATACTGTGTACCGGAGGATCGACAAGCTCTCTGCGCGCGACCGGGCGGAACGGGCCACTCGCTGATCGGCGCGGTGATCGGCAAATGGCTGCGGGCACTCGCTAGGCAGTTTCTGGGGAATTCCTGGGTTGTGATCCTGGATCACTTGTGCGATAATAAAAGTTGTTGTGTGCACGCAAGCCCCATTGAAGGGAAGTGAGCCCTGTGAGTTTTGACCTGCCGAAGCATGCAGGAGTGGCTCTGGTTGGACTCAAGACCGGCTTGATCATGCCGACTGACGACATCGTGGAGATTACGCTGGACACTGTCAAAGACACTGTCCAGGACGGCGACATAGTCTGCGTCACAGAGGCCGTCGTCGCCCGCTCACAGAACCGGTATGTGACCGTGGACGAGCTGGTGCAAGACCTCCGATGCAAGCTCTCCGTGGGCGAAGAGGGCACTTTGGCGGTGATAAGCCCCATCGTGAGCCGAAACCGCTTCGTACTAGTCTTGTCGGCCATAGCCCGAGCCGTCCGGCGCGGGAAAGTCGTTGTCCAGCTCAGCGTCCCGTACGATGAAGTCGGAAACCAGGTGATGGACGAGGACTTCGCCAGTAGCCGGTTTCGTCTGAAGAAAACCCTCGGGAGCCTGCTCGAGGTGAGAGGCAACACTCCTCAGATGAACGTGCTTATTAGAGAGATTCTGGCCGCTCTGAAGTTCCAGGAGCTGGGGTTCACGGTGACGGCCATACGCAAGATAACGGGAAAAGGCATCGCCGACATAACCCTCCACGACCCGCAGGGGCGCCACCTGGTCGTGGAAGTGACATTTGAAGACATGCCGGGCACCGCAGAGAAGGTCCTCCGCATAGCCAGCGACAGCGAAGCCGATGGAGCTCTCGTAGCCGCAGTGGACCTGCAAACCCGCGAGATCGCCATTGTGGACGCTGCCGGGCTCCTGGAGGGCACGGCGAAGCCGCATGTCTATCCATACAGCGATAGGCTTGCCCTGTATGACGCGCGGGACGTGATCACTCTCGGCGAAATCGGAGACAGGCTTTTCCCCCACCCCATCACCGGAATCGACTACGCGCGCATGTATGCCAAGGCCATTGAGGCCGAAGGCGCCAAGTGCGAGATCCTCTACACCAACAACCCGCTGGCGGTGTTCAACTACGGCCACATCGACGGGATAGTCATCGGCGCGGTGCACGAACGCGAATCGCTGAAGAACCTTTTCCTGTCGTTCGGCACCAAAACGCCTATGCTGACCGTCAAAGACGTTGGGCCCGGGCCGTGGGGAGTGATTGGATCCAATGTGTCGGACCTCGAAGCCGGGATCCTGAAACTCCTGCCCGACAATGCAGACGATGTGTGCGATACGATCAAGAATCGAGTCGAGGAAGCAACCGGCAAGGATATCGAGGTTCTGATCTTCGGAGACGGTGCCTACAAAGACCCGGACACGGGCATCTACGAGCTTGCGGACCCATACCCGTCCATTGGATGCAGCGCCGGCCTACGAAAGGCATCGCTGCGCCAGGGGACGAAGCTCAAACTGCTCGTCGAAACCATGTTCAGGCAAGGGCGTTCGCGCGAAGAAATCGCCAAGGAACTCGCCACGCGTCCACCGTCCCGCGACAGCCTGGGCACCACTCCGCGCAGGATCACCGGCATCCTGGCCACCATGGCCGACCTGGCGGCAGGTTCGGCCGATGCGGGAACACCGATAGTGCTGATACGCAACTTTCCGCACAAGAGCCAAGGCGCATAGCTCAAGCGCATAGCTGAAGTGGACGGACAGCGGATGGACGATAGAGAGTGAGCGGACCACAGAGAGTGGATGAATGTAGGCCCCGCCGCAGCGGGGCCTTTCCTTTTCGTAATCCATCTCGGTACCCATTTCGGCATACTTTCGGTGACCGGCAGACGGCGGTCCGATGCCGATCCCTGCACTCATCAGCTACTCCTCGCGCCGACCATCGCCGGAGAACAAGACGATTCCCTTCTCCAGTATCTCCGTCTTCACCCAGCTAGACGGCATCTGGCAGTCGCGAGGCGAGAGCGGATGCGGCTCCAGACGCGAGTCCAACCGCGCCGCAATGACAGTATCAAATAGAAGGCGCCGGTCGTCCCAGGCGTTGCCGCCGAAGGCCGACGACACCACCGCAATGTCGATGTCGCTCTCGTCGATGGCCGTACCGTGGACGTAGGACCCGAACAGGATAACCCGATCAATGGGGATTCTGGCCTGCAGCGCCCTGATGAAGGCACCCACCGCCTCGGCTACTTCAGGTGGGAGTTCAGACATGACAGAGCCCCCTTTGTTCTGTCGTACAGGTCCTTGAACCTCTCCGGCGGGTTGGCGTCGAGCAATGCCCTCCTGTCAGTCGGATAGCGCCCCTCCACCTGAAACACAGAGAGATCCGCGATGGTATCCACTTGCGCGGAAGTGAAATCATCCTCCACTCCGGCAATCTCGGCCAGACGCCACAGCGCGTGCATCCGCGGAGGCGTACGACGCGTTTCCTGAGCGACCACGGCCTTGAGCATCTTCTCCATCGCCAGATGGCAAAAGAAACCGCTCTCCAAATATCGGCAGTTGTCCAGCATAACCTCCGCAGCGGCCAGCGCCTCGTATGCCTCATCCCGCCAGTAGTGCGCGTCCCCTTCCGAGCTCATCCCTCTCGTCCCCTCGCCCTCAGCAGGTTCGAGCGCGCTCGCGCGATCGCATTCGCGGCATCGCGCCCTGTGTACATACTACCATCCATTGGTTTCGGCAGCCAGAGGAACCGCGCGCCGCGCTGCCCCTCTACATGCTATCATCACGGATCCGGCAGCCAGAGCAACCGCCCATCGCACCGGCCCCGTGCCCCCGCTCCACTCAGATGGGCCGGAACTGCAGTCCATTCGCTCGCCCGCGGCCCGCACGCCCCACA
>DHON01000060.1:0-963 GCA_002409965.1 Firmicutes bacterium UBA5389
TTTCGGGGTCGGCCCAGGATGGGCAGAGTGCAGCGGCCCATCTTCAGAGACTCCGTCCGCGACTGCCCGCGACGGATGTATACGGCTGTACGCTGGCAGGTTGCTGTCAACAGCGGGTTTAGCTGGCCTTTAGGATTCGCCGGTTTTCACAACGCTTTGGTCTCTATGTGTCGCGAATCGCACCAATGGTTGATGGGTAGGTAGAAAGAGGCCTCGCGCCTTAGCCGCTAGTGGAGCCTCGCCGTTTGCCGGTCCTTTCGGGCCGGTGCCCTCACCAAGCCGGCATAGCACTTGTGCCTCTTCCCCCTCAGAACCCGGCGTGCGGATTTTCCGCGCCGGGCTCCCCAAGATCTCGCGCAGCTGGTTTCTGCGCGATTCTGCTCAGTTCCGTTGACATCCTATCCCTGCCTCTGGGTGCAGAGGATGTTCCCCTGCGCAAAGCGATCTTGCCTCGTCGCTTCCCCATGTGACCAGCTTTCCCAGCCTCCGAGTACTATCAGCGAGTCCGACTCCCGCCCCGGCGTCCGCCTCCATGTGGATGATCCTTTCAGTTGGCGTACTCTGCTCCTTGCCAAGACCGTGGCGGGCCTCCCAGGTTCCTCAACGCTCCCGTTTCCGACCATGCCGTGCTCTCAGACCCCGCCGGAGTCTCCGGCAACCTCGCCCTGTCGGCCTCCGGATCATACGTCTCACGAGGCTCAATCGCTCCACTTGCGTTACAGCCCGGTCGTCGCTCTGCCTACGCTTAGCCTGCTACGTTACCGTCGCAAGTCCAAGGCTCGATTCCCGGTGGGTGGCTACTTTCCGGAGCGGGAATCGCACCCGCTGGAGGCGTCAGGCTTGTCCTGGCGCACCGCTCTTTGACGGAAGTTTCGCGGATAACGTCCAAGAGTGAACACAGGTGCATTCATTATTGAGCACATGCAAGCAAGTAGAGGCACGACCCTGGATGAATCCACCATA
>DHON01000060.1:1165-24975 GCA_002409965.1 Firmicutes bacterium UBA5389
GCGCCGGAGGGCAAAAGCGTGGCCATAAATAGTGGGAACAAGGGCATAGATGGGCCATGTGCTCACTTTTTGCAGCGTTCGCGTCCGAATGTGAGCACATGCTCGTACCTATTGTCAAAAGTAGCGCACCTCAGTTTTTGCCACGTGCCCGGGCATGCAGCCAACCGCGCTCAGCCACGCAAACACGCAGTGGCATCGCCATGCTCCGCATGGCGTTCACTTGACCGCCGTTATCATGGGATCGATCTCAACCGGCGCGGGCATTTCCACGACCACGCGCACCAGCGGGCTCAGCAGTTCCGTGACGCCTTCCAGGCTCGCAGGCCTGCGTTCGGGCAGCATCTGAGAGAACAACTCCCGCGCGAACGGACCTCCGCCGTGCGTCGGGCGAACGTCCGAGAACCCGATCTCCCTGAGCCACTTCACGTACGTCGCGCCCGATGGATGGCTCAAGGTGCATACCCACGCCCCCAGAATCTCGGGTCGCAGGGCGTCAAGCGCATCCGCAGTGACATGTTCGATCCGAACTAATCTGGGGTTGGCACCGGCCTGGCCGGTTAGCGACGATGCAAGTTCGCGCGCGGACATCGCCAAGTCCAGTCCGTACTGGTCGGCGCATTCGTCCTCGATGTGCCTATCGTAGACTATCATCCGACACGATTCACCCATGTCAAGCAGCCACACTTCCCGTTCCTTGCCGCCCCGGTAGCATCCGAGCCCCTCATAGCCCATCCGGAGGCGCCCCCCTGGGCGCAACACGCGGCGGATCTCCCGCAACGTCTCCTTGGGATCGGGCGTCTGCTCAATCGAGCTGGCCGCGATGACTCCATCGAACGACTCATCCACAAACGGAAGCGGACCTGCGGCAGGAACGTGTACGAAACTGGCATTGGAGATGCCCATGCGTGCAGCATTGCCGGCGCAAACCTCCACCCGCCGGGCCGAAGCATCGACCCCCACTACTTCCCCTGCAAAAGGCGCGACCGGAAGCGATGGCCACCCATCCCCGGGGCCGAAATCCAAGAGCCGCCGGCCCTGCCCACACACAGCAAACAGGTAGTCAAGGATGAAACCACGATCATCCCAGTGCCAGGCCTTCCCCGGATCGAAAGCCCTGTAGATCACCGGAAGGCCGAAGTCCGACTGTGACTCCATCGCATCGTAGACGAACTTGTCGGACGTGCACCTCGAGGGCGCAAGATGAGTCTTGATCCACTGGACGGCGTCCATCGCGCAACCTCCTCGCCCAATCTAGCGCGGATACAGTTTTCCACTGTCCCATCTCCCGGTTGACGCCCACACGGACTTGCGCTCGGCCAGACAAAAAGAAGCTCGCAGCGCTCGCGCTCTCTTTTGGCGCGGAGCGCAGCGAGCCACCTACCGGTACCGGCAACTGTAGTTGCTAGCGGGCAGGATCCGTCCACTAACCCATCAACCGCCAACTGGGACAATTGCAGCTCACGCTCCTGCGCTAGGAGCGACATACGATACGGAAATCTACAGGTAGCCCCTCTCGCGCAGCACGCGCATGGCTGCCTCCGTATCCTCCTGCGCCACCATGACGATGGGCCCGGTGCACCCCATCCCGCTTTCGGCGTAGATCGCTGCGGCCCACAACGCCGTCACCGCGTCCTCCAGTTGCAGGATGTCGACGCCGGGGATCTCGTGGGTGACTACCTTCGCCGCCGGAGAAGCGATTCCTGCGCTACCTAGGCGGCTAGCTTCGGCTTCGACTGCCGCCTGCTCGACGGCCGCCTGCCGGCCGGTCGCCTGCTGTCCCGCAGCCTCGCCCGGCCGCGGCCATCCCGCGCGCCGCGCCGCGGCGAACTCGGCCTCCGCCACGCCCTTCAAGTCACCACGCGCCAGGTCAGCAGCGTACCGTATGGCCCCGGCTACCACAGGCGCGCCGGAAGCCCTTGAGAGGATCATGATTATCCGTCCGTAGCCTTCGCCCACGCCAGGGCCGTATCCATAGCCGGACGCCTCGTAGTCTCCCCCTGTCGTGAACGACGAGAACACCTTCATCAGCAGGTTACCGGTGAGGGTATCGCATACCATCACGTCTGGCACACCCATGAGCAAGTCGTTTCCGCGCATCACGGCCCCGCCGTCGGCTCGAGCCGACTCGGCAAACCGCACAGCATACCCGTTGCCGTCCAGCTTCCGCAGAGCCCGTTCCACTTGCCGCGCGCCGTCCACATTGAGGATTCCTACACTAGGCCGGCTCACTCCGCACGCCTTGGCTGCCGCGATGCCGTACACCGCGTTCTTCACCATGTTCTCCACGCGGTCGGTCCCGGACGTGCCCGTGGTCGTGGCGATGAACATCTCCCGGCCGCGCCCGGGCGTCACCACTCTGCCCACCGTCGATACCCCTATCGGAAATGCATAGTGCATGGTAACACACGCATCCAGCTCGCCGCTGTCGAGCAGCTCCTCCATGCGAGCATACTGCCCGGCCTCATCGTCGGCCCACACCACGGCAAGCCCCCGGCCGCGCGCGTTGTCGGGGTCCGCCGGCCCGACCAGCACAACCTGGACATCGGCGTTCGCGCGCGCCGCAAGCTCAGCGCCGCGCACAATCTCTTCCGGGCCGTGCTCACTGCCGAGCACAGTCAAGCCCACACGCGGTCTCCGAACGAACCGGCCAGTCTCCAGCCCTTCGGCCATCTCGCGAAAGAGGTCGGCTACTGCCGTCATCCCGTTTGCCCTTGCCCCGGCATCTCTACCCATAGGATCTACTCCTTCACGAGAGACTGAGCCACTTCACGCAGGGCATCAGCCATGATCTTGCGGAGCTCGCCCCGGGACTCAGGTTCGCCCGCCTCTGCCCGCTTGTCTTCCTTCTCTTCGTCCTTCTTGCCCTCGTTCTTCTCGAACAAGAACGAAACCCCGTCGAACAAGTTGGTCATCCGTCCCAAGAAAAGCGAACCCTTGCCGATAATCTGCGCGCGCCGCATGCGGCCGGCCAGCATCTCATCACGGAAGTAGCCGATGCTCGGCACACCCGAAGGCACGTGGCCCTGTGTAGGAGCGAATCCCGGCAGACCATGCTCGGCAACGAATGAATCGATATCAGTCCGGGCGATCTCTCCCCGTTTTACGGCGAGAGCCGCAATCATCTTGAAATTGGCCTTTGGCACATCGCCCGCGCCCGCCGGCTCGGTGATCTCGGGGTTCTGCATCTCAGGCGAGTACTTGTCGACCTCGGCCAACTTGAGCCCCACGCGCTCCAAAGGGTCGAGCACAATCGCGGTCATGACCGCCTGCGGCGACGATCCCGACCCGATTGTGTGACGGCCCACTGCGTCAGTGCGCACAACAGGGTTGACTCCATCGTTCGCCGACACCAGAATCGCGAAGGCGCCCAGCACATCCTCGAGCAGGGGCAGACCCTTCTTCACGTGGTCGCGGCCGTTCATGCCCAGCTTGGCAGTGGCGCCGCCCGCGACTACAACCACATTACGGAACACGCCCGACTGCACCAAGCTCGCCGCGTACACCATGGCGTGCGCAGGCGCGGCGCAGAAGCCACGCACATCGCTTCCGGTAGCGCTCTTGCACCCGGCCATCTCGCCGATGGCCTTGGCGAAGTTGCCCCCGCCCCGCTGGTTCATGTCTCCGCACGACTCTTCGGAGCATTCAATAATGTAGTCTATCTCGCCAGCGTCCAGGCCATTTAGCTTGATCAGATGCCTCAGAGCCAGAACCCCTGAGGCCTTGGTCGACAGGTTCTCCACCATGACATGAGCCGTCAGAGCCCGATCGCGTTCATGCGCCGCCTTGACACATCCCACTAACCGATCCCCCGCGTAAAGCGGCTCGGCCCGGCCTCCGTCCAGTATGGCCTGAACCTCCGCGGCCGGCATTCCATCGCCCAAGCGGGCAGCGTCAGAATCGTTCCATATCGGCGACTCCGCGAGCCTTGCGGCGATCTCTTTGGCGAACGACTCCTCCAGGGCTACCAGGTTGAAGCTGTCCGCAATCCTCATAAGTCCGTAGAATTCGTCCTCCGGCATGACCTCGCCCCACTTGCCGTAGCGCGAGGCATCGGCCACTGGCCGCTCGAACCATGGCCGGTCCACCGCGGCCAGCTGGACTGGGGTCATGTTGCCGATGTAGACCTGGTTGGTAGGGTAAGCCACGCACTCCTGGTAGGAGCGCAAATGCTTCTGAAACTGGTTCAGGTATTCGGAATCCGGGTTGATCTCCCGCTCCACAGTCTGGGTCGTGCCCATGTGGACCAGGAGGGACGGCGCGTGCACTAGCGCGTAGCTCACGCCTCTTACGACCGCGAAGTCCATCCAGGCACCTCCTAGTTCGACTCACACCGCCCCGGCACGCAGCGAAGGCGCGCCGGGGCGATGGGGTCGCCGCATTACTTCTCGAAAACGACCTGTCCTTCAACCTCGGTCTGGAGAGCGACCAACGCTCTCTGCACAAGGCGACGACGGAGTTGCTTCTCCTCCTGGGGCGCAAGCGCCGGGTTGCCCAGCGGGTGCGGGATCGCAACCGTGGGGACAATCCTGTTGGCGCCAACCGTGAGGGAAATGGGGACAACAGTGCACATATGCACTACGGGAATCCCCGCGCGCTCTATTTCTTTGACCATCGTTGCACCGCAACGTGTGCAAGTGCCTCAGGTGCTGGTGAGTATGACGCCCTGCACTTCGGCTTCGACCAGTTCCTTCGCGATCGCGGCCGCGTACTTCTTGGCGTTGGCGACCGATGTGCCGTTGCCCACCGTGGCGTAGTAGTAGCGGTAGAGCTCGCCGATTGAGCCCTCGCGCTCCAGATCGCGCATGACGTCCACAGGCAACACGCGGTCGGGGCTCTCATTGGCGTACACTGGGTCGTACCCGCCGTGAGCAGTCTGATGGCTCTCGGCTGTGAGCGCGTCGACCCCTTCGAGGTCGTACTTGCCGTACTTCGACGCCGACGACGACTCGATGTGGTCGGGGTTACCCTTTGGCACGATGCCGCCCGATGTGACCAACGCGATCTTGGCCTTCGACATATCGCGGATCGCCGGGTTTGGATCGACCCGGTCGAACTGGGGCATCGGATACTCAGTTGCGAACTCCTGCTCGCCCAGCTTGCGCACGAGCATCTCCACTGCGCGCGCCGACCCGCGCTCCTCGGCGAAGTAGTTCTTACGGATCCCACGCGTCAGGTACCCGTCGGCCGCCGAATCCGTCGGCTCGCCCTTCGCCAGCTTGAGCGCTAGTTTGGCCATCTTGGGAACAGCGCGCCTCATGCCGGCGGCGCTGCCCTCGGTCTCCACTATGTGTATGCGTTTGCGGAACATGTCCACACCGGGGTTCTCCCGGTACATCCCGGTGACCACCGGTATCTGGAGCTTCTCCGCCACGGCCGCGCACACGGCGCCGCAGGCGGTTCCGTAACGTCCCGCGTTGAAGGCCGGGCCCGCGATCACCAGATCGGGCTCGTACTTCACGATCAGGTCCACGACCTCTGCCGTGGCAGTCTCCATATTTTCGCCGAAATAGGTATCGCCGCATATGACGGTCCCGACGATCTCAGCTTGATCTCCTAGGGCCGAGGCGAACGCCATTCCGGGTCCCACATGGCCCGCCTTGTCCATGGGGCGCATGCCGGCCTTGTCCTCTCCCCCGATCTGCCCGAAGAACTGATTGAGGTAGTGGACAACCCGTATCTTCCTGGTCATTACGCTTTCCCCCCTTGAGAGGGATTAGCCCATACACTCCGCTTGACAGCAGCAACGGCTGCAGATTAGTACTTGCTGTACTGCTCGCGGATGGTGCTAACCTCCTCCTTGATCGCGTCGACGTCGAGGACCATCTCCATCATGCTGACCTGATCCTCGTATACCGCGGGGTCAATCTCTGCCTTGATATCGTCTTCAACAATGTGCCACACGCTCAGTCCCAACTGGACTCCCGCCAAAGGACCTGCATAAGTCGGGTCGCCCGCTGTGACCGTCTCGGCGGTAAGGCCGGAGGCTTCTGCCTCGGCGCCTCCTATGACGACCACTACGTTTTCAGCCCCGTACTTCTCGGCCAGCTCTTTCACTCTGGCCTGGTTCTCGAGGTCCATGGCGCCGGCGGCCGTTCAGACAAAGCACTCGCTGACGGAGAAGATGATCTCTCCGCCGGCCGATTTGACGCACTCCTCAATGGCGCCGCCCGGGATCCCATCGCGGTCGCCCAGGGCGATGATTTTCTTGCCCTTGAGAATCATTGCCGTATCTCCTTTCGCATTTGCTGTACTGCTTGTGCCGCTGCTCCTCGGCGCTAGATCTCCCGTGCCGAAAGGTGCGAGAATCCCAGCTCGTTGGTACAGCCCGTGATCACCTGGATTTCGGCGGCAATCGAACCATCGGCCGCCAGTGATCCGTCCCAGCCGCCCGCTATCACATTGGCCGCCTCGGGATGCCCGATGACCTTCTTCATGGGCGGCAAGGTGATGACCTCGTTGGCGTTCCCTGCTGTGACGACCGCGTCGGCAAGCGGGTTCGCATCGGCGAGCGATTGCGACGCACCGTCTTGACCTGCGTATTCATCGGTGACCAGTACTGTGCGAATGCCCTTCTTCTCGAGCTTGGTGCAGTTCATTATGAGGTCGGCATCGGGGTTTCCAAAGCCTTCCTCCGACACGATCGCGCCATCCGCGCCCATCATCTCCACGAGCTTCGCGGTGTAGTTGGACGATCTCTCCTTATCGGCCAGCGTCACGTTCTCGTTGGTGATCACCACGCCGATGAAGTTGAAGTCGCGTCCATGCCGCGCCAGCAGATCGTGGATGACCGGGGAGTTCTGATGGTGGTAGGTGGTGTTCTTGTCGCACGCCGACACGCAGTTGCCCGAGACGATGGCGCCGTCCATTACCTCCGTAGGGTATATGAGAGTCGGCAGGCTCCTCTTAGCGTCTACCCCGTATACGTACGTATCATGCATCAACCCCTGGCTCTGGAGCATGTACACGTACACCACCTTGGGCAGATCCGGATACGCCGCCGCCTGCGCAAGCAAGGGCAGGCACTCGTAGGCATCGACCTCGTCAGGCTCCACATCGCGTCCTGCCTCGCCCAGGTAGGCCGCGACCTTCAGGCCGGCCATCCTGATTGCCGCCTCATGCTCGTGCTGCGGCAGACCCGCCACGGGCTCGCACACCAGTACCACGTTGTTCAGCCTGGAGAACGGGGTGTACTCCGCGCCCGGCCCTGTCATGTCGATGATCCCTTCCTGGAACCCGACGATCTTGCCGGTGGTGACCACCGCTGCGCCCGCGAGCACATGAGTGCGCCCCTCGCCGACAGTATCGACCTTGCTGACCATCCCCGGAAAGACCCCTCCGGGGCCAGCCACCTTAACGCGCGGCTCAATTACGTCCTTGACCGGGGTTATCCGGACCTCCTCGCCGGGTCGAGCGAGCTCCACACTGACACTGGCGATCCTCTCGTCCTCCCCGACTATTCCTTCCACCGCCGCCCGGTCCACGTAGAGCACGCCTTGGCCGACCCGGGTCTCGGACCCGAACTGGACATCCTTGATGCGAATCTTGCCAAGTTCCAACCGCATTGCGTTCACCTCCCGTGCTCCTTAATCATCGCCTCTATGTTGGCGCAAGTAGCATCGTCTTTGGTCAGTTCCGCCACCTTCTCGCCGCCCTTGTAGATGGCTATGGTGGGAAGGCCCAGCACCTTCTGGCCTATGGACAGACGCCTGTTCTCCAGCACGTTAAGCTTGCAGAACTTGATCTTGTCGCCGTACTTCTCTGCCAGCGCCTCAACCTCGGGCACCAGGGCCACGCATGGCTCGCACTTGGTGCTCCAGAAATCCACCAGCACCGGCCCGGGAACCGCGAGCACTTCAGCTTCGAAGTTCTCCTTGTTCACCTCAAGCATCCCAGTTCACCTCCTTCGTCGCACACGTAAGACAACCCTATCCGCCAACGGCCTCACCCGCCGATAACCTTGTCGGCCACCGAAGCAAGCTCTGACTCGTTCGTCGGCCAGCACACCTTCTCCACCAACTGCCCTTTGCGGAAGAATGCCATGGTCGGAGCCTCAGTGATCCCGTATCTTCCGGCCACGCGCTGATTCTTGTAGATATCTATCTTGACCAAGTTCAGCTTGCCCGCGCGCTGCTCCGCGATGCGCTCCACCGCAGGAAGGAAATCCAGCGAAACCTGGCTAGTGGGGCTCCAGAAAGCTACCATGACCGGGTTTTCGCGATCCAATACCATCTCACGGAAACCCTCTTCTTCATGGATGTATTTCTCAGCGGCAACCGCCGCAATGGCCCCGTCCGCCGCCGCCGTGATGACCTGGCGCAGATACTTGACTCGCGCATCGCCGGCGCAGTACACACCGTCCGCCGACGTCTCCATCAGCTCGTTGGCTATTACGTAGCCCCGTTTGTCCATATCCACATGGCCCTTTAGAAAGTCAGTCTTGGGGACTGTGCCCACGAACACGAAGACCCCGTTGGCTTCGAGCTCAGTCCGCTCGTTGGTCTTGATGTTCTTGATAACCACCGATTCGACGATCCCATCGCCTCGTATCTCCTCCACCACGGAGTTCCAGGCCCATTTCATCTTGGGGTTCTTGAAGGCGCGATCGCGGATAATCGCCGTGGCGTCCAGAATGCCCTCGTCATGCACGACGATCATGGTGGCCGAGTTCACGAACTTAGTCAGGTACATAGCCTCTTCCACGGCAGCGTCGCCATTGCCTATCACCACGACATCCAACTCCTCAAAGAAGTCGGCATCGCACGTGGCGCAGTAGGAGACCCCCTTGCCGCGCAGCTCCCGCTCGCCAGGCAGACCCAAAGTGCGCGGTTCGGCGCCCGGCGCGACGATGACCGCCCGGGCCCGGTACTCCTCGCCCTTCTGGGTCGTCACGATCTTGAGTTCGCCTCCGAAGCTCACTGTCGCCACATCGCCCCGGACGATCTCGGCGCCAAACTCTTTCGCGTGGTCGACAAAGCGGTCCATCAGCTCCGGGCCGGTCATCCCTCGGGCGAACCCGGGATAGTTCTCCATCGACCAGGTGGTGCGGACCTGTCCCCCCGGAGTTCCCTTGTCCAGCACCACCGTGCTGAGCTTGGCGCGCGATGCGTACAAGGCCGCAGCGAGACCCGCGGGGCCGGCGCCTATGATGAGTACGTCGCATTCCCTAACAGCCATTGCCCAATGCTCCCTTCCTCTACAGATCCTACACGTGCAAGCTCTCGACTGCGCTCTGCATAAGCGTGTAATCGATCAGCTGAAAATCCGCGTCTACATTCGGCGGGATCGTACGGAAACGAGGCGGCCCCAGCTTGTCGACGGTGGCAAGGGCGCCCTCAATAATCCGCAGCGAGTCAAAGTCGATTGTGGTGTCGGGGTGCTGTGAGACGATTACGGACCGATAGGGACTCTCGTTCGGCTTCACGCTCCCAGCCAGAGGGTGGGTCAGGAGACGATGGCCCAGGTGAACAAGGCCGCGCGCGCGTATGAGCACCGCTCGCGCGTTACCGTCCACCCACTCCGAGATCTGCGTCCAACAGGCCGCGACCTCGGGGTTATTGGTTATGATGATGTAGCGTTCCGGCGACACCGGCATCGCCCCCCAACGGTTCGACATATCCGCCCTTAGTTTGAGCCTTGCGGGCACAAACACGCGGGCAAAACGCAGAAGACTGGCGCTACGAGCCCGGACGAAACGGCAGACAAGAAAACAGAGAAAACGATGCAGCGGAATACACCTGCCGCACGCTTCTCTGTCTGGGGAACCTGAGAGATTTACTCCTTCGGTGTCCAATGGAAGCTTTCCAGAGACGCTGTCCAGTTCCGGTCCTTTTGCCTGAGAGTTTGCAGCGCGCGCGCGGTGCTACGCAGCGCCATTGCTCCTTCGGCGCCCACTCGGGGATCTCCATCCCAGGGGGACCTCTCCCGAAACTTTCGTCCAGCTGACAATATGTCCAGGTTCTATCGATAATTAGTGTATTCTATCACAATGCCTCTGTCAAGCGTCCGTCGAGGCCAAGAAAATGCCAGAGTTCGGAGAGGGTGCAGAATTGGTAGCCCTGCTCGCGCAGGGCTGGGATTATCGCCTTGAGGGCCTTCACGGTGGCGCCGCGGAATCCGCCGCCATCGTGCATGAGGATGACCGATCCGTTGGCCGGGGGCGCGTCCGCGACACGCATACTTATCTCGTCCGATCGTCCCAAGTCCCGGGCTGCCCGCCAGTCCTGAGTGTCGATATTCCACAGAACCAGGGTGTGTCCAGTCGACTCAGCCGCATGCACGTACGCGGCGCTGAGGGCGCCGCCCACCGGCCTGAGCCATCGCGTCGCACTGCCGATCAGCCTCTCCACCAATTCCGACGTATCCTGAATCTCGGACAATACATCGCATTCGGGGGCAGATTCCATGAGAGTGTGCGAGTACGTATGGTTGCCTATCTCGTGGCCCTCAGCGTAGATTCGCTTCAGAATGCCTGGGTACGCAGCAACTTGCGCGCCCGTCACAAAAAACGCCGCATGCACGCCCTCGTCGCGCAGTACCTCCAGGATCTGGGGGGTGTACACGGGATGGGGGCCATCGTCGAAGGAGAGAACGACCAGTTTTCTGGCGACTGCATACTGAAATCTCGCAACGACCATTGCAGAC
This sequence comes from Firmicutes bacterium UBA5389, assembly GCA_002409965.1. Taxonomy (GTDB): domain Bacteria; phylum Bacillota; class DTU025; order DTU025; family DTU025; genus UBA5389. The sequence goes on from DHON01000060.1 coordinate 11,807, forward strand.
GGTTCATGGGATTCTGCCGACTCGAACACTTTTCCGGTAATCAGGCCTCGCTTGACCGTGACCTTCCCGGGCGCTCCCGGCGACCGAACCTTCACGAACGGGCCAGACCCGATGATCTCGAATGGCTGTGCGGTCTCCGCGGTTTCCACCACAATGCTCTCGATGATCGGCGTGCCTGGAATCACCTCGATACGATCGCCTGGCCCGATGCGGTCAGTCAACTCGCATCTAGCGCCGTTCAATGCCACCCAAGCGCGGTTCCCGCCGCCTACCTCCAGAACTGCCCCATCGGCATCGATCAAGTCGCCCGCCGGCAAGTCCGCTCCCGCCGCAGCCAGGGCCTGCGCAACTCGGGCACCATAGGGCACGCGCGCTTCTCGCCCGTTCACATACACCGCGATCTGTACAAACGCGAGTGTCCCGAGCGATACTGCGTTCGCAATAATAGCAACGAGGAGTACGAATACGCATCCTCGAGGAATCCCGGCGGTAACCGGAACGCAGACGCGATGCAATGCGCGATACACTCGCTCGAATCCCTCACTTTGCACTGCCCCCGGCAGCCGTCTCTGCGGCGGTTATCAGCGCCTGCCTGCCCACGGTGATCACCAGCTCAACCGGAAGGAGAGAAAGTGAAGCTGCATCGATGGCATCGGTAGCATCGGCGCCGCCGACGGCGCCCCGTATCTCGTAAGCGACGACACTGCCGGCGTCCAGGTCGATCATGAGATCCGCCACCGTCCCCAGTAGGCGTCCGGTCCGCGTTATCGCCCTCACTCCACGTATGTCGCTGTCGGGGCGGCCCACATCCAGGATCTCCGGGAGCGTTCCGAAGTCCGCCATGGACGATGCGTTTTCGATGATCACTGCGTCATCACCGATGCCCTGGACCAGCGCGTACGGCACCGCTTTCGGCGCCTCGAACCTGTTCGTCGCGTTCACTATGAGAGCGGCAACGTTGGCAGATGCAGTGTCAATGATCACGCCTGCTGTCTCCCCAACGACCGCGCCTTCGTCGATTGTGATCACTGGCCGTCCCACAAGTTCATACGCCCTAATCATCAGAATATTCCCTCCCCAATAAAGAGTTGAGCCGTGCCAGTCTGGCTTGGGCCTGCGCCTCAACCGCAGAGCGTCCGATACCGCCACTCTGCCCATGCGCCTGCGCGCGCAGGGCGGCATGCCTCGCGTGTAGGCGACGCTGATGGTCGACTAGCTGCGCTCGCACCATGAGGTCATGAACAGCCGTTGGATGGATCAACAGTCTCATCAGCACTCTCAGCGCCCCGTCCACCTCGCCGAGGTCCGCCCCTTCCCGGCAAGCCCTGACCAGCAGATCGCGCTCTTCCGGCCTAACTGCGAGCGACTCGGCGCATGAGACCAGCCATTCCACTGAATCAGGCGAACCAGACTCGATGCTCACAGGTGCCTCAGCCGCAGCTACACATGCAATCATGTTGTAGCGGTCGCCCCCTGGTTCATCGCTTCGATCCTGCGCGCCCCGGGTCAGCGCAATCGACGCCCCTGCGATCGGAGCCCAAACCCTTGCAGCCGAGGTCCCTGCGATGGAGCACGTGGATGACGAGTATGCCTCGAAACCCGCGTACTCCCATATGAGAGCAAAAGCGACCGCGATTGCCGTCATAAGCAACAGGGTCTGAGTGATCGATAAATCGGTTAGCAAAACCAGGCCCATGACAGCTGCGCTGCTGGCTGCGGCGGCCACGCCCGAGTAGATCAGGCATGACCGCGATACCGATGTCCCATAGCCCAACGCCCGATTGGCAAGCACAGCAACTGTCAGACTGACGCACACGCTCGTGGGGATAGTGGACATGGCAAGATGGAACACTCCGCATACCTCCAACGCCGTCTGGGGGGCCGATAAGGTAGGAGCCCGGCGATCGCTGAGCAATTCAGAGTCCACTCGAAGCATAACAAGGTTCTCTCAGACATGTCAACTAAATAATGTAAAATATACCGGCGTTTTGCGACACTGAAATCCCGGCCATCATCGATATTCGTGCAGTTGCATGTCCATCATCGCGGATCGTCAAGTACTCCTGGAGGTAATGCGCGGAAATGACCGAAACGCTTACGCTGCCCGAAAGGACTATCGAGGAGTCTGTGTAATTCCACATCTACTACGGCGAGGTGCGAATGCCGGCTGCATTCGCATGCAGAATGGAGCAGGTACATGGCCGTTCAGCTGGAGACCCAATTTCAGCAGGGCGCTCTGCATTTCAAACAGCTCACATTCGCACAGGCAGTCATGATCATGGTGGGCGGAAACGTAGGGGCCGCCATTCTGTCTCTGCCCTACGCTGCCAGAGCATCGGGCTACTTCGGCGCAGTCCTGATCTCGCTGGTGACCACCGCATTCTCAATTGTGTCGCATCTGTATATCGTTGAAATCATGCTCCGCACCAAGAGCCCCGGGCAGCTGGTAGGGTTGATGCGCACCTACGTGTTCGATGGGCGGTTCGGTCGGCTTTACGTGGCGCTGGTGTCAGTACTCACGGTGGGTCTTGCCATCCCATCGCTGACTGCGTATGTGATGGGCGGAGGTCAGATAATCGCCTCGCTACTACACATGCCCACTTGGCTCGGGGGGTTGGTGTTCTTGGCTCCAGGCATGGCCGTGGTGTGGGTCGGGCTCAGGGCAATCGGAGCGGCTCAGGGAGCATCGAGTCTTCTGATGGGCGGTATCCTGCTCACGTTCACCCTGGTATCAGCCACACACCCGCAGTTTGAAGCATCAAGGCTTGCGAGGTTTTCGGCCGCGCCCATGCTTGCAGCATTGCCCATCGGAGTGTTCACGTCCATGTCGCAGTCTATCGTGCCCGAAGTCGTCCGAGGGCTCGCCCATGATCCAGAGTCCATCGCGCGGGCGATCAAGTGGGGCCTCGGGATCAACCTTCTCTTCTTGCTCATCTTCCCGTTGGCCATATTCGGCCTGCAGAATCCTGACGCCATTTCCCAGGTAGTGACCATATCGTGGGGTCGCGCGCTCGGGCCCGCGATATACCTCACAGTGAATCTCTTCGCCCTTCTAGCGTTGTTGACATCCTTCTGGGCCAGTGCCGGCGCGATCATGGGTAACGTTGTCGAGATCATGCGGGCCGATTCTGAGTGGAATACCCGCACCAGATTGGCCGCGTTCGGGATTACAGTGGCCCCATCGCTTGCGCTGGTTCTCCTGGGCGGGTTCGAGTTCGGCGACATGATACAGGCGGCAGGTGCGGTGGGCGGAGTGATTCTGGCCGTGCTACCCATATTCGTGCTTGCTCGCGCCAGAGCCGCCTCGGGCAGGCGCCCGGAGTATCAAGTAGGCGTCCTGTACTCCCCCGTTGTAAGGATCGCGCTTCTCGTGTTCTACTTGGGAGTGTTCATCGTCGCGGCCTTTACCAGATGAAGGCCGCGACCTGCGCCGTTGAGATCGCGATGATAGGAGGAACCGGGCATGATAGTGAGGCCCGCGGAACCCAGAGACGATCAGGTTCTGCTCAGGATAGAATCCATGGCCGGGCAGGGCGACCGCGTGCGTCTCATCGACGAACGCGACAGCTTCTTCAGCCGCGCGCGGCAGTTCAGCAACTCCATCCTACTGGTAGGCGAGAACGAAGCCACGGGCGCACTGCACGGGGTTGTGGCAGCGGCCGTTCAGCGCCTCATCATTGGAGGGCGGGAGCATGTGGGCGCCTACATGTTCGACCTGCGCTCCAATCCCGAAGTCAACAGAGGGCTGTCCAGAGCCATGTTCTTCCTGTGGAAGGGCCTCGAAGAACGCCTGATGGAGCAGGGTGTAGAGTTCATCTTCGGCCTGATCAAGGAGGACAATAGCCGCTCGTACAGCATCGCCGCACGAATGGGCGCCGAGGCCCGCGGGGGTAAGCGCTTCTTCACAATTCCAACTTACCGCCGCCGCAGGATGTCGCGGGAGGTTCAGGCGACACGCAGAATCGATGCGCGCCAAGAATACCGCGCTCTCAGCGCGCACTATGCCGACTATAACCTTCTACCCATTGTAGACGATTTCGAACACGCGCAAGACCTCTACGACCACTATCTAGCAGCTCGTCTTGATTGCGGAGAGTCGTCGCTCAAGCTTTGGGACGTATCCCGCCACTACACCAGGCGGGTCTCCGCCATGCCGCGCGCGTATGAGCTGGCAGGTTCAGTGCTGCGCAGCCTGTCGCGCTTCATTCCCTTGCCCAAGATACCCGCCCCGGGCCAGGCTATCAACGTATGGAATGTGCTCGATATCATGACCGCGCGAGGCCGGGAAGATGAGGTGAGGGCGCTGCTCGCGAAGGCCAACAACATGGCGCTCGATCACGGCGTCGATTACCTCATAGTCGCCGTCGACGCCGACCAGCCCGAGCTGGCCTGGCTGAGGCGGAGCGCCGTAACGTCCCTCAACTACAAGGTGATGGTCAAAGAGTACCAGCCAGTGCCGGCGCTCGCCGGAAAAAGCTACCTCGACCCGCGATGGCTGGGATAAAGCGAACGTCCGCCGGTTCCAGCCAGCCAGTGCTACTGGCTGGCGTCGATGTGCTCTGTCAAAACCTTGACGAACTTATCGGTCTTCTCCACGTGCGGCGAATGCCCACAGTCGGCAAGCACAGCTTCTGTGTAGCGCCCGCCCTTCCGCTGATACTCCTCCAGCACTGCGCGGATCTGCGCCAACATGGGCTGCGGCGGGTACACGTCATCGCCGGGCCAGCCCGGCACCAGTCCCAGCTTGCCCAGGTAGGCGATATCCCACAGCGATGCGTTCGACACCAACTGGTCGTCAGCGCCCCTGACCCAGAGCACAGGCGGCTTTGAGTCGAGATCCACAATACCGCTCGCATTGAAATACTTGGGCGAGAATGAGTTGAGCACACCGCTGGGGCCCGGGGCGAACCCCGGCCAGTTGGACGAGGCGACTGAGTCGCCTGGGTAGTTGTGGTCGCCGATGGCCGTCTGAAGCAGAGACGTGAGGAAGTCCTCCTCCCGCGCTGCCCTAAACGGCGGCTTCCAGTAGGTGAAATTGAGCACATTCCGCGGCAGCATGGGGCTTTCGCCCGACTCCCGGTTCTGGGCCTTAATCTGAGCTATGAACTCGGGGTTCACCCCGCCCGCGCCCGCCCCGGCGCAGTCCGGGAAGCACGGCTCGCCGCCCTCGCCCCGAGTGCCGGAGAACCCGTAAGGAGAAACTGTAGAAACCAGTGTGACGCTAGCCACCACATCCGGATGGTCCAGAAGATACTGAAGCGAGATGCCGCCCCCCATCGACCAGCCCACGAGATGAATGCGCTCCAGATTCATGGACGTGATCAGCGCATGCAGGTCGTCGGACCAATCGCGCACTCCGCGCGTTGCATCCACAGGCATCGGCTGGGTGAGACCGTAGCCCCTCATGTCGGGGGCAATAGATCGAAACCGCTCCGGCAGGGAGATCATCGCTTCCTGCCAGAACGTTGCAGACGATGCGTTGCCGTGTATGAACACGACGGGCTCGCCGGCGCGCCCTCCTGCGGAGAGGACGTGGAATCGCATTCGCCTCTCGCCTTCCAGCTGGACAAAGTCCGAATGAACGCCCTCAAGGTTGCCCATTGCTGAACATGCACCTCCCATTAATCTCAGGCTGAACTAGGGCATCAGAAGCGCCACGCCCGCCTGGTTGTAGCCTACACCCGACCCTACCAGCGTCACCAGATCGCCCGAGCGTATCCTGCCCCGACTCACGGCATCGTCAAGCGCCATTGGAACGCAGGCAGAGCCCGTATAGCCCCAGAATAGCGGCATGACCTTGTACGCACCGTCCGCCCGTCCGCCCCGGGCGTAGGCAGAGTATTGCATTGATTCTGCACGTGTGAGCCCTTGTCCTTCGCATGGCTGAACGCACGTTGAGCACACTAGTGCCGACCGATGAAACCGGGAGGTGACGGTATGACTCAAGTAAGATGCTCAGTCGATACGTGCCAGTACTGGGGCGAAGGACAGGTCTGCCGAGCCGACTCGATCTGGGTACGCGACAACTCGTTGCGCGATGCCGAGCGCGGCGCCGCGGGTTCCGCGCGGATGGAGATCGCCAACGAGCCTGGCACGGTGATCCGGCCTGGGCAGACCACCGGCACGCACGCAAGCTCCTCTGCCAGCACATCCACAGAAACGTGCTGCGGGACAATGAAACCGCGCGGAGGACACACCGGTACGCATGCAGGCAAGCACGGCTCGCGAAAGGGAACGTAGCAGGCGACAGACGCGCCTAGCCACATGAATCGCGAACGTGCAGGCCGTGTAGACTGCGCAGACAGTCCAATACGGTAGGACGGGCGTCCGGCCCCGTCCTACCGTACTATCCCATATGCAGGTTCCGGCGCATGGCATGGCGAATTGATGATTGGGAGGAGCGTTGCTTGATGCGTGATAAGAAAAACAGAGGCGAGTGGAGACCTCCGGGGGCGCCGGAGGTGCCGCATGATACCCTCGACATCCTGGAAGAGCCCGCGGTGCTGGGCGGACCGGTATGGCTTCAGCGGGTCTTCAAACCCAAGTCGCCCCTGGCGATTCTGATAGTTCTGATGGCGCTGGGCGTAGGAACCATGGCCTACACACAGGGCGACCCCAGGCGCGTCATCCGCCTGGACCCTCCATGGCAACCAGGCGAAATCAGCCGTCTCGAAGCGCGCGACCCCCGCGGCGGCCTGCTGTTCACCTGGGAACTGAGCGCGGAGTCGCGCGGGGCGCAAGCCGTCCTCATCACCGAGCAGCGAGCGGCGGGATTCCACGAGCGTGCGGTGGTCTTCGCCGATCCCTACAATCTCATTCCTTCACGTACCGAGTTTGAACGCGAGTCTGTGCAGGGACGTGTCACTTTCCTAGCTGAATACCGGCAGGACGAGGTGACAATCGGAGCCAACGTCCCCCAAGGCCATGAGGAGGCCGCGGTCAAGCTGCCCGCGCGGCCGTTCTACGACAACGAGCAGTTCGTGATGGTCATTCGGGCTCTGCCCCTGTCCAACAGATTCCGGGGCACTCTTCGCAACATTGTGACACGGGCCGGGGCACAAGACAGCATAACCCTCCGAGTCCGCGGCAGAGAGAGCGTCTCTGTTCCGGCAGGTGAATTCGATACCTGGAAGGTGCAGCTTGCCGGGACTGGCCAGTTGGCCTGGATCGCGGTAGCGCACCCGCACCAGCTCGTCAAGTACGAGAACCAAACGGCCGGCACCCTCAGCGAACTGGTGGAATACGCAGAAGGGACAGCCGGACCAGTTGAAGACTGATCCGCAGAGGATTTGCATGCTATGAATGTATTGATGGAGTGGGCCCTGGACGTCTTCGGACGTTTCGGCGCCGCTGGTCTGTTCGTCGTAGGGTTTGCGGAGTCGAGCTTCTTCCCTGTTCCGCCCGATGTAGTGCTCCTGCCCATGTGCATGGCGCATCCCCGGGCAGCGGTGTGGTATGCGGTCGTCGCTACCGTCTCATCTGTGCTCGGAGCTGGGTTCGGGTATCTGGTAGGGGCACGCGGCGGTAGGCCTATTCTGCTCAGATTCACCGATGATCGAGGCCTGCGCACAGTGCAGAGGCTATTCGATAAGTACGGCGGCTGGGCCGTGGGCATAGCAGCGTTCACTCCTATTCCCTACAAGGTGTTCACCATCGCCTCGGGAATCTTCCGCGTGCGACTCACTCCCTTCTTGACAGCATCAGTCATCGGGCGAGGCGGTCGCTTCTTCCTCGAAGCAGCCTTGGTGATGAGATACGGGGAAGCTTTCAGAGAGGTAATCGGACCCAGGTTCGAAATCATCACCCTACTGGGCGGACTGGCGGCAGTCGCTGCGGCGATTGCGCTCGGACGAGCGCAGGGTGGGACCGGCCGAGCAGCCCAGGCGGCGGCCACAGCATCGGCCAAGGCGATGGCCAGAGTGAGGTACCCGGGCACGATAGTACGACTGGACCGGCGCCGACGAAGGCTCCTTGTGGAGTGGTTCATCTACCTTCTGGCAGGCTTCATCTTCCTGCTGATATTCCTGGAGAAGCTCGCGGAACTTGGCGGTGCTCGCTGACATTTCGCCTCCCTCCTCATCGGCACCTCACAGTATCTTTTTGGGGAATTTACCGTTGGTAAGGCATCAGATATAATAAGTTCCATGTCCATGCCGATAATAGTGATGGTGCGTCCAGTTATTCGTCTTTTGGGGGGGCGTGCACAAGATGAAGAAATGGATCATGAACCTTGGACTGAGATGGAAGTTCCTCATGATTTTCGTCATATTTGCCGGCGTGATGGGAAGCACGGGGTGGATGTCGGTGAGAACGGTCAATTCACTCACTTCAGGCATTGATGTGGTGACCCGCAGATACATTCTACAGTTGGAGAACGCCCTCAAGGCGCAGACGGCAGCGGTCAGCGTTGGAAACTATATGGCTAGGCTCGTTACGGCAGAAGACTACGATGCGTTATCGGATTGCGAAGGCCGGATAGAGGCAGCCAAGCAAGCGTATGAGAAGAGCATGAGCATGGTGAAGGGCGTTCTAAGCACTCAACGTGGACACCAGGTCTACGCTGAGCTGTACACCAAATGGCAAGAATTCGGCGAGGCGACAGATCAAATTGCGTCTCTTGTGAAGCGAGGGGCATCGGACCAGGCTATATTCCACATGAACAGTGCGTATGCAGCCATCGCCGACGAACTGACGAGCCTCCTCGATCAGCTTGTTGTTTACGTCGAACAAGAAACAGACAGCACTGTCACGGGAATCCAAGCAAGCGCCGTTCGTAACCTGCGCCGCGTTGTAGGGGCTATGGCAATTGGCGCGCTCATGGGTTTGGCCATCGGGCTTCCCGCCGGGCGCTCTGTTGCGGTGCCTGCCAGAGAACTAGCGATGCTTGCGCCTCGAGTCGCTGCAGGAGATCTGACCGTCGATGTGCATTCAGAGGCTGCAGACGAGATGGGAGTGCTGGCACGGGCATTCGGCGATATGATCATCAACCTGCGTAACATCGTTTCCGATTCCTCCTCGATGGCCCGAGATGTTGCGGCGGCCAGCGAGGAACTCTCCTCAGGCTCGGAGGAAACGGCAGCGTCGATTCAGGAAGTGGGCAGAACAGTTCAGCAAGTAGCTCACCAAGCCGAGGAGCAGTCGGTATCGGCCAACGAAACCGCGACATCTGCAGCTGAGCTCAAGAGGGCAGTCGGACGTGTGTCTCGGGGCGCGGTGGCTCAAGCCGATGCCATCAAGCAGACATCCGAAGCCTATGATGACATGGGCCAGTCTTTTGATAGATCGTTGGTCCTCATGAATGATGTCCGCTCTGCCATTAGGCGCAATTCCGATGCCGCTGTCGAAGGGCGCAAAGCAGTAGACGAAATGGCAGCAAGGATCGGCGAGATCAACTGCAAGACACTCGCGGCATCGGAGAGGATTGCGGAGCTTGAGAAGTATTCATATGAAATCGGACGAATCGTGGACATGATAGAAGACATCGCAGACCAGACCAATCTCTTGGCCCTGAACGCCGCCATTGAGGCGGCAAGAGCGGGCGAGCATGGTCGCGGGTTTGCGGTCGTCGCCGAGGAGGTCCGAAAACTCGCAGAAGGGTCTGCCAGAGAGACAAAGGCCATCGCTGGCCTTATCAAGCAGGTCAGACAGGCGACTGAAGAGGCCGTTGCCATGATGAAATCCCAGGAGCAGGAGGTTGCAAAGGGGAATCGTGCGGCGGGAGAAGCGGGCAGAACGCTTGGCGACATACTCGATGCTGCCGGGGATTCTGTCTCTGCAGTTGATGAGCTCTTGACGGAGATTGAGCGGTTCAGGGTATCTGCAAGACAGGTGGAAGCGAGCATGAAGGAGATACTTGAGATAGCCCAGGCGAACACTGCTGATGCTCAGAACATGGCGATCTACGTAGGCAAGGTGGAGGAAGCGATCGAGACCATGGCTGCGGCTGCTGAGGAAAGCGCAGCCTCAGTGGAGGAGGTCTCCGCATCAACAGAGCAGATAAGCACTGCAATGCAGCAGGTAGCGTCCTCCGCTCAGGCTCTCGCTGAAATGTCTGTTCACCTGCAGGAGCTTGTTGCCAAGTTCCAAGTGTAGCTCAGCACGCGCGAGAAGCGCGGAACAGCAAAACCCGCCGAAATCGGCGGGTTGAATTCTGGCTCCCCGAGCAGGATTCGAACCTGCGACCCACCGGTTAACAGCCGGTTGCTCTACCGCTGAGCTATCGAGGAGCGCCTGATAGAATCAAGATATCAGGGGTCGAAGGCTCTGTCAAGCCCGATTTCGCTGGAGAAGCGCCCGCACCTGCTCACGCCGCCGCCACAGCGCACACCCTCCCGATGTATCACCGAACTGGTCACGGTCTGCACGGATCGCTTCAAGCAGCGGGGACTTTAGCGCGTCTCGGAGAGATACTCCGCAGACGCTGGAATCGGAATACGGAGCGAAAGGGCATGGCTCGACATCTCCCCGCGCGCTGATGTGAACGAACCCTCTGCCGGCGGCGAGGCAACCACCTGTGGCCTCTTCGTCGCCTGGAAACGCTACGTAGAGCGCCGGCGTGGAAGACCTGAGGGCCCCCACACGGCACGCCAGCTCAGCCCGCTGGTCTTGTGTCAACTCCCAGCTGTCCGTACCCGGCTGCACTGGGACGTACTCCACGAAAAAGAACAACCGGCAGCCGAGCCCGATCATCTCCGCGATAAACCGCTCATCAGTCAGCGCATCTAGAGTGTCGCTCCTGACCGTAAACGAAGACCCGAAGAACACCCTTGCACGGCGCAGTGCTTGAGCCGCGCCGCGCACACGACTCCAGACCCCGGCTCCCCGACGGTCGTCGGTTATCTCCTGATTGCCCTCGAGACTCAAGACAGGGATTACATTCCTCTGCCTGCGCATTCGAGTCGCCAGATCATCGTCTATCAGCAGCCCGTTGGTGAAAACGGGGAAGAGTATGTCGGGATAGTCTGACGCAATGTCCAGCAGACCAGGCCTTGTGAGAGGTTCGCCCCCAGCTAGGAGCGCGACAGAGATGCCGAGCTCGCTGGCGTTGTCGAGCACCGCCCTGAGCGTGGCATCGTCCATGTCGCGACCTGCGATGCCGGTCGCGCCAACTGTGCCGGATGTGCCGGATGCGCCGGCTGTGCCAGCTGCGCCGCCTGCGCGCACTCTGGCATTGCCTCCCTCGCCTGACACCCCAAGCGCCCCGGGCCCTGGCCCCGGCCCCGGCCCCGCCGTCGAATCGTGGTGCTGAGCTCGGGCATAGCAGCCCTTGCAGTTCAAGTTGCACTCTGAAGTCACGCTGATGATGAGCAGCGGCGGCACATGAGTGCCCTGCTCCTCCCAGCGTTCTCGCGTCTTGGCCGCCCTACGCTGAGAGGCCGCCGTTCGGGCAATGAACCCGGTCTGAGCAGGGTCGGACATGCAAATCCGCGCCGCAGTATTCAGAAGGTCCATGAGTCCCTGATTGTACACGCGTATCCCCTGATCATGTTGGGTCGAGGTCAACGCCGTCACCTCCGCAGTTCCCCTCCACAGTTCCGGTATTACAGGAATATCAGTGTCGGGTTCGCCTGTCAAGGGCCACATGGCCACTGAGGAACTGAACGTGGCTGGGAATCGATAGGGTGAGCGGCTGGGAGGTGTACATGGAGCCCAGGCTGGCTGCGTAAGGAGGGATTTCTGGTTGTGAAAAGGTGTGAATGGGGGGTGCCGACGAACGGAGGGGAACTTGTCAAAGCCTCTCGTTTCCCCGGGTTCAAGAAGCATGCTGCGGGTCTATTTGATGCCGCCGAAGGGGCTTACGAATCTTGCTCCTCCTGTTGCTCTCCCGATATTAGGCTGAGCGCCTCTTCAACCGACATGCCTTGCGCCACCAGCTCGCCCACTCGTCTGGCCACTTTCAAGCTCGATAGATCAACCCATCGTTTGTAGCTCATGGTTGCGTAGATTAACCTGCCGGGCACGATGACCACCGCGCCGTGGCCAAGCAAGTAGCTCTTTTGCCCTTGCCTTTCCATCTCGCTTCTGAGCTTCTCCGCGTCCTTCGGCTTCTGTTCCTCATAGATTCTACCTGCGTTCAAACACATCGCAGACATGCATATCTGCGCGAATATCGCCCTCAGTTTCCTGCCGATTGGCCTGCGTACGTTCCACTTCTGGCTCAGCTCCCTGTTGCACCTGTTCTCAATGTTCCATCGCAGGTCATAGTAGTCTGCGATTTGGGCGGGTTTCTCCGACACGTCCAAGGTAGTGAGGAAAACGATGCCGCTGACCTCGCCGGTTTCTTCATTGACCTCACGAACGCATACGGCGTTCAGATTTAGGGATATCTTTCCCGTCTCATCCCGCGCCTCAATGCCCTCGATGGCCTTGATGTGTCTGACATATCGAAGCTCCTTCCCCTGGTTGTTGACCTTCTTTATGTGCCGGACAAGCGGCCTTTTCTCTCCGTCGAACCGGGCTAAGGCCCATGCCTCGCTATGGATCGCCAGATCGGATCGGCAAAGCGTTACGATGTCCAGTCCGAACTCCCCCGTGAGCTCAGAAAGATACCTTGCGCCCCAATACCCTCTATCCAGCACCAGCACATCGATCATGTCTTTCGGCGGACAGACGTGGGCGCGGAGATCCCTTAGAGCTTCGAGCAGCAGTTCGCGTTCATCCATGTTGATCGGTCCCACGGCCAGCGCGACTATCCGCGGTCGGTTCGGCGACAGGTTGAAGATGTACACAACCTTGTAGCCGCAGACATACTTCCCCCGGTCAGGATCCCAGACTCTGCCGCATCCCTCGTAGGAGTTCCCCGACGTAATCACGATCTTCATGCCGTCCGCGCCGTACACACCGCCCCTAAGCCACTTGCGACTCCTCATCAGCGCCACATGCTCGTAAAATGCCCTTTTGCTTTCGGCAATGGGGATTCGTTTCAGGTGGTTACGCAGAGTGTCTCTGTGAATGGCGCCTTCGCCGTTCTTGAGCTTGTCCTGCACTTCCATGAGGTTGAAGCCTACTTCGGCCATGAGTCGTCCATCCGTCAGCATGGGGTTGGCATACTGGATTGCCTTGAGGCCCGATAGAGTCATTGCCGCAAAGAGCCCGTTGAGACACTCCGGAGGCACTCCGCCGTCTCGTTTCAGGTCGGGCTGGGTCGACTGCCAGATAGGCCAGAAACC
>DHON01000031.1:0-21845 GCA_002409965.1 Firmicutes bacterium UBA5389
CAACCTGCGGCTTTTCCTGCAGGTTCCAAGAAAAACCTGCGGGAAAACCCGCAGGTACCGAGTAAATTCCAGGCGTCAGCCTCGCTAATGCCCGCGTTGCTTTGACCCTCGGTGAGTCTTCACGTGCCGATGCGAGCATCGAGACGTCCGGTGCGACGAAAACGCGTCGATAATCTCGACACCGGAATTCTCCCATTGGCCCGGGAGTCCATCTCCGCGTGTTTCCTGCATGCCGCGCGGCATCCACGCGGACCCGCAATGGCCGCATCGTCAGGCCGAGCAAGTCTCCAGAGCCAAGCGCTCACTGCCAGGCTGCTTGTCTGCAGTATGCATCAGACTCCATGGCACGACATCGATGCTCTCCAGTTCAACGGCAACCGGTGGGCGTTTAGGATGATCTAGCCCTTACGCTGAGCTCTCTACGCTCAGCTCTCTCCATGGATGTGGGTAATGCATAGTGCTAAGTAGACGCCTGTTAGGCGTTTGGATGACCTGCAGAAGTTCGCTGACATGATGCTGAACCCGGCGGGACGGTGAAGGGGTGCGGCACAGGTATGGACGGCAGGTCGAGATCGTGCACGGATCACATCTGACCATGCCGTTCCCCATCGGCGGTTTCGACTACGCGATATCTGTCGGGACCATGCACCATTTCACCCGCGATGTGAAACGCAAGCTGTGACTCGCTACAGCCAATCGCCGCCCGCAGCTTGGGCTGGGCGATGAAGCATGCGGCCACGGCAGAGGCCAGGTCGGACTGAGCCTTGCGCACCGTCTCGATAGCCTCGGACACCTCTGCGTACGACACAGCCCCCATGCGACATTGCTCTTCCTTGACCTTCAACATCGCCGCGGCTATCTCCGCCGCCGACTGCGCCAGCCCAACTGCCGTTTCAGCATCGCGGAGGCTGTAATAGGCCTCGACGACTTCGAGGACTATTGAGTTACTCGTTCGTTCTTCATCTGCCCTGGCCTGTTCCACCAGATCCTGTGCGGACTTGACGGCAATGTCGGCGCCATAGTTCGGGGTGAGCGGAGCCGACACCTCAAGCCCCACGCTCCACTTTCCGCCCGACGATACTTGAGCTTGCAGCGATGCGCCCGGACGCTTCGCCGCAATCGCCCGTTCCAGGGCTTTCTCCGCGTCGCTCACATCCTGCTGCGCCATGGCGATCTCAGGCCTTGAAGCGAGCGCCGCCTGCACGCACGCGTCCAGGTCCATCTCAGCCGGCCATACTACATGCTCTCCCGCCGGGGCGACATGCACTGTCGCTCTCAATTCGGCGCCTATGGCATGGTTCAGGTTCATGCAAGCTACAGCCAACCCATGCTGCGCGGATTCAAGCGTAGCATGGGCTCTGGAGATGCCGGCTCTGGCGTCCAGCACATCAAGATCCCCTGCGTTGCCCACAGCGTGCCTGGACTCCACAAAACCCGCGTGTTCCTGAATGCGGGCAAGTGCCTGATCCGCAGCGACTACCCTGTCCTGCGCCCCAAGGACACTGAAGTACGCAACCTGAGCCGAGGTCTGCGCCTGACGTATGACCTCTTTGAGACGTGATTGAGCCTTCCATACTTGAGACTCGGCGGCCCGAACCGAGTTCGTGGTTTCCTTCTCGGGGCCCAGAATAGGCATGGACAAGCTTGCGCCCCAATCGCCCTTTCCCTCCGGCCCTCGCTCCAGCAAGTGCAGAGACATGCCGGCGGACAGCGACAGATGGCCGCTTCCGAGCGGAATTTGCAGCGGGATTCGCATCTGCCCGCCCAGGCTGCTCATGACCGGGCCCCCGGATTCAGCGCGAATGGGCTCGACGCGCAACACCACAGACGGTCGTTGTTCCGCCATGGCAGCCTGCAACTGGAGGCGCGCAAGCTCCACAGCGCGCCTGGCTGCGGCAACTGCTGGAGAACAGGATTCGGCCAGTCGCATGGCGTCTTCCATCGTCAGCTGTGCCGGCGGCGCTGGCTGCGGTACCTCAGGGACGCCGTAGCAGACGTAGCAGCAGGTCACTACTAGCGTCATTGCTGCCAAGCATGCCAAGCATCCCGCGGCAGGGGCGCACAGAAGACTCCTGTTCATGCGGGCTCACCGGGCTGGGCATCCTCTGCCGGGTAGTCTGTCCACGCGTCGAACTGCAGGCGGGCGATGTTGTAGTTCATCACCGCCTGAAGCTCGGCCAGTTTTGCTTGGGTGAGGCTGAGCTGCGCGCCCAGCAGCGAGTTGGCGATTTCCATGCCGTGCTCGTACCGGAGCTTCATTATCCTGTAGCTCTCTTCCGTCTCCTTGGCAGATGCGGACGCGATTGAGATCGCTCTGCGCGATTCCTCCAATGACAGGTACATTCGCCTGACCTCGACCCGCACTTCCCGCTCGGCCTTGGCCGCGGCCAGTTTGGCCTGGTCCAGCGCGTTGCCGAGCTGCTGCCGGGTGAGCTCGGGGGTGTATTCGTTGTCGGCGAATCCCACTTCGAGCTGGGCAATCTCCAGTGCCTCACGGGCTTTCACAATCTCCGGCCGGCTCGCAAGAGAGCGGGCGACCGCGGCCTCGTAGTCCGCCTCTCCGGCAATGGGCTGAGCGGAATCTACGGCCACAACGGGCACGCCGAGGTCAATGCCGAGCGTCTGCTTCAGAGCGAGCTGGGCCAGTTCGAGCTGGTTCCCGGCGGAGATGGTCTCCGCCATCGCGCGCTCTGCGGCGATCTCGGCCGACATTACATCCATCTTGCTGGCCAAACCCGCATCGGACTTCAGGCGCACGATTCGGAGGCTCTCTTGCGTCTGCGCCTCTGACTTGCGGATTATCTCCATGCGTTCCTGGGCCGTGACCAGGTTGTAGTAGGCCTTGTCGACCTCCAGCATCAGCGACTGCTCCTTGGCGACCAGGGCTCGGGCGGCGTCTTTTCTGGCGCCCGCTGCGCGTTTGGACGCGATTACAGATGGCCTCAATAGGGCGTCTGCTTCCGCCATCTTGAACTGGATCTCCGATGCCGCAAACTCCAGCTTCGCGATGGCGTAGTCGTAGTTGTGGTCCATCGCGCGGCTGCGGGCTTCGTCCAGCGTAAGCTGCACAGGTTCGTCATGAGCGGCGCATCGTGCGCCTCTGGGCGCCCAAGGCAGTAACGTTATCAGAGCAACGCCGACTACAGCCAGAGCCAAGGCGATTCGCGGGCGCCGGCTGCGGGCGGCTGCGCCTCCGACCAGCCTAGAGTCGAACACTCTTCTGAGCACCATTGTCAACTCCCTCCCAACAAGGTCTTGATGCTTGACGACTCGCGTCACGCCTCCGCTTCGGCCGGTGTTGCCGCCGATGTCGCCGGTGCTGCGACTCGCCGGTCGGAGTCTATCTGCCCATCGCGCATGGTTATGACTCTGCTTGCCCGGGCGGCAACTTTCTCGTCATGGGTAACCATCACGATGGTGACGCTTCGTTCGTTTAGCCCTTCCAGGATGTCCAGTATCTCTTGGCCCTGCTTTGTCGCCAGGTTTCCAGTGGGTTCGTCGGCGAATATCGCGTCTGGGTCGTTGGCCAGGGCCCTTGCGATGGCCACTCGCTGTTGCTCTCCCCCTGACAGCTGGCTTGGAAGGTGCCGGAGCCTGTGACCCATTCCCAGCGAGTCCAGAAGTTCCGCGCCTCGCCTTGCGCGTTCCGCCGGCGCGACGCGGGCGTATGTCATTGGCATCATCACGTTCTCGATCGCCGTGAGTTCGGGGAAGAGATTGTAGCTCTGGAAGACGAACCCGAAGTGCCGGCATCTGATTCTGGCCAGTTCCGCATCGGGCAGACGGGTCACCTCCACTCCTTCGAGTAGGTACTTGCCGGATGTGGCTACGTCCAGGCCGCCCACGATATTCAGAAGAGTGGATTTCCCTGACCCCGATGGCCCCATGACCGCCGCGTATTCCCCGCGCGCGATGCGAAGCGACACGCCGCTTAAGGCCGCGACCTTCACATCGCCCATCATGTACACCTTCGATATGTCGTCAAGCTCTATGAAAGCCTGTTCACTATCGTTCATCGAGCTTCGCGCCCTCCCTCCGGCACAACCTTGATCTTCCGCCTGTCCTTGAACTCCTCGTATGAGGATGTGATCACGCGCTCTCCCGGCGACAGGCCGTCCACGACTTCGATCAGGTTTCCGAACACGCTTCCGAACCGCACATCGCGCTGAACGGCGCTGGATCCTTCGATTACATAGACGAACATCTCGCGACTGCTGCCCAGGTAGGGGCCGCGGGGCAACGACTGAACGCCTGTGCGCTTTCGGACCTGGATTTCCACGAACGCTGCGCTGTTGGGCGGGACGTCCGCCGGCTGAGAGTCGAAATCGATGGTCACCTCGACGGTGGCGCTTTGACCACTTGCCTCGGCCTTGGGAGCTACGTTTCGCACTGTCCCCGTTGCCCGTTTGCCCCCCAGGTTGATGGAGACTGGTTGGCCCACTGTCACCAGACGCACGTCGGTTGAGGGCACTTTCGCCTTGACAACCAGGCTGCCCGTGTCGGCCACCTGGGCCACGTTCCCTCCTTGACTTGCAGTAGCGCCTGGAACAACGCCGAGCTCCAGCACCTTGCCTCGGATGGGCGAACGCACCACCAGACGGGAGATAGCGTCCTCGGCGGCACGCAACGCATCTTTGGCCACGTTCACCTGCCTTGCGGCTGTATCAACAGAGAGCGCGTTCGACCTGACTGCGGCATCCAGCTCTGACTGCTTGGCCTCGAGCGACATGCGAGCCTGGCTTTCGGCGCTGCGCGCCTCATCCACCTGGCTCCGGGGAACCGCGCCGGCCTCAAACAGCTCCTCCAGATCGCCGCGGCGGGCTGCGGCATCGACGACCGCCTGTTCGGAGGCGACGATCTCTCGCCCGAGCCGCTCCTCCAGCTGAACAGAGTCGAGTTTCGCCTTGGCCAGGGCGTCTTCGGCTGCGAGCACTTGCCGTCTGGCTTCTTCGCGGTGGGCGACGAGTTCCGGAGATTGAAGGACGCAGATCGGGTCTCCAACCTTCACCTCGTCGCCTGGAGCTACGTTGAGCTGGGCGACCGCGCCCGAGACAGCGGCGCGCACGTCTACCGTGTTCACCGGGGCCACAGTTCCCGGAGCGGTTACCGAGTCAATGAAATCAGCTGAACGGACTTCGGCAAAGGTGTAGTTGGAGAGGGTATACGGTTTCTCCCCCGGGCTGAGCAAGCGGACAGCCAGGACCGCCGCGCCGACCAGGACAGCCAGGACGAATATGAGCATGCCTATATCGCGGCGCGTCCGGCTCGATGAGGTCCGAGCCGGACCAGTGACTATCGGTCGATACTTCACGCCCTCCCTGCCGGCGTCTGAGTTTTCTGTGTCCGGCGAGTTCGACGTCATTGCAATCCCTCCCTGGCCCGTTCATCCCCGGCCTGTCCTCAGTCTACCCTCGGCTTAGAGTTCGCGGATTATCTCGGCGGGCTGAACCTTCGTCGCCTGGGCCGCAGGCATCGCCCCGAACACTGCGCCGATCGCGGCGGCGACGACGATTCCTGCGACGATGGCCCAGCCTGCAGGTGTGGCACTGACCTTCAGAATCTCTCCCGGCCCCATTCTCGAAAACACTGAGCGCATGAAGTATGGATAAAGGAGAAACGACAGCAGTCCCCCGAATGCGCCCCCTACCGCCGCCAGAGCGGCCGAGTCCGCGGCGAACTGGCACATGACAGAGCGGCGGGACGCGCCGAGGACGCGCCTTAGGCCGATCTCCCGGGCGCGTTCGGCGATGTTGATCAGCATTACGCTCTGGATTCCCAGCGCGCTGACGATGACCGCTACAAGAGTCGCGCCTCCCAAAAGCATCATCGTCATGGTCATGGACGAGCCGACCATCTCGTCCACATCTTTGGATGACTCGAATATCACTGAGGCGCCGCCTCCGGCGCTCGCGCCTGAATCATCCGCGGCGTCCGGGTCGTCGTCGGCGTCCATATCGGCAGATCCACCGGCTCCGCCGCCGAGGAATACGCCTCCGCCGCTACTTGATGCATCGGGACTGGGTCGACTCGATACCATGGCGGCCACGCGGTCGCGCACGGCAGCGGCTTTGCCGGGAACCGCCTTGATCATCAGGGTGCCATATGGGTACGCGCCAATCGCGCGCGCCCAGCCTGACGAAGCGTCTTGGATGCGGTTGGGGTCAGCCGTCGCCGGCCACACAATGGAGGCGCCGCGCCGTCTCCACCCGCCCGCCGGGTCCCCTGCGCGGGTGTCGTATACGCCTATGACCCGATACTCGGCGGGCGAGATAGGCAGGCCCGCGTCCTGGCCGCCGGCTGTCATCGCGCGCACCATGTCGGAAAGAAGTCCGAGTGTTCTGCCTACGTAAGGGCGGTCGCCGAAAAGGATCCGGCCGAGGACCTCCGAGATGACTACCACCCGGGCGCCCGCTTCCATATCCGCTGCGGTTATGAAATCCCCGTCAGTCATGTTCAAGTCGCCCGCCAGCCGGTAGCCCGGACCAACGGCTGCGCCCGCGGAGAGCTGGTACAGTGTTCCGTCTACTTCAGCCTGGACTCCCCACGAATCCATGTATGGGGTGACTGCCTCCACCAGGGAGGTCTCAGCGGCCAGCTCGACAATGTCATTGTCGTCGAAGATTTCGTACATGGTTCGCATATATCCGTCTCGCTCGCGCGTCTCCGTTCCGCCCATGGCGATCACTATGTCTTCTGTGGAAGACTTGAACCGGCCCACCGCCGCCGACACGTTCATCCTGTAGCTTGCCACCGATACCATGCAGGCCACGGCCAGAGCTACCTGAAGGACTGTAAGGAAAGACTGCATTGGGCGTCGACGCATGTTCATCATCGGGCTAATCCCCCCTCAGAGCGTCTGCCGGGACCACGCGGGCGGCAAGATACGCAGGATAGAGGCCGAAAAGAACACTGGCTGCGATGCAGGAGGCGGCTCCCGCCAAAACCCCGGCGAGCCCGAGTGATACGGTTGTTCCCTGGGTGATGCGGGACATCAGTTTGGCCAGGCCGAACGAAAGCGGTAGGCCCAACATACCCCCGCATACCCCCAGGACCAGCGATTCTGCAAGGGTCTCCCGGAATACATCGCGTTGGCCTGCGCCCAGGGCAGCTGAGATGCCGATGGCTCGCGTTCGGCGCAACACCCTTGCAAGCATCAGGTTGAGGACGTTGATAGATGCAATGACCAGCCCCGCTGACGCCAGAACCAGGATTCCAGCCGCAAGACTACGTAGTTCCTTCATACTCTCCTTCATATAGTCCATTACGGAGGAAACCCGGAGGCGTTCTTGGTATTCTGCCTCGACTACCTGTCTTATCTGATCAATGGCCTGCGCCGCGCCTCTCGACGAGAGCGAAGCGGCGTGGATCTCGTCAACGCGGGGATTTGGACCGTCCATTCCGGGAGCTGAGGTTATCGGAACGTAGGCGCCGCCATCGGCGGAGAAATCGGGTGAGCTCGGGTCATCATCCTCTGTGCCCCCCTGCATCTCGGTCAGGAATGAGGATCTTACAGGCTCCATGACTCCGATCACTGTATAGACTGGACCTGCAGGAGACAGCTCCAGTTCGCCTGTGGGGCCCGTGTGCCATTCGTCTTGCCAGACCAGCTTGCCGCCTAGAGCCGGCTCATCGCCAAACAGACGCGACGCAAGCCTGCTGCCCAGCACTATGCAGCGGTTGCCGGAGGCCACATCGGAGCCGGAAAAACCCATACCCTCCCTGAACTCGGCGCCATACGCCAGGAATATGTCTTCAGTGGCGGCGATTACCTGGACCAGCCTAGATGCACCGTCTGCTGCAGACGCCTGGCTCTGCAGCGTCATCTGTGTGAAGGAGTCATTATATGCATAGACCTTAACATCAGGAGAAACCCTCGACTTGATGCGCTCTACATCGTTGAGCGTCAGAGAATAAGGGGGGCCATCGGTCCGAGTGACAGCAACCGCAGGTACATCAGCTGAGAAGCCGACACTCCTCCGACCGGATTCGGGGCGGATAGTGATCTCCCTGGCTTCCAGGCTTTCGGCGAACGCGCGGTTCCGCGCTCCCACTGTGCCGATAAGGCCCGCGAAAGCCGCTACCACTGCGACTCCCAGTGCGATGCCGAGCACAATGAGAATGGACTCCAACGGCCGCGCGCGGCACCGGCGCACAGCCGTGGAAACAAGATCAGTGAACCTCACTTGGCCACCCCCAAACGCACAACGCGAAAACTCGTGTAGCGCCTGCGCCTAATCCAATCCTGTCCAGCGTTGCCATGTCCATTATAGCAGAGTCTATTGTAGCAGAGGGCGTCATCAGACAGGTAGTGCGTGACGCGTATGATGTGAGTGGTAACGCTAACGGAGGAAGAGGGATGCAGTGAGGGGCGCCGCCGCCCACCGGCGCGTAACCTGATCATGGATCGCGTGCCGCTGTTGCGCTGCATATGTGCATATGGTAGTGCGCGCGGGCGAGGGGAGCGAGGAGGTGAGACGGCATGGAGACGTCTGGTCCGCTGGACCTGCCGCCCGGCAGCATGATTATCTTTGCGGTTGAGACCGCCGAGGATGCTGTGGTGTTCGAGGTTGCTCTGGATCCGCCGGCCGAACAGATCGTCGATGTTCGCGACCATGCCAGTGTGGTCGCAATTGAGCTGGGGGAGGGCGCGGCCGTTGCCGCTGTGAATGTGGGAGCGACGCTGCTCTACGCAGATTGTGAGGGCGACGAACACGCCAGTGTGTATGAGAAGAACGCGTTGCTCCGCATTGACATGCCCGGAGTGGTGAGCACAGACGATGTAGCTGGGCACATTCTTGACTGCCCGGGTACCCATGATGAACTGGCAGACGAGGGGAGGATATGGCGCCACACGCACCATGTGAGCGCCACTGTGTCGGCTGAGCGTGAATACTGGCATGTATGACCTGCTGGTTGTCCTATCGTGCCTGTAGCTCGGTTGCAGCCGGCGCGCGTCCGCATAGCGTATAGAGCCATCCCATAATGAAGGAGGAGAAAGCTCAAATGCGTTTCAACGCGGTTCGCGCTATCGCGCTCGTGAGCATCGTTCTGGTGTTCCTGTTTGGCTTCGGCTTTGTGGGCTGCATGGCCGAGGAGGCTGCGGTGCCCGCTCCTGGCGAAGCCTGCGTTCAGCAAGCATGCAGATGTGAGCCGATCACGGCGATTGTGGGCTGCGGGGAGTGCACTAAGTGCGATGAGCGGAACATCCAGTTGTGTCCGCCTGCCAGAGTGCCTCAGACTCCCACAATCGTCAAGACCTTGGTGGTCGACCTTGTTCAGGTGCAAAACGGCAGAGTGATCGTATTCGCGCACGTTGACAAGCTCATAACCTACGTCGATGTCAACGGGGTCACGAGGAACAGGCTAGTACGAGTCCCGTTCACATGCGACATCCCGATCGAGGGGATTGTCTTCACCGACACAGTGGCCTTCCAGAGCATCGTCATCACCGAGGAGACGGACACCTTGTGCGGGGACGGTAGGATCCTGATCGAGCGGCTGTGCGTCAGGATCAACGTGTCCATACAGCGCATAATCGGGTGCAGGCTGATATGCCCAGACCTACGGTAACACCAAGTCGAGTCTGAGCCCCTTGGGGCGAGGCTGACTCCGCGCCCGGCCCGGATTCGTCCAGGGGCGGGCGCCAACTTGACTTTGGCGTATGTCCCCGCATGAATCTTGCATGCAGCCAAGGAACGCTGGAGACGAAATTCGGACTTGACGATAGTGCGGTAGCTAGTGTAAAGTTACCATGGAGAAAACGAGAAGAAAATAGAAAAAGAGTATCTCTTGTGTGATATCATGCAATTGACTCAAGAAAAAACCCAACTGTAAAAGAGTACATACAACTCATCATACAGAAACTTACATAGATCATCGGCTGATCAGGATATCTGAGGCAGCAAGAATATAGATTCAGAGCGGGCGGCCAAATGCAAGGGAGATAAGCATAATCTAGCAGCAGCACTTAATGAGTTAAATTTCACAAGGACATATTACCAAACCAGGAAGACTCGCGAACATTGCTACCCATAGGGAGCAATGAACCTGCACATTGGCGGCGCAGACAATGATGCAGTACACATCGAGAAAGACAAGAACAACGCGAGAGTTCCTGATTTCCTGAACCCATGTACCGGTACCAGTTCTGCATATCGGAAGCCGATGTCGAAAGGAGAAAGCCATGAGGATAGTAGTGCTGATCAAGCAAGTCCCAGACATGGAAAAAGTTAAGTTCGACAGGGAGAAAGGTGTTATTGACAGGGGCTCCGCGGGCACGGAAATTAATCCTTTTGACCTGAATGCTCTGGAGGCGGCGGTTCAGATAAAGGAAGCCAACGGGGCTGAAGTGGTGGCGCTGAGCATGGGCCCTCCCAGCGCCGAGAACGCCCTCAGGGAAGCGATAGCCAGGGGAGCTGACAAGGGGATTCTTCTCAGCGACAGAAGGTTTGGAGGCTCGGACGTCAAGGCCACTGCCACTACACTGGCGGCAGGGGTCAAGAAAATTGGAGAGTTCGACCTCATCTTGGCAGGCATGCAGACGGTTGACGGGGACACCGGGCAGGTAGGATCCGAAGTGGCTGAGTTCTTGGATATTCCTCACGTGTGCTACGTTGAGAAGATTAACGAGGTGAACGATGAGGATATCAGGGTAACCACTGACATTTGGGACAGCGTCTACGAGGAGAAAGTGAAGTATCCTGGGCTTTTGACTGTCACAAAGGACATCAACTCGCCCAGGTTGCCGTCTTTTAGGGGCAAGATGAGTGCCAGAAAGGCCGAAATACCAGTTTGGGGACTTGAAGCGCTACAGGAGTATCTTGATGAGACCATGACTGGGATCAAGGGATCGCCGACTATGGTGAAGAGAGTGGAGGTGCCGCCTGCCATCAAGAGAGAAGGAAGGGTTTGGCGAGACAGTGTTGATGCAGGAGTGGATGAGTTCGTGGAAATCCTGGTGGGCGCGAAAGTCGTGGAGGCAAGATAATGGCAGAACACAAAGGCGTAATGGTTTTCGGAGAGCAGAAAAAAGGCAAGATCCACAAGGTAACCTACGAGCTTCTGGGCAAGGCATGCGAACTCGCCGCCAAGCTGGATGAACAGGTGTATTGCTGTGTTGTGGGGCCTTCGGGAATACAAGTGGACGAGCTGATATTCAGAGGGGCCGACAAGGTTTTCTACGTGACAGACGACGACCTGTTCGAATTGCCTGAAGTGCTCACCTATGCCAAGAACATTGTGCGGGTAATCGAGGATGTTAAGCCCGAGATATGCCTGTTCGGGGCGACCAGTTTCGGAAGGTCATTGGCCCCCAGGGTGGCGGCGGCGCTGAAGTGCGGGCTTACGGCGGACTGCACGGGCCTGGAAATCGATGCCGGCGATGGCAAACTGATTCAGATAAGGCCTGCCTTCAGCGAGAACATATTGGCTCATATCAAGTCCAAAGTGCTGCCTCAGATGTCTACAGTGAGATACAAGGAATTCGACGAGGCGGTGAGGGACTCGAGCAGAAAGGGCGAGGTCAAGACTTATGAGCCAATAAGGATCGCGGATCCAATGATAGAGATATTGGAGGAGATACAGAAGGAAGAGTTCAGCATCGCAGATGCGAAAGTAGTGGTATCTGCAGGTAAGGGGCTGAAGAGTCCGGAGGACCTCAAGCTGATCCGCGAATTGGCCGAAGCTCTCGGCGGCGTCGTGGGATCTTCAAGGCCTTTAGTGGAAGAGGGTTTTATATCCAAGGCGCATCAGGTGGGATACAGCGGCAACAGGGTTAAGCCCAAGCTGTATGTCGCCTGCGGCGTTTCTGGGGCCCCTCAGCATATAGCCGGCATGAAGGAGTCCGAGATGATTTTCGCCATAAACACTGACCCTTCTGCGCCGATTTTCAACATTGCTGACTATGGCATAGTAGGAGACCTGTATGAGGTGGTACCCAAGTTGATAGAGAGGATCAACACCAGGAAAGACGTTCAATGACCGGGATCAACAGGGCGTAGGGACTACAGAAGAGAATTAAAGGAGGATATACATGGACAAGAGAGCTGTGATGCCGTCTTTCTTCGCTGTGGCATTCGTGTGGTTCACCACGCACTTTGGCGGAGGTTTCGCCTCGGGCCAGCAGGTTGTCCAGTATTATGTCAGTTACGGCTGGTATGCAGCCATCATGCCCATCCTGTCCCAGGCCCTGGAAGGTCTGATATTCTACTATGCCTGGAAGTTTGCCTTGGACAAGCGCAAATGGGACTACAGAAGCTGGTCGCTGGAGTTCTACAAGCCGGTGCAGGTGGTCATGGCGCCGGTGTTCGAGTTCATGTTCCAGCTGATCTTGGTCACAGCCACTGCCGTTGCCTTCGCCACCGGCGGCGCCACCCTCACGACGGTTTTCGGTACAGGATACATGATGAACACCATCATAATCGCTGCGAGCATGCTCTTGCTCACCATATTCGGAGCCGAATTCGTCCGCAAGGCCGCATCGGTTATCGCCATCGCGATCATAGTCGGAGTGCTCATTGTTTACGTCCCTAACGTCATCGCTGGGTGGGGCAAGATCACCAGCAACCTGTCTGGGCTGAAGTCCGGCGCCATCCCCAATAGCGGTACTTTCGGCCAGGCGCTGTGGAAGATGTTTGTATATGCGGGGTTCCAGGCCTGTTGCCTGGGAGCATATCTGGCCCACTCAGACGCTCTCAAGGACGTTCGGGATGCAAAGAAAGCCGCGTTCTGGGGATTTGTGATAAACGCTGTAATCCTCATGATCTCAACCCTTGGCATAATGGCTTTCTACCAGGATGGCATATTGACCCAATCCGTGCCGGCGCTGTTTGTCGTCATGAACGGCGTAGGAGCAGCTTGGATCACGCCCATAGTTTCGATTCTGATCATATTGGGCGCTGTCTCAACAGGTGTTAACCTGATTTACGGAACCACCAACAGGATCCTCAACTACATATCAAGGAATGAACCCGAGGAAGTCGCGAAAGAGAAAGAGACAAAGAGGAGCATTGTCATATCAGCCGTCTACGTGCTCGCTACTTGGGCCATAGCCCAGTTCGGCTTGATCCCTCTGATTGCCAAGGGTTATGGAACTTTGGGATGGGTATCCGTGTTCGTGATCATCATCCCCTTGCTCCTGAGGGGCTTTATTGGATGGCAGCCTGCGGACGAGTGAGAAGATCTTGTTTCGTGATCAATGGAGGTTAGTTGATATGAAGAAGGAGATTATCGGCGAGCTTGTTGGCATCGTAGGAGAGGACTGGGTTGTAGTGGACCTGTCCCAGATGCAGAGCTACCTGTATGACGAAACAGAGCTGAAGATAAGGCCCAAAGCCTGTGAAGATTGCGTTGTAGTAAAGCCGGCAACTGCTGAAGAAGTTTCTGAAATAGTGAAAGCAGCCAATCGACATCTCGTGCCCATAGTCCCAAGGGGCGGAGGCACTGGTCTGTGCGGCGCTGCCATTCCCACTGTTCCGAGTATCGTCCTGTCTCTGGAGAGGCTCAACAAGATCGTTGAGTTCGACAGCAAGAACCTGATGATAACCGTGGAAGCGGGCGTCACTCTGGAGGGCTTGCTCGAAGAGATGAAGAAGCACGACAAGCTCTTCTTCCCAGTGCATCCCGGCGACGAAGGGGCCCAGATAGGCGGAATGGTCGTAGAGAACGCCGGCGGAGTCAGGGCCGTTAAGCACGGGATTATGAGAAATCACGTAAGAGGCCTAGAAGTGGTGCTTCCAACGGGTGAGCTGGTGAACCTCGGGGGCAAGATGATCAAGAACAACATGGGATATGACTTGCTTCAGATGATGATCGGCAGCGAGGGGACTTTGGGAATCGTCACTAAGGTAACGCTCAAGCTGTATGCGAAGAATCCCAACATCGGAACGCTGCTTGTGTCCTTCAATGCGGCACGCGAAGCGGCGGATGTTGTGGCCAAGATC
Organism: Firmicutes bacterium UBA5389; assembly: GCA_002409965.1. GTDB lineage: Bacteria > Bacillota > DTU025 > DTU025 > DTU025 > UBA5389. The sequence continues at coordinate 13,941 of DHON01000031.1, forward strand.
CTGGAGCAGGGCATAACTCCGCTGGCCATCGAGTACATGGACAGGGAATCGGCATTGGTTTCTGCGGAGCACATAGGGCTGGCATATCCTGCGACCCAGGGGTCGGTAGACCTGATGTTCATCCTCGATGAGGCCTCTCTTGACGACTTGTATGCCAAGTGCGAGCGCATAGTCGAAATGTGCGAGGAATTCGGCGCCGTGGACAGCCTCATAGCGGAAACCACACAGGACCAGAGAACCCTGCTGGAGATCCGAAGCAATGTGTACACGGCATACAAGGAGAACATAGCGGACGCTCTTGACATCGCGGTTCCTCCCGCATCCGTTCCTGATCTGCTCGACGATATCAGGGCCATCGCCAAGAAGTACAATACCATTTCGCCGATTGCCGGCCACATTGCCGATGGAAACGTGCACAACTTCATCATGCTCGCAGATGGGAAACTCCCCGACTACATTGAGGACATCCGAAACGACATGTACAACGCCGCTCTGAAATACGGCGGGACGATCACTGCAGAGCATGGCACCGGCAGGACCCGGAAGAAGCACATGAACCAACAATACACCGACAGGGAAATCGAGATCATGAGAGGCGTCAAGAAGGCATTCGATCCGAACAACATATTGAACCCTGGAGCCATAGTAGACGTAATGGACTAGGCCAAGCTGCCGTAGGAGCTTTGCTAATGGAGGACCCGCAGTGGGTCCTCCTTTACGATGCTTAGCAGGGCGATCTGAGGCGGGGCGCGGGCGGTGCCAGGCGCGGTTTGCGCTTCGCCGATGGCCATGATACGGTGAACATGTCACGCCGGTCTGAGGAGGTCGTAGCTATGGCCGCGAACACCCCGGAGTGGGTCAGAAGTGCTGTGATCTATGAGGTCTTCCCAAGGAGTCATGCAGCCGACGGCACGTTCGCAGGAGTCTATCGAGATCTTGAGCGGATAGCCAGGCTACACACTGACATTCTGTGGCTCATGCCCATTCATCCCATAGGCGTTGCCGGGCGCAAGGGAACGCTTGGGAGCCCTTATGCTATCCGGGACTACCGGGCAATCCACCCCGATCTAGGCGATGAACGTTCATTCCGGATGTTGATCGATGCAGCGCATACACTCGGGATGAAGGTAATGATGGACGTGGTCTACAATCACACCTCCCGCGACAGCGTGCTCCTTTCCGAGCACCCCGGGTGGTTCATGCGCGATGCGCACGGCAGTCCCGCCGGCAAGGTCGGCGATTGGTCGGACGTCTATGACCTGGACTACAGCTGCAAGAGCCTCTGGGATTACCAGATCGCCACTTTGGAAGAATGGGTGGACTGCGGCATAGACGGGTTTCGCTGCGATGTTGCGCCTTTGGTCCCGCTGGAGTTCTGGATGACTGCCCGGGCCAGGCTGGCGAAACGCGCGCAGGCGCAGTTGAAGGAGTTGGTGTGGCTCGCGGAGAGCGTGGACAAGTCCTTCATAAAGTCCCTTCGCGACCAGGGGTTCACGGCCCATTCCGATCCCGAGTTGCACGCGGCCTTCGACTTGACTTACGACTACGATGGGTTCGAATACCTAAGAGGGTTCATGGTGGGGAGAAGACCGCTCGGGGACTACCTCAATCACCTCTACATACAGGAGACCCTGTACCCCGCGGGCGCGGTCAAGATGCGCTTCATCGAAAACCACGATAACCCGCGGGCCGCGGGACTCATCGGCAGCAGGCACTCCCTTTTGAACTGGACTGTGTTCTACTCCCTGCTTCCCGGCGCGACGCTGGTCTATGCAGGGCAGGAAAGAGCCTCCCGGCACTGCCCCGACCTGTTCAGAAGGGACCCGGTGCGCTGGGAATGCGGCGATGACATCGGTGATGCCTGCGATGCTGCCAGCGCCACTGCCGCCCTGGAGTTCGAAGCCTTCTTTCAGAAGGTTCTGGGATTATCCAAGACTATCAAGAAGACCTGTGCGCGGTCTGCAGTGTCTGAGCCAGCTGAGGGTGTGGCCAAGATCGTGTGGAGTGGAAGCGGCACAACCTACGTTGCCTTCGCAAACCTAGCAGGCAGGGAGGGTCAAATGCACCTGGATGGGCGTGAAGCAGATCAACTGCGGCGCGGCCGGGTGTGCTTGGGCGAGCGCCCCAACGAGTGCACGGGCGAACGCTTGTGCCTGCGCCTGACGGGTCTGCCGTTGGTAGTCAGGACAGCTGGGTCTGCGACCTCGACTAGCGACCGGAGTGATGATGATTAGGGCATCCGGCTGGAACTCTCATTCTTAGAAGGAGAAGTATGACAGGTGGAGTAGTTAATACTATGCTGCCGCTGTGCGACTCATTGTGCGCGTGCGGGGCGAACGTGCAGGCGCGATGTATTACGTGAATGGGAGGAAACCGCATGTCTCGGAGGATGATATGGGGACCGACGTTTGAAGAGATGCTCCATCCCGCCAAGATCGATTCCGATATCCGGGCAAAGGCCTTGGCCGCTAAGGAGAGCGATCCGCTGAGCGCGATCAACCTCTACAACATCACCTGGAAGCGACCGGATGGGAAGCCGTGCTACATAGTCATTCCCAGGGAGTTGACTGGAGCGGATGCCAACATCATAGCGCTTTATGGTCGGGACTTTCCGACCGGTTCGCACAAGGTGGGGGCCACGTACACGGTCACAATGGAGAATCAGCTGCTGGGCGAGATTACCCCCGGTGAGCACACATTGGTGTATCCGTCCACAGGCAATTACGGCATCGGCGGCGCGTGGGTGGGGCCCCGCATGGGTTACGACTCAGTCGTGATTCTTCCTGAGCTCATGAGCGAGGAGCGCTTCCAGAAGATCGAAGGCTACGGCGCCAGCTACATAAGGACTAAGGGTTGCGAATCCAGCGTCAAGGAGATATACGACAAGTGCTGGGAGCTCAAGCGCCAGCCCGAGATGAGGGTGCTCAACCAGTTCGAAGTGATGGGCAACTACAGGTTCCACTACTACGTCACCGGAAACACCGCTGTGGAACTCGTCGCTGATCTCGCAAAGCAGGGAATAGGCAACGGCAGGTGCGCGGCGTTCGTCTCGGCTATGGGGTCTGGCGGCACCATAGCCGCCGGCGACAGGCTGAAGGAGGTTTTCCCAGAACACCGCATAGTCGGCCTTGAACCGATTCAGTGCCCGACCCTCTTCAACAACGGATACGGCGACCACGACATCCAGGGCATCGGCGACAAGCACGTCACATGGATTCACAACGTCATGAACATGGATTGCCTCATGTGCATCGACGACATGGAGAGCAAGTTGGGCCTGCAATTGCTCACAGACTCCGTAGGCATGGAGTATCTGGCGGGGCAAGCGGGAATCTCAGAAGAGGCTGTGCGCGAGATGGCCACCATGTTCGGCATCTCAGGCGTGTGCAACGTTCTGGGCGCGATCAAGACGGCTAAGTACTACAGGATGAGCAGCGGCGACAACATAGTGACCGTTCTCACCGATACAATCGACCGCTACCACTCGGTGATGAGCGCATTGGACGACAGGTTCGGCAAGCTTACCGCGGGCAAGGCGGAGGCCCGTATGTCGGGCATCTTCCACGGTGCCAAGCTGGACTACATTCAAGAGGGAACCGTCAACAACCGCGACAGATGGTTCAACCTCAAGTACTACACCTGGGTTGAGCAGCAGGGCAAGACCGCCGCTGAGCTGAACGCACAGAGATGCCAGTCGTGGTGGGCAGAAGAGCGGAGCAAAGTCTTGGATGTCAATGATCGACTCAGCGAAGCGAGAGAGAGGAGTGGTCGTGATTAGCTTCCCTTTTGAAAAAGCACTGGCTCAAGCGCAAGGATATCGAAAAGAGATGTCCAGATTTCTGCGGGACATGATCGCGATTCCGGGGGAAAGCTCTCATGAAAAGGCGATTGTCCAGCGGATCGGCGAGGAAATGGCGGCGGTGGGCTTCGATAAGGTCGACGTAGACCCAATGGGCAACATCCTTGGGCGAATCGGCGATGGAAAGACCTTGATCGCCATGGACGGTCACGTCGATACCGTTGGCATTGGAGATCGGGGCCTCTGGGAAGTCGATCCGTACAAGGGGTACGAGGACAACGACATCATCATGGGCAGGGGCGCCAGCGATCAGAGGGGCGGCATGGCCGCAATGGTGTATGCCGGCAAGATAATCCGTGATCTGGGGCTTTGGGGCGACTACACTCTCTTGGTGACCGGCACGGTTCAGGAAGAGGACTGTGACGGCCTGTGCTGGCAGTACATCATCAACGAGAGCGGGATTCGGCCTGACTTCGTAGTGCTCACCGAGCCGACATCGACGAGAATCTATCGCGGGCATCGCGGCCGCATGGAGATCAAGGTGGCGACTCGCGGCATTAGCTGCCACGGCTCCGCTCCCGAGCGGGGCGACAACGCGATCTACAAGATCGCTCCCATCCTTCAGGAACTCAGGGCTCTCAATGAGAACCTGCATGTAGACCCGTTCCTGGGCAAGGGCACAGTTGCCGTATCCGAGGTCTTCTTCACATCGCCCTCTAGGTGCGCTGTGGCCGACAGCTGCTGGATCTCCGTTGACCGCCGGCTGACCCACGGCGAGACATGGGAGATGGCCCTCGAGCAGATCAGGAATCTCCCGGCCGTCCGGGCGGGGCAGGCCGAGGTATCGATGTACGAGTACAACCGGCCTGCATACACAGGCTTGGTATATCCCACCCAGTGCTTCTTCCCGACTTGGGTCGTTCCCGAAGACCATCCGATGTGCGAAACGCTTGCCTATACCTACCGCGGGCTGTTCAAGGAGGAGCCGGTGGTTGACAAATGGACGTTCTCCACGAACGGAGTGTCCATCATGGGGCGATTCGGCATACCGTGCATAGGGTTCGGTCCCGGGCATGAGGATCAGTCCCATGCCCCGAACGAGAGGACTTGGAAAGACGAACTGGTGAAAGCGGCGGCCATGTACTCATTGATTCCCTCGATCTATGTTGCCAAGAACGCCTGATCATACAGGCGCAAGAAGAGTGCACGGAGGAGTTTAAGCTATGCAGACTATTTTCAGGGGAAAACACTTCATTACCCTAGAGGAATGGTCGCTTGAGGAGATCGATACGCTCCTGGACGTGTCGTACGAGCTGAAACGAGACTTCGCAATGGACAAGCCCACTGATTATTTGCCCCGCAAGACCGTGTTTCTCATGTTCTTTGAGCAGTCCACGCGCACGCGAAACTCGATGGAGGCCGGCATTACGCAGCTGGGCGGGCATGCCCACTTCCTCGACACCAGCAACATGCAGATCGCTCACGGCGAAGTCGCCAAGGATACGGCTGTCATCCTCTCGAGGATGGGACACGCGATAGCTTGCAGAAACTGCTTCTGGAAGCAGGGGAATACCTACCTTCGCGACATGGCCGCGGCGGCCACAGTGCCCATCATCAGCATGCAGGACGATATCTATCACCCGCTTCAGGCTATCGCAGACCTGATGACTATCCAGGAGAAGAAGGGCCGGAATACGAAGAACTTGAAGGTCTCCGTTATATGGGCATACGCCACAACCCACAAGAAGCCCATTTCGGTTCCGGTCAGCCAGGTGCTCCTCTTCCCCAGATACGGAATCGATGTCACGCTTGCCTATCCAGAAGGGTACGATCTGCCCGACTGGGTGATCGAGAAGGCCAGGAGAAGCGCCGCCGACCACGGTGGATCATTCAGGATAACTCATGATCAGGAAGAAGCCTACCGAGATGCCGATGTGGTGTTCCCCAAGAACTGGGGCAACTGGGTGACAAACGAGAGCACCGATGTGATCGGTTCGCTCAGTGATGCCAACAAGAGCTGGAAGTGCACTGCCGAGCGGATGGCGCTGACGGCGAAGGACTCCCTGTACATGCACGCATTGCCGGCCGACCGCATCAACGAGGTAGAGGACGCTGTGATCGATGGGCCGCACTCGGCTATCTACGACGAGGCAGAGAACAGACTTCACACAGCCAAGGCGGTCATGGCGCTCACAATGGGGGGGAGGTAACGCAAAAGCGCCGGTCACGAAGCCTTAGCTTGGGTGGCTTGGATGGGCTGACATGATATGGCATGACGAAGGGGCGCCTCCTTGGAGAGGCGCCCCTCTTGAATGCGCCTGGCGGCGCTGCATAGCAGCGAACATGCCCGAATACGGGTTTGGGGAAGATTACGATACAGACGGAATTCGGCGGCGGAGAGGGAGGAGCGAGCGTGGTGTGAATGGGCGACTCGTGCGGGGGCTCTTGATCGCTCTCGTCTGCGGCGCGGTGGCTCTTCTCATTGTGTTCAGGATGTCGGGAAGCCGGATTGCTTGGTCAGACCTGCGCCTAGTCAACCCGACCTTGGTCGTTGCTGTGCTGGCGCTCGTGGTGGCCGGCTGGATCTGTGATAGCATGCGAATATCGGTCCTGGGACAGGCCATGGGCGCGGGGATTGGCCTCTGGCGTGGGCTCCGAATCTCTGTCGCAGGTCAGTTCATCTCGAGCTTGATGCCGTTTGGCGCTGGCGGCGAACCTGTGCAGGTTTACCTGCTCACCCGGGAAGGACTGGGTGTGGGAGAGGCATCCGCAGCCATTGCCATGAGGACCCTCTGCAACGCGGTGGCCAGAGTCATGCTGGCATTGACCGCGCTGACATGGATCGCCCTGTCGGGCGCCGAGTGGCGCGTGCCGCGCCGGATGAAGGCGGCGATGATGACCGGGCTCGCACTCTACGTGGCGATATTCTGCTTCTCCATGCTGTTGATAGCTGACCCTGAGAGGATCGAGACTGTAGTTGCCCCGTTGCTGCGCAGTCGGGCTGCGATGTGGCTGTTGCGGAGGAGGGGAGCTAGACGCATGCTCAACTCTATCAGCCGGATCGTCGCCGAGTTTCAGGGCGCGCTACGTCACTACTGGAGACGCGAAAGGCGCACGCTGCTTGCAGCGATCTTGCTGAGCGTGGCTGGGTGGGCTGCGATCGCCCTTGTGCCCGCGGCAATACTTCGGGGGTTGGGGGTGCGGGCTCCGAGCGAGCAGGTCATGGGCAACGCGATTCTCTTCCACATGGCATCGTCCTACGTGCCGACTCCCGGCGCAAGTGGTTTCGCGGAGCTGGGATTCGCCGAGTTGTTCAGGATGATCGTCCCACCGGGCCTGCTCGGCCTGACAGTCGCGCTGTGGCGTCTGCTCACCTACCACTTCACGTTGCTGGTTGGAGGCGCGCTGGTAGTTGGCCAGATGCTGCATGGCCGATTGACAGGCCCTGTTGAAGATGAGAGAAGAACGTAGAGCCGTGGGGCCGAAAAGCACGCCGATGCCTGCACGGCCTCTGGCATACACAGGCAGGCCTGGGGGAGACCTTCTGGTCCGGACGGGATGCGGCGACATTCTCGACAATGGGTGATGCATGACGCGATGTATAGCTGCATGCGGTGTCGGCAGAGAGTCGGAACTCGAGAAAAATGGAGCACAACCAGAACGAAGAGGGCAGCCCATGACGGTATTTGTAATCCAGAAGGAACGATACTCCGGAAATAGATGATGGGGTCATGTGAGGTCCTATGATGCAGCCGGGATCGCAAGTGGCCATGGGGTGCGTGTAAGTTCTGTAGGCAATAGCAGTTGGAAAGGCTAGTGAACATTCCTAAGCGTGATAGGCGTCCAAGCCGAACAGGCTCTGCGTTACTATCGACGGAGTGATGGCAAGAGAGCTGGACGGGTGGAATGAGACTAAGGTATCTGCGATGGGTATCACGCATCGGAGCGATGCAAGGGGCGTGCAATTGCGGAGTATTGTTCGAAAGCCATCGTGGGGCAACCTGTCTCGTTTGAACTATGCATTACCCACATCCAAGGCAAGGCCTGGGCGCAACGTCTGCTTACGGGCCTCAAGCCTCAAGGCGTAACTTGAGGACCCTCTCCAC
>DHON01000031.1:22071-22269 GCA_002409965.1 Firmicutes bacterium UBA5389
GCGAATCGCGACGATGGTTGATGTGTATTGGAATGTATAGGTGTATGGAGCGGGCTGGACGGTATGCGCTAAGGATAAATGATCCTGATATAGGTGCTCCTGACCATACTCGTTACAGTATTTGTTGGTGGCAGCCCCTGGTTGTGCGGCGCTTCCACCATACGTCACCAGATAACTCTCCTCTCCGATGCCATATGC
>DHON01000106.1 GCA_002409965.1 Firmicutes bacterium UBA5389
CCTTCCGATAAAATCTGCGCTTCTTTTTTCCCGCCCCCTATCCCGTCTAGGAATGTTCACTAGCCTTTCCAATTGCTATTGCCTACAAAACTCACACGCACCCCCGCGGCACGTGTCGGCTGGTGATCATGACTAAATGAATCTCGACAAAGGTCGATAACTGTCTATAGACACTCCTACCTTCATTGCTGTCATCACTGTACGGAGGGATCATGAGTTGAAGCTGAGTATTCGAGCCAAACTGATCGGTTCCTATGCACTCCTGCTTGTGCTCACAATCGCAATGGGCCTTACCGGCATGTGGGCCGAAGGCCTGACCCAGCAGAACTACTTGGCCGCCATCGAGCAAAGCCTCCCGGTATCAGCCCTGGTGTACAAGGTCAGAAGCGAAGTCCTTGAGAAGGGAATCGCGGTCCGGGGCTTCATGATCTCGCTGGACGAGGCGAACATCGTGAAATTCTACGACATCGACAAGATTATGATGGACACACTCGACACTGCCCGCAGGACTTTTGACAATGCCGAATCCCACGAGTACCTCGACGAGATCGCGCGCACAAACGATGCCTACAACGATCTGGTCGACGAAGTCGTGGCCATGACGCAAGTGGGCCAGACAGAAGCGGCCATGGCCAAACTGGCCGCCGGAGCCCAGCAACTGCTGGCCCAGGCGGATAGCCTGATCGCGGCCTGGGGCGAGTTCATGGAAAGCGCCAACCAGCAATGGATTGGCAGCGCCAAGAAGGCCGGCGCCACCAGTAGCCTAGTTAGGATCATCGGCATCGGCGTGAGCGTTGTAACTATGATCATCATCGCCGTCAGCTTCAACCGCAGCGTCGCGGTAGCCACGGTGAAGATCAAGCACGTGGCCGAGGCTGTCGCGGCGGGAGACCTGACAATACCTTTGCCTTCGATCAAGACCGGCGACGAAATACAGGCGCTAAACGATGCGGTGCGCACCATGGTTGCCAACCTCACCCGGCTCCTGGGCGAGATGCGTGCTGAGTCCGACAACGTTGCAGGCGCCAGCCACGAGCTGTCGGCATCAGCCGATGGATCCGCGCGCGCAGTCGAGCAGATCTCTGCCACTATCCAGCAGATGGCCAGCGGCACGGAGCAGCAGGGGGCCAGCGCCGCCCGAACGGCGAGCGCCGGCGAGCAGATCAGATCCGGCATAGAGCAGGTGGCGGCGGGCGCGGGCGATCAGACTCAACACCTCCATCAAGCTTCCGAGCTTGCAGTGCGCATGGTGGAGGAACTAAACCAGATTAGCGTGCATCTTGGGCAGATGGACAAGCAGATGCGCTCCACAGTCGATGCTTCGGAGGAAGGCGACCGCAGCGTGAGCCAGGTGGCGCAGAGTATCGAGAAGATAAAGGAAGCGTCCGCCGAAGTTGAAGTCGCCTCTGCTGGCCTCGATAAGAGTTCTCGGGAGATCGGCCGGGTGGTACAGGTAATCGGCGACATCGCAGACCAGACCAACTTGCTGGCCCTAAACGCCGCCATCGAGGCCGCCCGCGCCGGAGAACAGGGCAAGGGCTTCGCTGTAGTCGCCGATGAAGTCCGGAAACTGGCCGAGCGGTCGCTAGCTGAGACCAAGGCCATATCCAAACTGATCGAACAGACCATGGCCGATACCAAGCGGGTGTCGGCCGCCATCGAAACCTCCGGCAAACTGGTGGAAGAGAGCATGCCGATGGTGGCGGCGTCAACCGCGTCTCTTGAGAAGATACGCGAACACGCCACCGAGACCCTGAACGTAGTGGAAGCAGTGGTCCGGTCGGGCAAGAGCGTGACGGCCGCCGCCGACGAGGTCAAGAACGCAATGGTCGATTCAGCGGCAGTAGCTGACCAGAACGCCGCTGCTGCGCAGCAGATGACTGCGGGAGTTGCAGAGGTCCAGAAGTCCATTGAGAACATGGCCGCAGTGTCCCAGGAGAACGCGGCAGCAGTCGAGGAGGTCTCGGCCTCGTCGGAGGAAGTGAGCGCATCCATCGAGGAGATGGCGTCGGCGTCTCAGTCCCTTGCATCAATGGCCAGCAACCTCAAGCAGCTCGCAGCCACGTTCAAGACGGCGTAGACAAGCAACAGCTCGCCAACGGCGGGCGCAACCCGGCACATAGCAGAAAACCAGAGCGCCCAGTCCGAGCTGGCATTTCCAGCCCAGACTGGGCGCTGTTCGATATGACTGCGGAACCGCCTGCATGCCCATCCCACACGGAAATTGTCGGTCTGTCTTAACTAAAAGCCGATAGATGCCGATAACTACTTCGTGCATCGTTCGGCTCACATTCTCTCATGGAGGCGATTTCAAGTTGAAGATGAACATCCGAGCCAAACTCGTTGCTTCCTACGTATTCCTGCTGGCGATCTTCGTCGCGGTTACCCTCGCGGGGATGTGGGCGGACAAGCAGGCCGATGCCGACAACAAGGCGATTATCGAGCAGAGTCTGCCAGTGTCAGCCCTCGTGTACAAGGCCAGAAGCGAGATCTACGAGAAGGCGACTGCCGCCCGAAGTTTCCTAATGACGGACGACGAAACCTTCGCAACCAAGTTCCACGACATCGATCAGGCTACAGTGGCTACCATCGACGAGGCGCGGGATGTCTTCCCCGATGCCCGGTCTCTGAAGCACCTGGATGACCTTACGAAAGTGAATGCTGATTACTGTGCTCTTGTGGCCCAGGTCATGGATCTGGCCAGGTCAGGGGATAAGGACGGGGCCATGAACCTGATGGTAACGGGCGCCGCAAAGGCGGCCGTGAAGCTTGACAGTGTGATCGCAGAGTGGGGCGAGTTTGTGGACGAGGCCAACCAAGAATTTCTGGCCCACGCCGCCAAGACCAACACGATGGCCACCATGATAAGCATAGGCGGCATCGTCGTAAGCATCGTAGCCATGGTCCTCATCGCCGCCAGCCTCACCCGAGGCATCGCAGTCCCCACAGTGCAGATCAAGCATGTCGCCGAGGCCGTCGCGGCAGGCGACCTCACAGTGCCTGTGCCTTCCATCAAAACCCGCGACGAGATGCAGGATCTGAACGAAGCGGTCCGCACCATGGTCGCCAACCTCACCCGACTCCTGGGCGAGCTGCGCACTGAGTCCGACAACGTTGCCAGCGCCAGCCACGAGCTGTCGGCGTCCGCCGAGGAATCCGCGCACGCGGTCGAGCAGATCTCGGCCACTGTCCAGCAGATGGCCAGCGGCACGGAGCAGCAGAGCGCCAGCGCGGCTCGAACAGCAAGCGCCGGCGATCAGATCAGGGCTGGGATTGAGCAGGTGGCAGCAGGGGCGGGAGAACAGACCAAGCATCTGCACCAAGCGTCTGAGCTGGCAATACAGATGGCCAAGGAACTCGAGCAGATAAGCTCGTATCTCGACAGGATGGATAAGGACATGCGCTCAACAGTCAAAGCTTCGGAGGAAGGCGACCGCAGCGTGAGCCAGGTGGCTCAGAGCATCGCCAAGATAAAGGAGGCGTCCGCCGAAGTCGAAGTCGCCTCAGACGGACTCGACAAGAGCTCTCGGGAGATCGGCCGGGTGGTACAGGTAATCGGCGACATCGCAGACCAGACCAACTTGCTGGCCCTAAACGCCGCCATCGAGGCCGCCCGCGCCGGAGAACAGGGCAAGGGCTTCGCTGTAGTCGCCGATGAAGTGCGGAAACTGGCCGAGCGGTCGCTGGCCGAGACCAAGGCCATATCCAAGCTAATCGAACAGACCATGTCCGATACCAAGCGAGTGTCGGTTGCCATCGAAACCTCCGGCAAACTGGTGGAAGAGAGCATGCCCATGGTGGCGGCGTCCACCTCGTCTCTGCAGAAGATACGCGAGCACGCCACAGAAACCTTGCAGGTAGTAGAGTCGGTGGTCAAGGCCGGCCAGAGCGTGACGGCCGCAGCCGACAAGGTCAAGAACGCCATGGTCGATTCGGTGGCAGTGGCGGACCAGAATGCTGCCGCAGCCGAAGAGATAACGGCGAGCGCCGCCGAGGTCCACAAGTCCATCGAGAACGTGGCCGCAGTATCGCAGGAGAACGCGGCCGCAGTCGAAGAGGTCTCGGCCTCGTCGGAGGAAGTGAGCGCCTCCATCGAAGAGATGGCATCGGCCTCTCAGTCCCTCGCGGCCATGGCCAGCAACCTCAGGGAGCTGACTACAAGGTTCAAGGTGTAGACGAGATCAGAGCGTCGAGGCCGCGCGCTGATACGACGCTTTCACATGCATCCACAACGCCGGGGTCGTACAGACGGCCCCGGTTCTTCCTTATCTCGTCCAGTGCGGCATCGAGCCCCAAAGCCGGCCGGTACGGGCGGTGCGACGACATAGCCTCCACCACGTCAGCCACCGCCACGATCGTGGCGCCGTAGGAAATCTCATCGCCTGCGAGGCCTGCGGGATACCCTGAACCATCGATTCGCTCGTGATGTTGGAGGACTATGTCCTTCACAGGCCACGGAAAGTCCACCGACCGCACTATGTCGTAGCCTGCCTCGGGATGCATCCGGATGAGCGCAAATTCCGCATCGCTCAGCCGGCCTGGTTTGCTCAAGATCTCGCCCGGCACGCTGATCTTGCCGATGTCGTGCACCAGCGATGCATAGTAGATCCCCGACACCTCGTCTTCAGGCAGCCCAAGCGTCTGGGATATCGCCCTGGCGAGCCGCGCTACCCTCTCTTGATGGCCCGCAGTATACGGATCCCGCACTTCAACGATGCGAGCCATCGCCAAGATGGCCTGTTCCATGCTCTGCCTGAGCCTAGCCATGGTATCCGAAAGCTCCGCTTGAGTCTGCCTTCGCGCGGTCACATCTTCCATCATCGCGATAATGTGCCGAGGGCATCCGTCAGCGTCCGAGCCGATCAGCGTGGCCACGACCCTGCCCACGAGGGCGGCGCCGTCCTTGCGGACATAGCGATTCTCTGCGTCAAAATAATCGATGACGCCTGCAGCGAGCCGCTCTATCCGGGCGCCGACATCCCTCAAGTCGTCAGGATGGGTCAAGTCCTTCATCAGAACCCCGGCCATCTCCTGCGGCATGCAGCCGAACATCCCGGCCATTCGCCTGTTCGCCTGCACGATCCGGGTATCCAGATCCACAATGGCCATGCCCAACTGTCCGTCTTCGAACACGCTCCTGAACCGTTCCTCGCTCTCGCGCAGGACTGCCTCGGCCCGTTTTCGCCGTGTGATGTCCTCGAAAAGGCCGATAATGGCGCGGGTGCCGCGGCGGCCGCCGACAAAGCGCGCCGCCGGCGCCAGTGAAACACTGGCGTAGACCAGTGAGCCGTCCCGTCGCTTGTAGCTCAGCTCGGTTCCGGAGATGACCTCCCCAAGCGCCGCGCGTTGGAGAAGGTCCGCAAAATCCACACCGCAATTGCCGTCCATGATAGGGATAGCCCGGCCCATCGCCTCGTCCTTGGTCCATCCGAAGAGGCTCTCAGCAGCCGGGTTCCATCCGTGCCTCACAAGCCCATCGCCGTCCATGACAGCCACAGCAATGGGAAGCGCAGCCAACAGCACATCAACGCGCTCCCTGAACCTGCTGTGCGATGAGCGAGTCGTCCTCTTCACTCATCATTCCTCCACCGTGCCCCCGTAGGGTACTGTTCACTGATTAGTGTTCGAGTCGCATCCCGTTCGTTCCTCCCCGAATCGGCCCGCGGACGCACATGTTCAGCGTAATTGGTAATAATAATGTGGCAGGAGGTGTAATCTAATTGTGCTCCCGCGGCAAACAGCGCTATTACGCCGCCATCGTTCAGGAAGCGGCGGCCAGACGCGCCTGTGAAGAAATTCCTTCACTGTATGAGGAGGTTTTGACTATGGAAGAGTGCACATACGATGACATCGGCAGAAAGTCGCTTGCCGCCTTCTCCAACTTGCTGGACATTCTGTCGGGAACCAAAACCGCGTCCATCAGCCATGATCCGGCGGCGCTCGAAATGCGTCTCGGTGATCAACTGGCTTCGCTGGCAACGTCCTTGGAAGTAGTACGGCGAGACTTGGCAGCCTTTGCGAGCAGGACTGATAGAGTTCTTCTCGATCTTCTGAAACGCATGGAGGCGCAGGAGGACTTGACATCCGCCATGGGCAGTGCGACAAACTCCCCAGCGGTCGCAGCTCGCCCAGTCGGCCTGGGCACAGGACGGACAGGGGTCGCGAGGACGGGCACGACCAGAGGCAAGTATGAGAGAGTACCCAAGGAGCAGACCCGGCAGAAAGTGCTCGAGGCCGCACGGGAGCTGGCGGCCACCGGACGGAAAGTGACACTTGCGGAATGCGCCCGGCTGGCAGGAGTGGCATACTACAAAGCAGTCTATGCCTGCAAAGACTCAGACGAGCTCGCGGGCTTGATGGTTAGCGCGGAGTAGCGACCGCCTCCCAAGATGCCAGGTCCCCGTCAGAGTCCTTTGTTCGGGACTAGGTGCCACTGGAAATCATTCGGTACCTGCGGGTTTTCCAGCAGGGTTTGTCTGGAACCTGCCGGAAAAGCCGCAGGTACCAGACAGACCCTTGGGGGCGAAGGCTGCAGGCCGCTGCGGCCCCGTCCTGGTCGGATGTGCCGAGGTCGAGCTTCCCGCTACTTGGCCCGGAAGGTCCTGACGAGCCAGCCTTCCACCGCCTCGAAAAGCCCTTCCACTATGCGCATGGGGTCCATTGGATCGAAACCGGGGTTACCGTACGGCCATTCCAGAAACTCGTGAGTCGTGTTGGGCAGGCGCACAACAGCGACGCTGCGATTGCCGGCGCTTCTAGCCGCCTCGGCCAGGACCTCGGCATGGTACGGTTTGACCTTCAGGTCCTTCTCACCCTGCACAATCAGGATCGGCGCCCGGACAGCGCGAACCTGCCCCACCGGGTCTATCTGCATGTGTTCCCGCAACCACTGCAGATTGCCCGGCACAACGCTACTGCCTTTGCCATCGCGTGCGTCCTGCACAAACTGCTTAACCGCCGGCAGCAGGTCGGCAGCTATCGAACGCGATGCCTCGTCCAGCTCATCGAAGGTCGCCTGATATTCGATCTGCTCTATCATCAGCGCGTCTAGGGTAGTGGACGCGCCCGCCATAATCACGCACGCCGCAATTTGGGGGTCAACACTTGCCAGCATGGAAGCTATACAAGCTCCTTCCGAGTGGCCGACCACTGCGATGCGCGAAGGGTCAATGCTTGGGTGGCGTTTCAGGGACGCCGCCATCGCCCGGGCATCGCCGGCCAGATCGAACAGGCCCGCCGATTCGAAGTTGCCGGTGCTGGCGCCCACGCCCCTGTCGTCATATCGCAAAACCGCGATCCCAGCCGCCGCAAGACGCTCGGCCATCCGGCGAAATATGTTCGTCATGTAAGACGGAGGTGTATTGCCGTCCCTGTCCTGCGGGCCCGAGCCCGATATGAGCAGGACGGCTGGGTAGCGCGCCCCCTGGTCCAGACCGGCTGAGGGGAGGGTGAGAGTTCCCGCCAGGCGCACGTTCTCGCCGCTGTCCACGACGATGGCCTGATCGAAACAGCCCGGGGCCGCGGCCGTTGCCGGCTGGGCCGGCTCTGCCGACCCAACCGGTACGACTGACGCAGACGACTTCGCATCGTCGACTGTCCTTTGGTACTCCTCGCGCACAGCTCGGGCGTTCTGACCAGGCACTGCCACATGCATGACACGGCCTGCATCGTCGACCAGCACCGACACGCCGATTGCGCCGGCCAATACCGCCTTGTACTCAGTGAGCGGAATCGGGGTCGAGCGTGCCGGCCCGAGCACCTCCACCGTGACCGGCACCGAGGCCATGACACCCGGCACAAGCGCCGTGAAAGACTGGACGCCTCCGCGCGATGCATCGTACATGCCCAGGAGCACCTGATAGTGGCTGAACACGTTGTTCTCCAGGACCACATGGGGGACGCCCATCTTGACCTGGCGGGACGTGCCCTGCACATCCAGTTTCGCAATTCCCGCCTCAAAAGCGACCGTGAGAACCACTCCCGGCGCCTCCAGCCGATACGACTGGGCTCCCGTCTGCGGCGCCAGCGCCATGTCAATCTGCGCGCGCGAAGTCGCGCCGCCCGCGGCTATCTCCACAGTCGAGCGGGCCCTTGTGGCCGTCAGCTCGAAATCCTCGACGCCGACTTGATCATCGCCGATAAAAATGAGGAATCGGCCGCGGTCAACGCGGTCTGCCCAGACGCCCGCGGGCGCGCCTGCGGATGCGCCTACAAGAGAACTCATGATCAACACCGCCAAAAGAACTGCCGTCAGCGCTCTCCGGCGAGTCGCGCCCGCATGGTTGCATTCCAGCATCCAAAGCACCTCCCAAAATCAAGCCCGACTCCGACCGAGCCTGACTCAATTCTACGGACTGCCGGAAGCACTTGTCAAACTGAGAAATCGGGGTTTCCCACGGATCACCGAACTTCCGAAACGGCGCGAAGGACCGGGGCGACGGCGCCTTCCACTATACGCGCGCGGCGGCGCACAGGCCACCATAGCCGCCGCATCCTCGCGCCTTCCGAGCACAAGGCGCAAGAGGAATATCACATCCGAGCCCCCGCTGGAATAGAACATGTCGAAAGCAGAAGATGACGCGAAGGAGGAGTCCCCATGCCCGCGGAGATCAGCGTCTGTGAGATCGCTTTGATGCCCATCGCCTGCTCCGAGCGGAACCTCTCCTACTGGCTGAGGATCATGATGGAGCATGCCATCTTCATTGAGAATGGACTTCCAGTCCAGCGAGAGGATCTCCGGTCCCAGGCGGCGCAGTTCCAGGCGGCCTTCAAGGATCTGCTGACCCGGAGCGGAAACATGCATGTCATGAACCCCACTGAGATCGCCGCTTACATGCAGTGCGTCCGGGCCACAGTAGCCAGTTTCCTTGCCTTCAAGAGGACGCTAATTGCCCTGGCGCTGAAATGCCAGGTCGGCGGTTTGGGCGGATTCAACTACCCGCTGCTGCTGGATCACATAGCGCGGGAGGCCACGCTCTTCCTGCACATTCTGGACACGCAGGAGCTGGGGTTGGCTAGCCCATTCGCTGTAGCTCTCTGCGAAGAGACATTTTGGCTCCGGATCATGACCGATCACGCCAAGTTCATTGCAAGCCTCCTAGACCAGTCCGAGCGGGGTTTCGTGCGAGACGCCGACGAGCTCAGTCACGTCTTCGACTGCCTGCTCCGCCAGGCACAGGACTACCGATCGATGCTGCAGGCCGATCCGGACCGGTTCCCCGTTGTGTCGCGATTCACAGACGAGGTAATCAAGGAGACCGCTCGGATAAGAGACTTCAAGCGCGCCGCCCACGAGTTGCTGCAAGAATGCAAGATCATCGCGATCGTCCCGCCCCTTCTGGCGGACCATGTCGCCCGAGAAGCCGAGCATTTCATGGAGATACTCGAGGAGATCCGAGGAAGGCTGCCGGCGTAACCGCAGCGCCGGCAGTCGTAGCGACTCAACCCTTCAGGCAGTCCACAACACGCGCCCAAAGCTGGCGCATGGCCCGCGCCGCCTTGCCCTCTGTGCGCCCGGCAAAGCCGGCAGGCCCAGACCTGTCAGCACCGTCGGCCCCGGCGCGGGCAATGCCCACCCCTCGGCCGTCATGCGCCACCACAGGCACTCCCCGCACCAGGGCGCCGACCACCTCTTCATCGAACGGGATCTTCCCTGCGACTTCCACCCCTTCGCTTTGGCAGTATTCCTCGATCTGCCCGGCACTGACCTCATCGAGGTCGTACTTGTTGATGCAGACTGCCGCCTTCACTCCGAAGTGGTGTGCCAATTCGATGACTCTCTTCATGTCATGCACGCCCGACACTGTGGGTTCAGACACGATGAGGGCGAGGTCGACTCCGGACATAGACGATATCACCGGGCACCCTATGCCCGGCGGGCCATCGGTGATGATGTACTCCAGTCCCTGCCCTTCGGCAATCGACCGCGCCTCGCGTCGAACCTCCGTGACGAGCTTGCCCGAGTTCTCCTGGGCCGCTCCCAGCCGCGCGTGCACCATAGGGCCATAGGCTGTATCGGACACGAACCAGTGCCCCGACATCACATCCTCCATTGAGATCGCGCCGTGAGGACACGCGCGAGCGCACACACCGCAGCCCTCACAGGAGACTGGATCGATCTTTGGAAGACTGGCGTTGTCCACGGAGCCGATGCCACGGACTGACATGCTGCCGCCCCCGTTGATGGCCCCGAACCGACACACCTCGGCGCACACGCCGCATTCGCGGCACATGGCCGGATCGAGCACCGCCTGCTTTCCCGCCCAGAACTCGTTGGTGGTCCTGACCGTTGGGTCAAGCAGAAGGTGCAGGTCGGCTGCGTCCACATCGCAGTCGGCCAGCACCTTGCTGTCCGCCAAAACCGCGAAAGCCCCTACGATGGAGGTCTTCCCCGTGCCGCCCTTACCGCTGATGACGAGCAGTTCCTTCATCGCGCCGTATCCCCCTCCCTCGGCAGCGACTCCGACAGCGGTCCCACCGCAGCGCGAATCCGCCGCCACAGGCCTGTCAGAGAATCGCCCAGCTCCGGAAAGTCGCTTACGAGCTGTCCGCCGCGAGCGTAGCAAGCCGCGTATCTCCTATTGAACGGGATCTCGAGCAACACGGGAATGCTCTCCTGCCTGCAATAAGCGGCGACCTTGTCATCGCCGAGCCCCGCACGGTTGATGACCACACCGAATGGAACGCCCACCTCCCGCACCATATCCACCGCCAGCGCCAGATCGTTCAGCCCAAACGGCGTGGGCTCGGTAACGAGCAGGCAGTAGTCGCTGCCCTTCACCGATGCAACGACCGGGCAGGACGTCCCAGGCGGCGAGTCGATGATGACGATCCCCCCGTCCTTACCTGCGCCCAAGCCGGCCTTGCTTCGAACGGCTTTCACCACTGGGGGAGCCAGAGCCGTGCCTATGTTCACCCGCCCCTGGACGAATCTTATCCCTCTTGCCTGACCCGCGGGCCCGGCCGCCCACCCGGTCTCTACAACCCCGATTTCCCTGGGCACTTCGGAAATCGCGCCTTCAGGACAGAACCGCGCGCATCCGCCGCATCCGTGACAGAGCTCCGGGAAGGTGATCACACGGCCTCCGAGCGACAGGATGGCGTGGAAAGCGCAGACCTCGGCGCATGTTCCGCATCCGGTGCACTTGCTCTCGTCGACAGAAGGCACAGGCAGAGTGACTCTCTCTGAGGTCTCCAGCACTGGATGGAGGAACAAATGCGCATTGGGCTCCTCGACATCGCAGTCCAGGAAGTCCACAGGCATAGTCCCCTCCAGAGCCAGGGCCAGGTTGACCGCGATGGTAGTCTTGCCTGTGCCGCCCTTTCCGCTGGCAACCGAAACGATCATGGACTACTTGCCGTGCCCGCAGGAATGGCCCCGGCCGTCCGAATGGCCGCCGTGGTCGCAAGACCCGTGACCTTCGTGTCCTTCGGCCCCATCGACATGGTCGCACGCGCTTTCGCCTACTTCGAGCGATCCCGCAAGGTAGCCCCGGAGAACCTCAGTCACATTCCCCGATGCGCCTACTATGGTGTGAATGCCCCGAGCGACAAAAAGCTCCTGCGCCCTCGGACCCATGCCGCCTGCGATGATACACGAGATCCCCAGTTTCGATAGATACTCCGGCAGAAACCCCGGCTGATGCTCTGGATTGGCGACGATCGCTGTGTCAGTAACCTTGCCGTTCTCTACCGTGACTACGGTGAACTCAGAGCAATGACCGAAATGCGGTGATACGACTGCGCCGTCTGTTGCCAATGCGATCTTCATAGGTGACGAACCTCCCAAAGCGTTAAGGTAGCTTCGCTGTAGTGCGGTTTCGACGCCTTAACGTCTTCCCATTCCATGATGCGAATCCACAGTGGCCCCAGTCACCGTGCTGATCTTACCTGCCCGATACGCCTGAAGGGCATCGCGCACCGTGCCTCCGGCCATGGTGTACACCTTGATGCCCGCCGCCTCCAGCGCGCGTGAGGCGTTGGGGCCGATGTTGCCGGTGACTACCGCGTCCACTCCCTGGTTGGCCAGGAACTGCGCGCTCTGAGTGCCCGCGCCTCCAGACGCAGTGACGCTTTCGTTCGAAAACGCCTCGGACTTATCGGACTCCGGGTCAACGATGATGAAACTCCGGCACCTCCCAAAGCGAGGGTCCATAGCCGAATCCAAGTCAACTCCCTGAGCGGTTACTGCAATGCGCATGTTATTTGCCGCCTTCCGTCGAGCCCTGCTCGGGGCCGTGCTCTGAGCTCTGCCCCAAGCCGGCCAGATCATTGATTCGCCGTTCCACGATTTCAAGCTCGTTCCTGAGAAACTGCACCTGCTGGCCCAGCAACTCCTTCTCGCGTTCCTGAGACACTCCCGCGTCTTCGCTCGCGCGGCGGTCTTCATACGGCACAGCTCGAAAACCGCGGCAGCCATACCTCATCCAGCCCGGCAGACCCGTAGCGTAGTACATCCGCCTGAAGCCTCTGCCGGCTCCTGCTCTGCTGCCCCCGGCTCCTGCTCTGCCTCTCGCACCGGGAGCATCAGCAAACCCGGGAACCTCGTAGCCTGCGCAGTAGCCCGCAGCCCTTCCAGTCATGGGTCCAAAGCCTGCTGGACCCGTTCCGTCTCCTCTTGGCATATCCCATACCTCCCTAGCTATAATGATCATACGCTCATTATCAGTATACATAGGGTTATGGGCATATGTCAATAACCACGGCGGAGAAGTCCTCCTATTTGTGGACTTATTGAAGACGGCTACTCATCTGCATCCGGCGCATCCGGCCCATCCGGCGCATCCGGCCCATCCGGCCCATCCG
>DHON01000022.1:0-24803 GCA_002409965.1 Firmicutes bacterium UBA5389
AGGTACTTGTTGAGAACTACTTAGCTCACGTCGCGGTTGCCCTCGCTCTCGTTCCGCAGGACGTCATCGTCCGAATAGGAGCGCGCCCAACGGTCCAGTTGCTCAAGTGGGGCAGGCTACGGGTGCTGCTGCAACCATGGGGCGGCAGCTGGCTGAGCTATACAAGGACATTGAGGCTTCCAGGGAGTCAGCCAGGCTAAATGGCCTGAGTGAATCGGGACGGGCTGACCTCGAGAAGTTGTGCCGCCGAGCGCAGTTCAGGTGGGACTGGGCGTTTTCGGAAAACTCCACTGGGTTCCACAACCCCGACCTGATCCAGGCGATGCTGACGGAAGCGGAACAGACGGCCGAGCAAGCCAGGGCCATTTTGGCGGCGTACGCTGGGCATTAGGCGCATCATCGGGTCTAGCTCTATGCGTTACCCGTATCGCTGGAAGGGATGCACATCTTGTTCACAGAGTGAACACCTTGCCCGGAGGACTCGCCCTGCGTCAGGGAGCGCATGCCGGCAGGCGACCCGACAAGAGCCGTCCGCCGGCCTGGTACTGGTAATCTACAGATGGCAGCCGCCCCCCCCAGCTACTTGTATGCCCTTCGCCACAGCTCCTGCGCCCATTCGACCAGACGGTCGATTCGTTCGGAAAGCAACTCCTCGGATAGTCCCGTGTCGTCTGCCGCAATGCCGGTGTCTGGCGAGGCTGCTGACAGGGAGCCGAACTTCAGGATGTCCGCTCGCAGCTCGGCGAACGCCCCAAGGAACTCGAGATCGAGTTTCTTGCCGCGGGTATGCAGGGCCCATATGAGCGAAGTCATCTCCGTTCTGTCCAGGTCCTTGAGGAGCTTCACTGCCGCGACCAAGCGATTGTCGACGTCAAGCTCAGCCAATCGACAATGCCATTGGTCCTCAAGTTCGTCCAGGGGAATTCCTGTGTAGCGTTCAAACGTATCGAACAGCTCATCGTATGCGGATCCGGCTTCCACGACTTGCCCGGTAGGCCCTGTGGCTTCGGGGCAGTGCCTGAAGATGAATGCGCTACGCCCCTGAGTGAGAGCCTGGCGAACGGGCGGCAGGATGCCGGCTTTGAGGGTACTTGCTGCAGCGATGTGTGACGGGAGCACCCACTGATCGTCGCCGGCAGCTAGCTCGTTGGTTTCCTTGGGTTCCATTGCCTCCCGCAGCCCATCGCGGCGCGCGTGCTGTGGTGCCAGCGATGCGAATCCCTCGAGGAGGGACGGGTACGTCATGCGCATATGCAGTGCGTGGAGAAGGTGCGAGTATTCGTGCACCATGAGATAGGCGTACCGTTGCACCTCATCAGGTGTTCGGGGCACTGATCCACTCTCGTCGGTCACCCTGCAGGTCGCCATCGCGAATGCTCCCATCGGAGGGACCACTGATCCGGGTTTCTCGCCCGCGTTCAGCCAAAGGTGCACCACGGGATGACTCAGGTAACTACCGAAGAAATCCTCAGCATAGCGCAGCGACTCTGTGGCGGTTTCCAGCAGAAGCAGCTGTATCTCCTGGGAAGGGCAGATGTCCTCCGGTATCAGCAGTATGACCCGGTCGTTGCCGATGCTCGCGCATCGCGTGACTCTGTCGACGGCGGGCTGAACGGCCGCCGTTGCGGCGCTTGCGGCCCCTGCGGCGCCTGCGCCCATGAACTTGCTTCGGCGCTGAACCTTCTGATAGCCTCAGCCAACATGATCACCTTCCTTCTTGTAGAGTCTTCCTGATGGCTAGAAACGCATTCCTTGCTGCCCGAGTTCCTCCTTGATTGCCTCCCCAATGGAGTCTTCGAGCAGGAGCTTCGTGTACTGGCAGTTGTGTATACCCCATCTTCTGTCGTTGGCCACCATCTTGTAAGTAGAACTGCAGGGTTCGGCCCGCGGGTGGCCGTGACCGTTCCCGAGACCGAGCTTCCCGACGCCATCTGAGCCCAAACACTCGCTGCCGCGAGGATCGCTTCCGATTTGTCTCTGAAAACATCGGAATAGTTTCTGACACCCAAACGGAAAGCCGGAAGTAAGTTTTCCGTACATGCAGGATTCGCGCCCGGAGAAAGCGAATTTACCGTTGGTAGTGATCAGTGCCAGCAGGCAGACTCGGGCCTGGGCGAACATACGAATGACAAGGAGGGTTCCTAATGAGGCGTCTCGGGTTGGCTGTGCTTCTCTGTCTCTTACTGGCCGTCTCGGCCACGGCCGCGCCCTTCGTTGAGGGGGAGGATCTCACTCCTGCAACGAAACCTGTCCGCGGAGGCACGCTTTACCTCGCACTGACGGCTTCTCCACAATCGTTCCTGTTCTACGGTTCGCTTGATAACAACGCCTACACCGTTATTGGTCAAACCATGACCGGTCTGGTCGAGTTGCACCCGGTCACCAATGCTATCCGGCCAGGGCTGGCCGAATCGTGGGAGACATCGCCTGACGGCAAGGAAGTTACCTTCCATCTCAGGGACGTGAAGTGGTCGGACGGCGTTCCGTTCACGGCTGACGATGTGATCTTCACGTTCGAAAGCTTCATCATGAACAAGGTTGCAAAGGGCAACTCCGTCGACAGGTTCACGATCCTCGACACGCGCGATGGCCAGAAGAAAGAAGTCAGATGGGTTAAGGTCAACGACAAGACCGTGAAGGCGGTCCTGCCGTCGCCGTTTGGGCCATTCTATATGAACCTCTCGCATGCGTACATATACCCTGCGCACAAGCTGGAGAGCAAGATCGACAAGAATAGGCCGGACTCAGTCAACGAGCTCTGGCTGACCAACGTTTCTCCGAAGGATATTGTCGCCAACGGTCCATACAGGATCGCAAGCTATGTGATGGACCAGAAGGTCGTTCTGGAGAGGAACCCCAACTACTGGCGCGTCGACAGGTTCGGCAACCAACTGCCTTACTTCGACAAGCTTGAGTACTTGATCGTGAAGGACGCCGAGGTGCGGTTGGCCAAGTTCATCGCGGGCGAGATCGACTATATGGCCGTCAGCGCCGCGGACTTCCCAACACTGAAGCAGAAGGAACTGGCGGGCGGGCCCTTCACGATATTTAAGGCCCAGCCCACGCAGCCGACGCCGAGCCCGGTGCACATCGCCTTCAACTACGATGTTACCAATGAGCAGCTTAAGGAGCTCTTCAGGAATACCGAGTTCCGACGGGCGATGGAGTTCCTGCTCGACAGGGAGCGCATAATTGACGAGATCCACAACGGACTGGCGATTCCAGGCGCGGGCCTGGTGCTGCCGGCCAACAAGGCCTTCTACAACCCGAAGATCGAGAAGATCATGAGGCCGTACGATCCGGCCAAGGCCAAGGCGATGCTCGACAAGCTCGGGCTGAAAGACAAGAACGGCGACGGCATCAGGGAGTTCGCAAGCGGAAAGGACGTGGAGTTCACCCTGACAGTGCAGAGTACGCCGCAGGATTACCAGGACGTCGCCCTGGTGTTCAAGGAGGATCTGGAGAAGGCCGGGATCCGGGTCAACCTGCAGATCCTCGACAGCACACTCGTTGGGCAGATGTTCGGCGCAGGCAACTTCGAAGCTGGAATCAGGGCCTTCGGCAACCAGCCTGACCTGGAACTGAGGAAGGCGATATGGCAGCCGGGCACGCAGCTGTATTACTGGCACTACTCTGCGCTCGACCGCGACAAGCTGGCCGCGATCTCCGCGAACATGCTTGACTGGGAGAAGAGAGTCTACGAGCTGTTCGACCTGGGCTCGATCACAACCGATCCGGCCAAGAGGAAGGCCATCTACGACGAAGTGCAGGAGATCTACCACGACGTTGTTCCTGTGATCTTCGTGTGCAAGGGCATGAACCTGTCCGGCGCGAACAAGTCGCTGGGCAACGTGACGCAGGACAAGGAAGGTATTGTGTACTTCGCCACTTACACGGCTTTCAGGAAGTAACGATGCAATGGGGCATGGAGGGGGGAGGCGCTGGGCTTCCCCCTGTCTTCACCAAACTGCGTGCGAACGTGTGAGTTGCGCCAAGGAGTGAACGGATCGATGTGGGCGTTCACCGCAAGACGGCTGCTGATCATGATTCCCATGATGATCGTGATATCGGTGATCTGCTTCGGGATCACCGAGCTCCAACCAGGCGATTTCGTCAGTCAGTACCTAGACAATCCCAGGATATCGCCGGAGCAGATCAGGCTGCTCCGGGAACGGCTCGGCCTGGACAGGCCAGCCTACGTCAGGTACATGATGTGGATTAAGAACATAATCACCAAATGGGACTTCGGTTACTCCTTCGCATACGAACGCCCGGTCGGCGAACTGATCTTCGAGCGGATGGGCTGGACGGTGTTCATCGCTCTGGCTACCATCGTGTTTCAGTGGATCCTGGCTGTGCCAATGGGCATATACTCGGCTCTGCATCCGTATTCGCCTGCCGACTACGCCATGACGGTCGTCGGATTTCTCGGGATATCCATCCCCGACTTCTTTCTGGCTCTCATACTGATGTACTTCATGCTCCGGATGGGCTCGACCTCCATCGGCGGGCTCTTCTCCACCAGGTTCATCGGCGCCCCCTGGAGTCTTGCCAAGCTCACAGACTTGCTCAAGCATCTGTGGATGCCGCTTGTGGTGGTGGGCATCAGCGGGGTTGCGGGCTTGATGAGGGTGATGAGAGGCAACATGCTCGACATCGTCGGGTCGCCGTTCATCACCTCTCTTCGGGCCCACGGTCTCGACGAAAAGACTGTGAGGCGACATGCCATCAAGAACGCCCTCAACCCCATGGTGAGCATCGCCGGGGCTGAACTGCCCAACGTATTCAGCGGGACGATAATCACGGCCATCGTGCTGAACCTTCCGACGATGGGGCCGTTCTTCTATAACGCTCTGCTCAACCACGATCAATACCTGGTCATGTCCTTCTTGATGTTCATCGCACTCATTACCCAGATCGGGAATCTGCTTGCCGACATAGCACTAGCCTTTCTCGATCCGAGAATCCGAATGAGCTAGGAGTGGCCCAAATGGAAGGAACTACGGCGAGGATCATAAAGAGCTTCCGCAAGCACAAGCTGGGCGTGTTCGGCCTGGTTGTGTTGGCAGTGCTGTATCTGGTGATACTCTTCGCCGGCTTCATAGCGCCCTACGATTTCACCCAAAGCCACCGGAACTTCGTCTATGCGCCGTCCTCGAAGATCAGGTTCGTCGACGAGAATGGCAAGTGGCGCGGCCCGTTCATCTGTGCGATGAAGAAGAGCAGAGATCCAGTCACCTACCAGGTGGTCTTCGCTGAGGACACAAGCAGTGTGGTGCCTATCAAGCTCTTCGTTCGGGGAGAGGAGTACAAAGTCTGGGGCTTACTCAAGACAAACCTACATCTGTTCGGGGTCGAGGAGTTGCCTGACAGGGCGATGTTGCTCTTGTTCGGCGCCGACAGATTTGGTCGCGATCTGTTCTCCAGGGTGGTGGTCGGAGGACAAGTGTCGATGACCGTGGGGTTGCTCGGCACCTTTTTGAGCGTTTTCATTGGGGCCATCGTAGGTTCTCTTTCCGGCTACTACGGGGGCTGGGTCGATGTACTGATCCAGCGGTTCATCGAGTTGCTCAGGTCATTTCCGAGGATCCCCCTGTGGCTGGCCCTAGCCGTGACACTTCCCCCAAGCTGGCCCAGCACCTGGGTGTATTTTGGAATCGTTACAGTGCTTTCGCTCATCGGCTGGATGGGGGTGGCCAGGGTCATGCGGGGGATGGCGCTCAGCCTGCGAGAGAAGGAATTCGTCCTGGCGGCCCGAGTTACAGGCGTTCCGAGCATGAAGATCATCACGAGGCACTTGATACCGAACACCCTGAGTTACCTTATCGTTGTGTCGACCCTGTCTATCCCCGGGATGATCCTCGGCGAGAGCGCCATCAGCTTCCTAGGGCTGGGCATCAAGGAACCTATGACTAGCTGGGGGCTTCTGCTGAAACAGGCCCAGTCTCTGAGTGAGCTTGAGTCGCATCCGTGGCTGATGATACCCGGGATATTCATCATGATTGCCGTGCTCTCGTACAACTTCGTCGGCGATGCGCTGAGGGACGCGGTAGATCCCTACAGGACGGTTGATAAGGTATGACGGACAGCGAGCGGATTCTTACCGTGCTTAACCTGAAGACCTACTTCGGGACTCCCGAAGGCATCGTACGTGCAGTGGACGATGTGAGCTTTCACCTCGACCGGGGTGAGGTTCTGGCGCTGGTTGGCGAGTCAGGGTGTGGGAAGAGTGTTACAGCCCATTCCATACTTGGCCTCATCAAAGCGCCGCCTGCGAAGGTCGCGGGGAGGATAGTCTTTGGCGGGCAAGACCTGATCGGGCTGCCCGAGAGGGAATACCGACAGGTCAGAGGCAAGCAGATCAGCATGATCTTTCAGGAGCCGATGTCGGCCTTTGACCCCCTCTACACAGTTGGCCAACAGCTGATGGAAGTCGCGAAGGCACACATGCCGTGGGAGGAGAGCGAAGCCAGGGAGAGGATCATCGACACCCTGAAGTCGATTCATATACCGGAACCCGAAAAGCGATACGACGAGTACCCCCACGAGATGAGCGGCGGCATGCTTCAGCGGATCATGATAGCCATGGCGCTCATAACCAGTCCTGACATAATCATCGCCGACGAGCCTACGACCGCGCTGGATGTCACGATTCAGGCGCAGGTTCTCAACCTCATGCAGAATCTGCAGAGCAGCTACCGCGGCTCTATCATCTTCATCACCCACGACCTTGGCACAGTGGCCGAGATAGCCGACAGGGTACACGTGATGTACGCGGGCAAGATCGTGGAGAAGGCGTCAGTCGTAGAGCTGTTTGACAACCCTCTCCATCCATATACGTCCGGGCTTCTGACTTCGCGCGTGAGGCGAGAGTACAAGGGACAGGACTTGCCGTACATTGAGGGCTACGTTCCGAGAGCCTACGAGTTTCCGGAAGGCTGCAGGTTTCATCCCAGGTGCCCGAAGGCCATGGAGAAATGCAAGGCAGCCCGACCTCCTGAGTTTGAGCCGGCGCCGGATCACACTGTGGCCTGCTGGCTGTTTGAGGAGGGTGAGGGTAGATGAAGATCCTGTCTATCAGGAACCTCAAGAAGTACTTCCCGATAAGGTCGGGGGTGTTCTTGCAGGTGAGCGGCTGGGTGAGGGCACTGGAGAATGTCAACATGGATATCAGCCAGGGCGAGACGATTGGGATCGTGGGCGAGTCCGGCTGCGGCAAGAGCACTCTTGGGAGGACGATGGTCAAGATCTATGAGCCCACGGTCGGCAGCATCACATATTGCGATCCGAGCGGCGAGATCCATGACGTTTCCAGGAACATCGACCGAAGAGTCGAGCCAACATTCAGAAAAGACGTTCAGATG
Source organism: Firmicutes bacterium UBA5389 (assembly GCA_002409965.1). Taxonomy (GTDB): domain Bacteria; phylum Bacillota; class DTU025; order DTU025; family DTU025; genus UBA5389. Next base: position 7,365 of record DHON01000022.1, read on the forward strand.
ATATTCCAGAACCCCTTCGACTCCCTCGACCCGAGGATGACGATTCGGGACACTATACGCGAACCTCTCGAGACTCACAGGCTGTTCGCCAGCAGGAAGATGATGGATGAGCGCATCGCGGAGTTGCTGATGAAGGTGGGACTGTACCCCGAATACGCCCAGAGATACCCGCACGAGTTCTCCGGCGGCCAGCGGCAGAGAATCGCCATAGCCCGTTCGATTTCGGTCAATCCGAGGCTCTTGATATGCGACGAGCCCACTTCAGCACTGGACGTATCGGTTCAGAGCCAGATCATCAATTTGCTCAAAGACATACAGCGCGATACCAACATGTCGCTCATCTTCATCTCACATAACCTTGACGTGGTGCATCACATGAGCGACAGGATCATGGTCATGTACCTCGGAAATGTCGTGGAGTCAGCGCCGGCCACAGAGCTTTTTGACCATCCGGCTCACCCTTACACCCAGGCGCTGATGTCGGCCATCCCCAGCTGGAACCCGAAAGACCGAAAGCTCGGCCAAGTCAAGCTGGAGGGAGAACCGCCCAGCCCGATCAATCCTCCCACAGGTTGTCCATTCCATCCCAGATGCCCGCATCGCCTCGAGATCTGCCGCAGGGTCAAGCCCGAGGCGGCGGAAGTGGGCGAGGGGCATTCATCGGCCTGCCATCTCCACAGCGTCTAGTCGCCGGGCGCCGCACCTCCTCGAATGCCTTGTTGACTACAAGATTAGTCTATGCTAGACTTGACTACAGCAGTAGGCACAACAGCTGCAGGTTGCGCGGGGGCGGGGGAGTACGGGGATGGGCAGAACGAGAGAGTTGCGGGTCAATTGCGGGAAGAGACTGGCTGTGGAAGTCGGCGGGCGCGCTTACGCGCGCATTCCAATCAAGACTCACGTTATTACAGCAGCAGACGATATCGTCGACGTGGTTCAGAGATACGCAGGGCCTCTGCTGCACTCTGAGGACATGCTGGTGATAAGCGAGAAGGTAGTATCGATTGCTCAGCAGAGAGCCTACCCGATCGGTCAGATCAAGCCTTCATGGCTTGCTCGTGTTCTGGCCGAGTTCGTGTACAAGTCGCCTCATGGAATCGGGCTCGGGAGTCCGTGGACGATGGAGCTAGCCATCAGGGAAGCGGGCCCGCTTCGGGTCGTGGCTGCCGCCGCCGTGGCAGGGGTTGCCAAGGTTTTCGGAGCCCGGGGGGTGTTCTACCGGGTATGCGGTGCCGATGTTGCCGCAATCGATGGACCGTGCGACTATACTCTTCCGCCCTACAACCGCTACGCGATCCTCGGCCCGTCGAAGCCCAACGATGTGGCGCAGTCCATTAGTGAGGCGACGGGAGTGCCGGTCGCGGTGGTCGATGCAAACGACCTGGGTGTTGCGGTGCTGGGAGTCTCGGCAGGATGCCCTGAGCGCGCGTTTCTCGCCGAGGCTCTTGCCGACAATCCCCTCGGACAATCATGCGAACAGACACCAATCGGTATAGTCCGCCCGGCGCGTTACGTCCCAGTTCGGGGCGGCGCTGTCACTCTTCGGCGGTCTTCTGGGAGTTGGCGGAGATGCTGAGGCGCGGAAGGGGACGTAGATCCGGACGTAGGTGCAGAGGCAGGGTCACGGTCACAGTCGCAGCCGCAGTTGCACTGGCAGTGATTGCCATTGTGGCGCTCGTTGGGGCAGTGTGGCGCATACGTGGTCCGATGCGGTCGGACATCGGCCTGGGCGCTGCCGTGTCAGCCATAGTAGTGGAGGCCGAATCTGGAGAGACGTTGTACGAGCACTACGCGGAACGGCGAATCCCTCCTGCGAGCCTCACCAAGCTGATGATTGTCCTCCTGGCAGTGGAAGCAGTGGAGCGTGGCCAGGCGAGCATGGTTGATAGCGTTACGGTGAGCGAGCATGCGGCGTCTATGGGAGGATCGCAAGTGTGGCTGGGAGCAGGGGAACGGTACACATTGGGGCAGCTTCTGGAGTCGGTGATGATAGCATCGGCAAATGATTCTGCGGTTGCCGTGGCCGAGCACCTTGCCGGGAGCGAGAGGCAGTTCGTCGCGCGGATGATGAACAGAGCCAGCGAACTGGGGATGGGGAACACGCACATCGTGAATGCCACAGGTCTTCCTGCGGAGCAAGATGACGGCGATGGATTCACGACAGCCTCTGACATGGCCCGCCTCGCACGCGAGGCCCTCGGCCATCAGACTATTCTGGAGTGGAGTCGCACCCGGAGCAAGGTGTTCCGAAGCCGTCCGTTGTTCATCATGTACAACACGAACCCGCTACTTGGAACGTACCCCAGATGCGATGGGCTGAAGACTGGCCACACCAAGGCGGCTGGCTACCACCTAGTAGCGACTGCGAGCGAGGACGGCGTTCGTCTTGTCGCCGTGATCATGCATGCAGGCAGCGACGAAGCACGGACCACGGGATGCGCGCGTCTTCTCGACTACGGGTTTGAGGTACTGCGCGCCAGAAACACAGCGAAGTCCACAACGAAACCCACGACGATGCAGCCCACGACGCGTTGACATCCTCTCACAGGATTCGTATACTGACTACAGGTATAGTTACATGTCGTGCGTGCGTTCTGTCACGACGAGACGGTTGAGATGGAGGTATGGCAGGGATGAAGATGCCTCCTTTGGGTGATCAAGAACTGGAACTGCTGCGCTTCATTACCGAGCATGCACCGATTACCGTGCGCGAAGCGGTCGAGAGCTATGGCAAGGATCGCGGCCTTGCCCGGACTACGATCCTGACCATGATGGAAAGGCTCAGGGCAAAAGGATATCTCACTAGGTCTGACGCGGGCGTGGCAAACGAGTATTCTCCCTGTCTCTCCCGGTCGGAGCTCATGCGCGGAGTGGTCCGCGGTTTCGTCGAAAAGACTCTTGGGGGGACGCTCTCGCCTTTCATGGCGTACCTCACAGAGGACGCTGAGATGAGCCCAGAGGAACTGGAAGACCTCAAGCGCCTTGTGGAGGAGCTCGAGTCGCGGGAGGGAGGGGGCAAGGGCAGGAAATGAGCGCCGACTTGTACGATCTACTGCTCGTGGTCATACCGCAGAGGTGGGCTAGCTGCATGTGGAGCGCATTGTGGCAGGGAAGCGTGGCTTTGGCGGTGGTGTGGATTCTATGCAGCGTCTTCCCACGCATTCCGGCCGGCGTACGATGTTGGCTGTGGCGGCTTGGGCTCGCCAAACCGCTTCTGCAGTTGTTCGCGGTTCCTCAGATCGATCTCGCTCTGCTGCCGCGCGCCAGAACGGTCTTGGCGCATATCGTGTCTGACGGCTTCGCCAGAGATCTGCCTACTCGCGCGACGCTGTTGATTCGCTTGAGTCGGCCCGTGATGGCCCTCTGGATCGCGGGAACCGCGGCGGGCATGGTCAGCATCCTGGTTGGGCTGGGAAGATCCCGTTCGATGGTGGCGCGTTGTGTGCCGGTGCGCGATAGGGAACTGAATGTCGTCATGGCCGAGCTGTGCCGCGAAATGGGTATCTGCGAGCGGCCGTACGTGGCTGTCGCCGACTGGGCGTCTGTTCCGATGATTCTGCGACTATCGAGAGGGCACGTTGTGGTCGTTCCTCCGGATCTGCTAACTCCGGGGCGTCGTGAGGATCTGCGACTAGCGCTTGCACACGAGTTGGCCCACGTCAAGAGGAGAGACCTGACCTGGAACTGGCTTCCCGCGGCGGCCAAAGTGCTCTTTGCCGTCAACCCTCTGACATGGGCGGCTGGTCGGGAGCTTGGGATTGCGCAGGAGATGGCCTGCGACGAGATGGCTGTAGGTGCCACCGGCGCTGGGCTTGCACCATATGGGAAACTTCTCCTCACCATGGTCAGGCCGTGCCGCACAGCTGGACCGACCTGGACAGTAGCATCGGCCTCTGCAGGGGCGTCTGCCAAACTGATGCGCAGGCGACTGATGGGGTTGAGACATGTGCAGGATCCGCCCGTTGCGAGGCTGGCGGGATCCATGGTGGCGTTGCTCATCGTATGCGCTCTGGTGATGCCTTTTCAGATCGCGGAGGCTCCTCGCGCTGTGACGCCGCAGGCTGTAACGCTGCTAGCCATCGGCATGACGAAGACTTACGTATGCAAGACTGTTGTGCGGTCGGACGTTAGGATAGTCCAGCTAGGCGAGGTAGAAATCAGGACAAGCCGGTAAGGATATACAGGACTCGGGTGCGATGGCCACGAGATCCAGGTCGCGGCGGTGTTGATGTCGCCTTCATGAAACCCCAGCCCCGATTCGTAGCAGCGCTCCAGGAGCTCCAGGCCGTCTCCAAGAGAGCGGATGATGTAACCCGGGGCCACGGTCATCAGTTGCATTCACTCCTTCAGCGCTTCTATGGCTCTGACGAAAGACTGTTCGCTTAGGCGGCTGCCGGTGGCTCTTTGGATCATCTCGTTCCAGTGCCACTTCGCCCCCGGCTTGAGCACCACGTCGATCAGGTCGCAACGCGGGTTTTCGTAGAGGGCGCGTTCGAAGCTGACCATCACCAGGCACCAGCGGAAGATGGGATCCAGATCGGCACTGTCGTCAGCCGGAGCGCGCTGGAAGAATGGGTCTGAGTAATGCCAGGGGCCTACTTCGGTGGGCTGGATGCCGAACTTCGCGGCGAGCGCTCTGTCCAGGCGGGCCTTCTCCGATGCGAACAGGGCATCGGTCTTTGCAGCTAGTAAGTTGCTAAGTGCAGACAGCCACGTCTCGTCCAGCTCATCGTGGGCAAGCGACATTGCGTAGTAGTCGCGATACCCCATGCGTCTAGCGGCCCGGTTACGCGCCTCGACTAGCTCGACTACCTTTGGAGCTGCTTCCCGTCCGATCTGCTTGGAGGCCTGCCATGCCCTGCGGCGCCTCGGGGTGTCGCGCTCTTCTGCAAGCACCTGGTTCCACACGGTCGTGAACGAATGCGCGGATGCTTGCTGGCAAATGAAGCACCTCCACTACTGAGAGCGCTATGCGGCTACCAAGCCAAGAATAGCTGATAATTCTTCGACGCCGCAGCCAGAAACCCTTTGGCGCAGACATAGACGCAACAGGATCCATCCCGAACGGTCAACTACCAACCCGCGGCGAAGGGTAACGACCTCGATCAGCGCTTTGGCCCCCAGGGATTCCAGGTCGTGTGGCGGGATCACGAACGCCGCTTCCCAGGGTCGGCGCCATCCAGTTGACGGGGTAGTCTCGTAGGTCAGCTCCTTGGCTGGCGGGCGTAGCTGCTGTCCGCACAGCAGCCCAGATAATTCTGGGGTTGGGACGCATGACACTATCTGAAGACGGTATGTTACGGAGGGACTGGGTCGCCACGCGAGGGTTGCAGTGACGACGACACCGTCATCGGTTCGATTGGCCACAACGGATCTGATCTCGCCGCTCGGCGGAAGAACCCGGAATGGGCGCGGATCGGGCCGAGCCTCGTAGGCGCCATTGCTGTGTGTCCGCCCGAACTCCTGGTGCGACGACAGGTCGAGCACTGGTACTGAACAGAACAGCTCGTTGCGTCTGATGAAGCTCTTCAGGAAGGCGGACATGCTGGCTACCTGGCTCTCATACTTGTCGAGCGCCCTGAGCTTCGCGGCAATTGCGTCCTCGGTCAACTCAGCGCGTATCCACACAGTCGACGGTGAATCGCGCCCTCTGGGCGGGTCCAGTGGCAGATCGGGCCGGTACCCCCATGGCTCGGGCCAGTTAGGGCCGGCGTGTACGATGTAGGAGAGCACGTTCGCGCCGGTGAACTCAATGTAGTTCAGCCGCTCGATTGTGTACATGGCGAGAGCATAGGTGGCCCAGTGATCGCCGTGCATGTCGTTGGCGTGGGGAACGAGTACCAGGTCTGGCATGTAGTCGACTAGTATTACCGCAAGGTCGTCTACTATCCTTGAGACGCAGTACTCTGCGTCCGCTGTGAATGTGGACTCATATGGGCTGGAGGCATGACCTGTGCGTTTGGATGTGTACAGGTCGTCCGGTCCCCAGTGCCGGTTGCACACGATATCGGCAAGCCCGTCATCAGGGTAGCCCAGAAACACAATGTCATCTTCATTCACGCCCAAAACACCCAGTGCAGCGATGGCCTCGTTGCGGCGGCGGCGCCCAAGAGCCACCATATGATCGGGCGAAGGTCGCGCCGTGCCGAACAGCATGCCTGCCGCAGCGGCGGATCCATCGCCCATGGTCATGAATACTACCTTCGCCTGTGCGCCTCGCTGGCAGGCTGCGCAGATCAGCCCTCCTGCTCCCAGAGTCTCGTCATCCGGATGAGGGGCTATTACAAGGAGGCGCGATGCCGACTCGAGCGAGAGCGAGGCGGTTGCACAGGCAGAGCCGGTGAGCAGCGCAAGCCCGATACACATAGCGGTCAACCTCAGCCAGGCCGCTGCCGCCCGGGACGGTTTCGGCTTTGATGGGCGAAGGAGAATGCCGCACGTTCTCATGCGGAACCACCTCGGCGCCTGTGTACTTTCGCGCGCGTGCGACGATGGGAAATAGCGCCTGGGCTAACTTCGGTAATGAGCGAACAGATTCCTGCAGTGTCATGCCGAAGCCATGACAATCACTATCTCACGTGTGGATCGCGATCTGGCTTGCGCTGCGAGCCTATTCCCGTCCTCAGCAGCTCAATGTAGACCATGAATTCCTTCATGACCTGGTCCCAGTCGAGGGAGGCGAGGTCGCTTCTGCCCAGGTACTCCTGCTCCAGGCCCTTCAGCACAAGCTGGACGAACTTGAGGAGTTGAGCCGGCTCCACATCCGGGCGCAACTGAGCGAAGTCCAGGCCCGTGAGGAACTGCTTCATGCTGGCTCGGGTCAGCTCGGCCTGCGCCGACCGTATCTCCCGCTTCAGCTCGCTCGGAGGATTAGAGACGGCATCTGCGAGAAAGAGCCAGGTATCCGGATCCTCCCGGTATAGCTCCAGTTTAGTCAGGGCAAGCTTGATCATGCGCTCGACCACATCTCCGGGCAGTTCGCCTACGCGCGAGAGCAATGCCTGCGCAGTCTGTTCCGCTGAGTCTGTGAACACGCTCATGTACAAGTTCTTCTTGCTGCCGAAGTAGTGGAAGAGCAGTCCCTTGGAGATCCCGGCTTTCCTGACGATCTCGTTGGTGGACGCCGCCTCATAGCCCTTGGCGAACTCCTCGATGCTGGCCCGTATGACTCGTTGTCTCTTCTGTTCGTCGATGTACGGTTCTCGCAAGGTCGATCCCCTCCTCACTGGACTGGGCGGTCACACGATGCGCAGAGCTTCTGTGGGCTTCAGCGCTCCTGCGGCCCTGGCCGGGATGTACACAGCAGCCATGGTGACCGCTACGCCCAACACGAATGAGTAGACGAGAACCCGGAGATCAGTTGTAGGGTAGAGCCGGGGAGTGATCAGTATCTCACTGCTCATTGCCTGGGTTATACCTGTCAGGTCGATTCCGACTCTGCCGAACCACAGATTGAAGAGCGCCCCCAGCAGGGCGCCGCCCGCGCTGCCCGCTGCTGCGAGTATGGCGCCTTCGATGGTGAAGAGACGGCGTATCGACTCCGGGGCCAGCCCGAGCGCTGAGAGCATGCCGATCTCGCGGGTCCGCTCCGAAACCACCATGAGCTGGGTGTTGAACACCACGAACGATGCAAGGATCACGAGGAAGATGTAGATCACAGTGTATATGGCCTTGGCCTGGCTGACGAAGCCGATCAGCTCGTTGTGCTCGTTCCAAGGCACGATGGCGAGTTCGCGTAGCGATACGCCCGCGCCCGCGCCGGCCATGTTCGCCAAGGCCGCGCTGATCTGGGCCTGGAGTTTCGACGCAAGCTCGGCGCTTCTTCCGAACACAACTACCTCAGTGACAGATCCCTCCATATCGAGCAACCCCATCGCCACGTCCAGCGGGATGTAGGCGGTCGACTCGTCAAGCATCCTCAGGCCGCTCTCTATCTTCCCGGAAACGCGGAACGTGGCTATCCTGAGTGACCCGAAAGATGTGGAGAAGAGCGCGTTGACCCGGTCGCCTACCTCGACGCCGAGCGTGGCCATGAGGTCGCGGCCGAGAAGGATTTCGCGGGCGCCGGGTTTGGGTAACCTGCCTGCGTCACGCGCCGTGTCGCCTGCCGCGCCGTGGCCTCGCACGAACTGGCTCAAGCGGACTGCTTTCTCTTCTTCAGCGAAATCGACTCCAATCCCCATCACCATTTCCTGGGCATCATAGGCATCCTGGGCATCCTGGGGATCTCGCGCGCTTGCGCTGGCAGCTAGCATCATCCCGAACCTGATTCTGCCGGTGGCGACCTGGACTTCGGGTACGCTCCTGATCTTGTCTATGATGACGCTGGCTGGGGTTTCGTCGTCGCCGACTGGGTACGACAGAGAGAGCGTTCTTTCCTTGAGGCGGTATTCGGGCTGGATGATCCGGACGTGGCCCGAGTCGAGGTTGATGCTGTATGTGAGCCAGGAGCCGACCATGCCGTCGATCACTCCTTTGGCGATGACTACCACGAATACGCCCATGACGATGGCGAGCAAGCTCAGCGCCGTGCGGCCGCGATGTCGTCCAAGATTGCGCCATGCCATCCTGACCAAATAGCTCATTCCTATGCTGCGACCTCCTTTTCGTCCCCCTTGCATGCCTTACAGTCGACGCAGGCTTTCCGCAGGGTCGAGCCGTGCCGCCCGCCGGGCAGGGAAGTAGCTCGCTGCCAGAGCCACCGCCAATCCGACTGCGATCGCCCAGAGCATTGTCGTCCAGTTCCACACGCCGTACATGCGATCGGCGATTGGGTAGCCTATGTCCAGATCCATGTCGCCAATGAAAGCGCGCAGGCTCAATCCAACGTTGACGAAGTAGGCATTGCCGGCGATGGCTGCGGCCGTTCCCAACGCGCAGCCTAGCAGGCCGAGGCCGCCTCCCTCCATGATGAAGACGGCTGTGATGTCTCGCTCGTCCATTCCCATGGCCTTGAGCATCCCGATCTCTCGCACTCGTTCCAATGTGGACAGTAGAATCGAGTTGACCACGCCGATGACTGAGATGACAACCACGAGCCCGAGGAGGATCATGGCAAAGGTCCGCTTGGTTGATCCGATGGTCAGGAACGATGCAGCCTCCTGCCAGGTGTTCACGTGCCAACCGGGGTCCCAGCAAGCGAGCATGGGTATTGACTTCGCGAGGCTGCTCAGGTCGCGCTGAGATGCGACTTGGGCTGCCGCCCGGGCCCGGACGTGTATCGAAGTCGCCCTGCCGGGGGCACCGACTGCTGATTGCGCCGCATCGAGCGGCACGAATGCTTGGGACTGGTTGACGGTCGGGTGCGGAGTCTCTACTGTTCCGACTACGGCCAGGTCCACAGCCTGAAAGGCCAGTCCGGCCGTCTGAGTCCTGACGGTGACTAGATCGCCCGGTTCCAGCTGCAGCAGGTCTGCAATGCGCCTGCCCAGGACTACGCCTTCTTCGCCCCGCTCGAGCCATCTTCCGGAAGACACGAACTGCGATACTCGGAAGACTTGAGGATCCGCCTCAGGATCGACTCCTACCACCGAAACGGGAAGTTCGTCGAGGCCCGCGATGAGCGATGCCGGGAAGACCAGGCGAGGGGCGGCGCCCGCAACCCCGGAGAGCTCGGCGATGGCCTGAGCCAGCGCCTGCCCGGACGGAATGGTGTTCTCGGCTGTGGGCCGTGCGACCGCATCGTCGCTGCCGGCAGAAGCGCTAACCCACAGGTGGCCTGTTTCGAAGTCAATCGTGTTGATTTGGGCATCCCGGTCCGCGCCGGCAAGCAGCGAGTCGAACACGACGAAGTACATGATCCCAACGGCGATGGCGGCTGCGGTCAGGAGGGTTCGTCTTCTGCGGCGCCACATGTTCTTAGCGGTGAACCCGAGGTAGAAGCGGAGCATGCCGTCTGCCTCCTTTCGTCCAGAGCGATCTTGCCGTCGCGCATCCGCACCAGCCGTCTTGCATAGCCGATCACGAGCGGGTCATGCGACGAGAACAGGAAGGTCGCGCCCATCGTCTCGTTCAGGGTCTTCATGAGCGCCAGTATGGCCTCGGAGTTCTCGGAGTCGAGGTTGGCGGTGGGCTCATCGGCCAGAACCAGCCTGGGCTGCTTGACCAGCGCCCTCGCTATGGCGACCCTCTGCTGTTGGCCGCCGGAGAGATCCATCGGCCGCCGATTTTCCAGTCCTGCCAGGCCTACCTCAGAGAGCATTGACATGACCCTGCCTCTGGTTTCGCTTCGGGTTCCTCCGCCGAGCAGGACCAGCGGGAGCTCGACGTTCTCGTAAGCGGTCAGTACTGGGATGAGGTTGTAGGTCTGAAAGACGAACCCGATCTTCTCGCGCCTCAGGCCAGACAGCATGGACGGCGTGTAGCTGGACACATCGTCGCCGTCGATTATCAGCCTGCCGCGAGTGGGGCGGTCGAGGCATCCGATGAGATTGAGGAGAGTAGTCTTGCCTGAGCCCGATGGGCCGGCAATTGCAGTGAACTCCCCGGCTTCGACATCGAGGTCTACGCCTGTCAGAGCAGGCACTGTCATCCGACCGTGAGAGTACTCCCGAGTCAGGTCCCTTGCTTCGATAAGGTGCATGGTGTGCACACCTCATTTCTGGGTGACGCGCGACCGCGTTCATGCACATGATACTGCGCCATTGACCATATGGTCAATGACGTGGCCGATCTACGGCGATACGGATCGCCGCCGTATGTACCATAGTTAGGCAGCAAGTGCAGATGTGGGCAGGAAAACTATCAACATTTGCCGAACGCTATTTGTCAAGCATCATTATCCAATGGCGGACGTTCGGGTTCAGCATCCACGGCCTGCGCTGGAGGGGATGACAATGCGCGACAGACGGCGAAGGCTACTCCGAATAGCATCATTCGCTTTGATGACCGCAGTGGCCGCGACAAGCTTCGCTGCCTCGTGCGCTGCGACTGACTCGCGGAATGCCTTTGAGGTGTACAGAATCGGGGGCGATGAGCTGACGGCGATAGCGTTCGCTGCGGCGGGCGCGGTTTTTGTCGTCGTATGGAATCTTGTCCTGCGCAGAGCGGCGGTGGCCGGAACCGCTCAAATAGCGCAGGTGAACGCGTTGAACCAACAGATACTGGACAGCTCCTGCGATGGGATTGCCGCCGTTGACACCGACCTCAACTTCATCTTGGCTAACGGCGCGGCGGTGCGCCTCATGGGTTGGGAGAACGGCTCTGTGGTGGGCGTCAACATATCCGACACTCATCTGGCGTCTCTGGCCTACCGAACATCACTGCGGCAAGTGGTCTCAGGGGGGGCTTCGGGAACGAGGTGCGACATGGATCTCGATGTAGGAAGCGGGCAGCGGATCTTCAATGTGAGCCTCGCGCCCCTGATGCCTGCGAAGTCTGCCTGGTGCGGCTACGTTGCCGCCTCCAAGTGCAGCGGGGCTCTGCTGGTTTTCTCGGACGTGACAGCTCTGAGGCGTTCCGAGCAGATCGAGTCCACCAGCTTCGTCATGAGCGCTCTCGCCAGGTCGGTTTCGAGCGTAGCTGCCGAGGTTCGCAACCCGCTCCTGTCGATACGCGAGTATCTCGAGGAATTGCCCGTCCGCCACGGCGATGGTGAGTTCATTGACGAGATATGTAGGTTCGTGCCTTCGCAGATTGATCGTGTCGAAGCCGTAATCGCTGACTTGCTGGTCTTTGGCAGGCCCGAGCCGCCCCGGCGCGAGGTTTTCGACCTTGCAGAGTGCGTCTCCGAAGCGTTGAATCGTATTGAGGCCGAGGCAGATTCCAGAGGCATCATCGTCCATTCGCAGATCGAGCAGACGCAAGTCTTCGCCGACCGAGCCCAGATAGCAGACGCCGTCTTCCGGGTTATCGAAAGCGCTGTGGCGTCCTCGAAATACATGTCCGAGGTGGAGGTGCATCTGCGCGCGGCAAGCCACGACTGGGCGGAGGTGGAGGTGCGCGATTGCGCTTCCTGCTCGGGATTCGAACGGGCGGGATCCGAACGTTCTGACAGTGCAGCGGAGCTGTTTTTCAGGGCAGGGCCTGGCGACCCTGCTTTGGGAATGGCTGTGAGTTGCAGGATACTGCAGCAGAATGGAGGACTGCTGACGGCGAGCACTACGCCTAACGGAACCTGCATCGAGATGAGGATACCTCGCGGGTCGCCTCAAGCGACCACGGCCCGGCAGAGCTTGTGAGGGCAGCCTGAAGTCGCCTTTCCACATCGAGTACACTGTCGACCGGGCCGAACCGCCGACTATCCCCGCATTCACCAATCCCCACGTTCAACCATCCTCGCGTTCACCTATTGCAACTTTATGCTACAATGGAGTATAATCACTTCATGTACCTATGGGCCGATGCCTCAAGGAGCGGTAGCTATGATCAAAGTTGGAATTATGGGAGCTTCGGGCTACACGGGCGGAGAGTTAGTTCGGATTCTGTCAGGGCATCCACAGGCAGAGCTGGTGTGTGTGTCGTCTCGCACGTACGCCGGCAAGAAGATGGGCGAGGTGTTCCCCAGCCTCTGGGGCAAGGTGGACCTCGTGTGCGAGGAGCTATCCCCTGAAGAGATGGCGCGCAAATGCGACATCGTGTTCACCGCCGTTCCGCATGGAGCGGCGATGCCCATCGCGCCCGCGGTGCGGCGCGCCGGTGGAAGGATGATCGACCTGGGCGCCGATTTTCGGTTCAACGAGGCGGAAGTGTACGAATCGTGGTACAAGGTGAAACACCAGTGCGCCGACCTCCTCGCTGAATCGGTGTACGGCCTGAGCGAGCTGAACCGCGGTCACATTGCCCAGGCGTGGCTGGTAGGCAACCCGGGATGCTATCCCACCACAGTCCTTCTGGGGTTGGCGCCTGTCCTAGCGGCGGGCCTTGCGGATCTCAGGGGGATCATCATCGACGCTAAGTCCGGCGTGTCGGGCGCAGGGCGCAAACCCGGCCATGCGTACCACTACCCGGAGCGGAACGACAGCCTCACTCCATACGGGGTTCCCGGTCATCGCCATACGCCTGAGATCGAGCAGGAACTGTCCAAGCTTGCAGGCTCGCAGGTTTCCGTGACCTTCACTCCGCATCTGGTCCCGCTGACCCGGGGCATGCTGAGCACGATCTACGTGTCTCCCGCATCGGGAAAGCCGATGCCGGGCGCGGATGAGGTAATAGAGATGTATGAGGAGTTCTACAAGGACGAGTTTTTCGTGCGGATTCTGCCGTCCGACCGCCTGCCCGAGACTGGGGCGGTGTGCGGTTCGAACTTCTGCGATATCGCCGTCCGCGTCGACAAACACTCTGGCAGGATCATCATCATGAGCGCCATCGACAATCTCGTGAAGGGCGCGTCGGGGCAGGCGGTTCAGAACATGAATATCATGTTCGGCCTCAGTGAGAAATTGGGCGTTGACTCGATGCCCCTTTTCCCCTAGACTGCATTCTATTACCCGTTTCTGCGAAAGGAATTGATGTTAGGGTTGGCCGTTGAGTTCGCCGATAGCTTTCATCTCAATAACCCCGGCGGTGTGGATGCTGGTGTTGATGTCAGAGTGTCCCCCGTTGACGGAGGGGTAACAGCTGCCCGTGGCATGCAGGCCTCCGGGGTGTTCGCGGGCGTGCGGAAGATGAAGAACGACATTGCGGTGGTGTACTCCGAGATTCCCGCCGTTGGGGCCGGGGTATACACCACCAACCGCGTGAAGGCAGCACCAGTGCTGGTGTGTATGGACCATGTGGGCGCAGGCGTCATCCAAGCCATTGCTGTGGTCAGCGGAAATGCCAACGCATGCACGGGCGAGCAGGGGCTTGAGGACGGATACGCCATAACCGAAGCTCTCGGGCGCGAGCTCGGGATAGATCCTGCTACCGTGGCTTATGCCTCAACCGGGGTCATCGGGGTCAGGCTTCCCATGGACAGGGTTATACCCGGCATCATGAACGCGGCCAGGCAGCTTGCGCCGGACGGGGGTCACGCCGCTGCCGACGCTATCATGACAACGGACACTTTCGCAAAAGAGTGCGCTGTCAGGGTCGAGATCGGAGGAAAGGAAGTCACAATCGGGGGCATGGCGAAGGGCTCGGGCATGATCCATCCCAATATGGCCACCATGCTCTGCTTCGTGACCACCGATGCTGCGATAGAGCAACCTCTACTGGACACAGCGCTGAAAGACGTTACGGAGAGGACTTTCAACTGCATTACAGTGGACGGCGATACTAGCACCAACGACATGGTTATCGCAATGGCCAACGGCCTCGCCGGCAATGATCTGATACGCGATTTCGGTGAAGACTACGCCCGATTCGCGGCCGCGCTTGAATTTGTATGCACGGACCTGGCCAAGAAGATCGCTCGGGACGGAGAGGGGGCCACCAAGCTCATCGAGGTGACGGTGAAGGGCGCGCGGACTGCGCGGGACGCCAAGACCATCGCCATGTCCATCGCCGAGTCGGAGCTTGTGAAGACGGCGGTGTTTGGCGCCGATGCCAACTGGGGCAGGATTATGTGCGCTGCCGGCTACGCCGGGGTGGACTTCGAACCTTCCCGCGTGAACATATACATTGGGTCCCTGCAAGTCGCCGTGAACGGAATGAGCGCGGATTTCAGCGAAGAGCGGGCGAAGGAGATTCTTTCGGCGAAAGAGGTGGAGATCACAGTGGACCTCAGATGCGGTTTCGAGAAGGCCACTGTGTGGACATGCGATCTGACATTCGATTACGTCAGGATAAACGCAAGCTATCGTAGCTAGCTAGGTGGGGAGGGCGGGGCGGAAGGATGGCTGTTTCAACCTGTGACGAGCTTCTCGGGAAGACGGTCGTGGTGAAATACGGCGGGAACGCCATGGCAAGCGAGGAGCTCAAGCGAGCGGTCGCCTTCGATCTGGTGTTCCTGCAAAGCATGGGCGTGAACCCGGTGGTAGTGCACGGCGGCGGGCCTGACATCAACCAGGTCATGCTGAAGCTGGGCAAGAGGCCGATGTTCGTGAGCGGCTTGAGGATGACTGACGCCGAGACCATGGAGATCGTGCAGATGGTGCTGTGCGGCAAGATCAACAAAGAGATAGTCTCCTTGATACAGCGCGAAGGAGGCAAGGCTGTCGGCCTTTCAGGGCATGACGCGGGGCTGATCCGGGCGCGCAGACGCCCTCCCGAACGGGTCGTCGACCGTGCGACAGGCGAGGAGCAGCTGGTCGATTTGGGGCAGGTGGGGGACGTGGAGGAGGTCTCGCCAGGAATCATGCACGATCTGATCCACTCGGGCTACATCCCGGTGGTGTCTACAGTGGGAACAGGCGATGACGGCGCTTCCTATAATATCAACGCCGACTACGTTGCGTCGGAGATCGCGCGCGCTCTCTCAGCTGACGTCATGTTGATGCTGACTGATGTTGAAGGGCTCCTCGCCGACTTCAAAGACAAGTCCACCCTGATCCCCCGACTCACGATCGGGGATGCCCGCATGATGATCTCAGACGGTCGCGTCGAGGGCGGCATGATTCCCAAGGTGCAGTCGTGCATCGGCGCGCTGGAAGGCGGGGTGGGCAGAGCTCACATCATAGACGGGCGACGCCGGCACTCAATCATATTGGAGCTGTGCACACACGCCGGCATCGGCACTGAGCTGGCGCATGAATGACGCGGTTGTGGAAAGATGGTGACACGCACGGTGACAACTGACGAAGTCATTGCGTTGACAGACAAGTACGTGATGAGGACATACAAACGTCTCCCAATCGTGTTCGCTCGCGGCGAAGGTTGCAGGCTGTGGGATGCGGATGGGCGCGAGTACCTGGACTTTCTGGCCGGGATCGCAGTCAACTCGCTGGGGCACTGCCACCCGGCGGTAGTGAAGTCAGTATGCGAGCAAACTGCCGGGCTGATGCATGTTTCCAACGTGTTTCACATCGAACAGCAAGCTGTACTGGCTGAGATGCTGGTCCGGCAGACGTACGGTTTGGCCAAGGCGTTTTTCTGCAACTCTGGCGCCGAGGCCAATGAGGCAGCCATAAAGCTGGCGCGCAAGTACAGCTGGATGAGATACGGCGAGGACCGGTACGAGATCGTCACCGCCGAACAGAGCTTTCACGGGCGCACGTTGGCTACGATAACTGCAACTGGGCAGCCCAAGTATCAGCGTGGTTTCGAGCCGCTTCCGGAAGGGTTCCGATATGTGCCCTTCAACGACCTAGCGGCAGCTAAGGCGGCGGTTTCCGACAAGGCGTGCGCGATCATGCTCGAGCCAGTGCAGGGCGAAGGCGGGGTCTACCCTGCAACACAGGACTACCTGCGCGGGATCTATGAGTTATGCCGAGAACGAGGGCTTCTCCTGATTCTGGATGAGGTTCAGACCGGCATAGGGCGAACCGGCAGGTTCTACGCCTATCAGAACTTCGACGGCGTGAAGCCCGATATCATCACCCTTGCCAAAGCCTTGGGCGGCGGCATCTCAATTGGAGCCATGATGGCTACCGACGAGGCTGCGAAGGGATTTGAACCCGGGAACCATGCGTCGACCTTCGGCGGCAACCCCGTGGCCTGCGCCGCAGGGATCGCCGTTGTCCGTACGATGGTGGACGAGCGTATCCCTGAGCGCGCGATGGAGATGGGGGAATACCTCCGGGGCAAGCTGGCGGAGATGGCCGATAGGCGCAGATCGGTAGTCGACATACGGGGCTTGGGCCTTATGGCCGGAGTTGAGCTTTCGGTCGACGCCGGAAGAGTTGGGGAACTGGCGCTGGAGCGCGGGCTCATCGTCAACTCTATCGCCGGCAGGGTTTTGCGACTCCTTCCTCCCCTCATCGTGGGGAAGCCGGAGATAGACGAGGCGGTGGAGATCATCGATTATGCTATCGGCGAGGTCGAGGCGTGAGGCGCGAGGCGCGAGGCCCTGTACGACTTCATGCGGCTTCCTGCTAAGTGATGCTAGGCTACAACTACGCCATTCCGCGCAACGAATCCGATTTCCGGCATTGGGGCCCGGGGTCCCGGTCCGCGGAATCGGGTTTTTGCGTTCACGGGCGCGCGATGCCGGCGGAGGCGGGCATTGGCGAGGCCGCAGGTTGCGCAGAGTCGAGCAGATAGAAGGACCGATTTCATGAAAAGCGGAGCCCCTTGGGGCCCTTCGGCCGTTGTGGGGAGGGATCCGTCAAAGTCGCGGACTCTGTTGCGCATCGTAGCTTGATCAACGGGCGTTTCGTCGCCCGCCTGGGTCCTGAAACCCAGGGTTGGCGCAAAGGCTGGGTCGTAGAGTCTATGCATTACCCACATCGCTGGGAATACGCGCCGGTTTGAGTTTTGCGTATCCAAGCTCCTTGACGCGTACAGCCGCAAACGCCTCGCCGGCAAACCCTCATTGCGCGCCAACGCCGGGCGCCGCTGCATAACCGCTCGCTTGGCCGTTCATCGCATGAGTCGGACCAGAGTCGCTTTCGGTTCGATGATCTCGCGCTGAAGACGCCG
>DHON01000022.1:25032-61916 GCA_002409965.1 Firmicutes bacterium UBA5389
CGCGGCGTTTCTTTCTCTATCCGCTGCGAATCGCAGCAATGGTTGACGCATAACACAGCGCATAATCGCATATGGCATCGGAGAGAAGAGCGATTTGGTGCCATATGGTAGAAGCGCAGCACCACCAAGGGCTACAAGCGGCAAATACTGCAATGATGATGGTCAAGAACACCTATATCAGGATCAGTTATCCTTAGCGCCTGCCGTCCAGCCCGCTCTATACACATATGCATTGCATTATACATCAACCATCGCCTGTTTTCACGACACATAGCAGAAAAAGCGCTGCGAATCGCAGCGTATCACCTTACTACAGGTCAACACGGGCCCAGAATCCCTCGACGCGGAGAGGGTTCTCTGGTTACGCCTTGAAGCCCGTAAGCAGCCACTGCGCCCAGGCCTTGCCATGGATGTGGGTAATGGTCCTAGAACCCTGGGTTGGCGCAAAGGCTGGGTCGTAGAGTACAGGCCCGCGGCCGCCATCGGCGAAGAGACGGAGAGACACGGGGGAGGACCAAGATGTTACGCGGGACAATGCGACAATGGGACAATACTGAGGTCGAGCGAGCGAAAGGACCCATGTGGAGGATTCTGGGTTTAGGCGCGGCTGCATCGACTTTGACGCGGCCCTGCGTTGAGGGGGAGGACCATTGCCGCCGGTCCAGATTTGCCCATTGCCTGTAGCCGGGGATATGTCGGAGAGAGACTCCGGGCGAAAAGAAGCGTTGGCTCGAACTTGGACTTGATCGGCGAACTCGTGTACGGCCTGCAGGAAAGCCGGCAGGTGGTAGAAAACACCTGGCGGAAAACCCGCAGGCGCCGGAAACCGCCTGAGACGGAGGCCGAAAACCGCGTTGGCATTGTTCGCGCGAGCCCATCAGAGCTAAAGCGGCTCTGGTCCGACTTATGGGGTGAACGGACCAAACGGGCGCATTGCGCAAAGCATTGTTGGGAGCTACTTAGGAACGTGCGCCAAGGAAGGTGTTGACGTTCCGCGGCGCGCCGGGTATAGTGTATATAGACAGTATATACACCGGCGGAATTCGCGGGCGTGCGCGAGGGGGGGTCGTAGGTATGCTCAGTCTGGTATGGAAGGACATCTATACCAGTCGCCTAGAGCTCATATTGGCGGCGATTCTGTTGTGCGTCTTCGCAGCATCCGGCTTCATGGGCAAATCGTTTGCCGCTTTCCAAGGCTACGTAGCCAGTTTAGTGCTGGCCTACTCCGGTGTGATCGTGCCGTGCTTTGCCATCAGTTCGGCAATGATTGAGGAGAAGAACCGAACGCTTGCGCTGATACGGTCATTGCCTATCCGCGCCGATGCCATCGTGGCGTCCAAGTTCATCGGCGCGCTCTTGGTGGGCGCGCTTTGGGTCGGCGGGACGGCACTGGCGGCCCTCATAGTGGGGTCTCGCATGGCCGATTCCATCGCCGTTTCCGCTGTGTCGGGCCTGCTCTGGATGTGCGCTACTCTGCCGGCGGCCGCAGTCGAGCTGGTGGCGTTCTTCCGATCCGGCGCCAAAACTGCGCGTATAGCCGCTCTGGTGATCTGGCCGGCAGTTGGTCTGATACTCTTGACAGCGGTTTTCCGGGGCTTGGGTGAGCGGAGACTGCCGGCTTTCGTGATGATTCTCGATCCGGCCTATGATTTGGCGCCGCGCGCCATAGCGCTGGTGGTCGCAGGAGCGCTGCTCATTTACCTCGCAGGCATGGCGACGGCGCAGGCGATATTTCAGCGACGCGAGCTTTGAACGTTTTCGATGCCGCGGCGGCATCACGCCCGAATGCGGGGGCGAAGTCATAATACATGCACTGGCGGGATCTGCGGATGAACATCAATGTATCACCCAACAATCCAATACCTCTCTACCAGCAAATCGCGGACCAGATGAGGGCAGGAATCCTCAGGGGAGAGCTTAGTTCGGGCGATCCTCTGCCTTCCATTCGGCAATTGGCAAACCAACTGCTTGCGAGCGTGATAACCACGAAAAGAGCGTATTCGGAGTTGGAGGCGGAAGGGTTGATCATCACGAGAGCGGGCTTGGGCACCTTCGTGGCTGATCTGGGGCCGGACGCAATCATCGGCCTCAAGAAGGAAGTGGTAATGGAGCGCCTGGAAGAGGGCGTTCGCGTGGCCAGGCAACTCCGGTTGGACGACGATGAGACTACACGCCTATTTCTTCAGGCGTTGGATGGGAGCGATGAGGATGTCTGATAGCGCGCTTGTACTCGACAATGTATGCAAGAGATACCCCGGGTTCGACCTGCAAAACGTCTCATTCGAGCTTCCCCGCGGATACATAATGGGGTTTGTGGGGCCGAACGGATCGGGGAAAACCACGACCATTCGGATGATCATGAGTCTGGCGCGGCCTGATTCGGGCCGCATCACAGTGCTGTCGCAGCAGATGGCGGAAAACGAGATCCGGCTGAAACAGAGGATCGGCTATGTGCCCGAGAATCACGAGTTCTACTCTGACATGACGGTGGCGTGGACTGCGCAGTTTGTCGGGCGTCACTACCCAACGTGGAGCCCCGAGAGACTCCGTGAGCTGCTGGAAAAATACGATGTGAATCCGCGAAAGAAGGTGGGCGCATTGTCCAAGGGCACCAAAGCCAAGCTGGCTATGGCCCTGGCTTTGGCGCACCAACCGGAGTTGCTCATCCTGGACGAGCCCACGAGCGGGCTGGATCCTATCGTGCGGCGGGAACTCCTCTCCGACTTGCTGGAATTCGTCGCCGACGGCGACCGTTCAGTGCTGTTCTCCACGCACATCACCTCAGACTTGGAGCGAGTGGCGGACTACATTACCTTAATAGTAGATGGGCGGATAGCCGCCAGCGACGAGCGCGAGACCCTTCTTGAGCGGGCGCGCGCGTCAAATCCGACAGCGTCCATTGAGGATCTGCTGTGGGCGTGCGCGAAGGGAGGACGCTGACATGCTTGGCCTCATATGGAAGGACTTTCGTATGAACCGTGGAATGCTCGTGCTTCCGGCGGTCGTGGCGGCGGGCTTTACGCTGATGGGCCTGGTGGTGAACTCACGGGAGTCTTTGGTGTTCGCGGCGAGCATACTCCCTGTCTACTCCAGCATGATAGTGCCCTTCTTCGCGCTCAACAGCGTTACGCTAGAAGAGAAGAACCGAACGCTCGCTTTCTTGCGGTCATTGCCCATGAATCCCGGCGCCATAGTGGCCTCGAAGTTCGTCGCTCCGTTCTTGGTGGGCCTGGCCTGGATGGGGTTGACCGCAATGGCCGTAGCCGCGCTGGGGATTCCCGCCGGCGAAGGCGCCTTCTCACTTGCGTCCGCGGCGCTTCTCGTGTGCGTTACGCTGCCGGTAGCTGCAGTACAGCTTGTCGTGTTCTTCCGATCGGGCGCCGGCGCCGCGCGCACAGCTCTGCTCGTAACGTGGTTCATTTTGTTCCTCAGCCCGATGTTGCTCCCAGGATCCAAACTCGGCGCGATGTCGCTGTTCGTGATGGCGGCCAATCTGAAGCCGGGCGTCAGTGGACTTGTGGCGGCAGGCGCTTTGGTCGTCTACTTCGCCTGCATGCTGATAGCTCAGGCGATATTCCGACGGCGCGAGCTCTGATCGCGGCATAGCCGAATCGTCCCGAAAGGGATTCGGGACGGGCCGTAGAACACGTGTATACAGCGGAGTATCGACAGCATCGTTTGGGAGGTGCGGCACGTTTGAGCACATCAGCGAGTGCGCTAGAAGTCGAGTCACTGACGAAGGTTTTCAAAGACAGGGGCGGCATAGCCGTCCGGGCTGTCGATGGTGTGTGCTTCAAGGTAAAGCAGGGCGAGGTCCTGGGCCTTCTGGGGCCGAACGGTGCGGGGAAGACCACTTCGATCAAGTGCATCCTGGGGCTGATGCGCCCCGATTCGGGGCGCATTGCGCTGTTTGGGCAGGATGCACAGGCAGCCTATCCGCGGATACTGGCCAAGGCCAGCGCAGTTCTTGAGGGAAGCCGCAATCTGTACTGGAGAATGAGCGTGTGGGAGAATGTGACGTTCTTTGCAGCGCTGCATGGAGCCGCGTCTCCCGAGGACAGGCAGTATTTCGGCCGTCTCCTCAAGCTCTTCGCGCTGGAGGATAAGCGCGACACTGAAGTCCGGAAGCTGTCGCAGGGGATGAAGCAGAAGGCGAGTGTGGTGTGCGCGCTGGCCCGCCGAACCCCGCTGGTCTTCCTGGACGAGCCCACCTTGGGCCTTGACGTTGAGACCTCGCTGGAGCTCCGAAGTGTCTTGAAGCAGCTTGCCCGCGAGGAGGGACGCACCTTCGTGGTGAGCAGCCACGACATGCACGTTATCCAGGACGTCTGCGGGCGCGTGGTCATAATGTCCTCTGGGCGGGTAGTCGTTGACGACCAGGTGAGCCACTTGATGAGCCTCTTTCGAACGAAGGCGTACCGTATCGGTCTTCGTGGGCCCTCCCCGGATGGGCTCCATGCGCGACTGGCTCAGGAATTCGCGGGGGCGACTGTGACAGAGGCGGAGGCGGGCGCGGAGATCAAAGTCAACTTGTCTGAAGACAACGACATCTACCGTCTCATGGACGTCCTGCGCAGCATGGATTCGGTCATAGATCAGATCTCGCGCGAAGAGGTCGATTTGGAGAAGGTGTATCTGGAGATTGTGAGAGAGGAGAGGGCGCGCTCATGAAGCTGGGGAATGTTCTTGCCGCCGTCTTCAGACGGGACTGGACGATGATGAAGCGCTACATGGTCAACTCAGTGTCGAGTCTGATGTCGATATACATGGTTTTCATGCTGATCTTCATGGGGCTTCAGAGCGTGTCTCGTTACGCGAGCACAAGTGGGCTGGATGGCTCTCTTGAGGGCACTATAGTCGGGTTTTTTGTGTGGACCTTCACAATCTACGCTTTCTCGAACCTGTCATGGAACCTCACAAACGAGGCGCAGACGGGCACGCTGGAACAGCTCTACCTGGCTCCGTGCGGGTTCAAGTGGGTCGGCGCGTGCACAATCGTGTCTGACTTCGTATTCAGCTTCGTCCCCATCATGTTGCTGCTTGTCGCAATGATGGCCACCACAGGCAAATGGCTCAGGGTGGACCTGATCAGCCTGGTTCCCTTGTTGCTCATCACGCTGCTCGGAGGACACGGAGTTGGCTTCGCCCTGGGAGGACTGGCCCTGGTGTTCAAGAGGATACAAGCCTTATTCCAGATAGTGCAGTTCGTGTTCATCGGACTGCTGGTGATCCCCATCCACGTGCCGGTTGCGAAGTACCTTCCGCTTGCTATGGGCAATTACCTCATACGCAGGACAATGGTGGACGGTGTTCGCCTGTGGCGACTACCTCCCGCAGATGTTCTGATCGCCGTTGCAGTTGGCGCCGCCTACCTGGCAGTGGGTATTGCGATCTTCTCGTGGTGTGAGCGCGTTGCGAAGAATCGGGGGCTTCTCGGGCACTACTAGCCGCTTTGAGCGGCCGCGCCGAGCGGGCGCGGCATGGGGCCCGCTGGAATTGGGGCGGACCCCAGACGATACGCTTGCCCGGCTACTCTCCCGCCTCTGTCTCCTTGGGGAGCCTCCAGTAGAGCGGGTTTTTGACGAGTCTGACATACTCGCCCGGCTTGAACTCCTTCAGAATGAACGGCCCGGTGCCGATCAGTCTGGTCAGACCTTTGACTTTTGGGTGGGACCTGAGCCAGGGGCTGAAGGTGTTGTAGTTCCATACGCTCTTCCAGATATGCTGGGGTAGAAAGCAAAGGTCGGCATTGTACAGGTGCCAGCAGCTTTCGGTGGAGAAGTAGACCTTTGCGGTGAGCGGGTCGGGGGATTCCACCTTCACGATGTCCTGCACGCGATCGACGTATCTTGGAACCTTGTATTTCTTGAGATACTCGATGGTGAACTTGATATCCGCGGATGTGAAAGGTTCGCCGTCTTGCCACAAGATGCCGTCGTGCAGATACCATGTGATCACAGTGCCTTGCTTGCCCTTGGCAGGTTCCCAAGTGCCGATTTCCCACTCGCGGGCCATCCAAGGTATGGTTTCCAGGGTCTCGGGATCTACTTCGATTAGGCCATCGGTTATCTTGTCGAGAACTTCGGATTCGTAGGCGCTTGTGCTAGTGCACGGGTTCAAGGTCTCCGGCTCCCCGGTGAGCGGCCAGTGGATAACGCCGCCCACGTCCGTCGCAGACCTGATGTTCAGCAACGTCCACAGATTGCTTGCCGCGCCTTCTCCGTGCATAGGCACATAGCCGATGAACTTGTCCTTGCGGAAAGCGTCTATGTAGGGCCTGGAGTAGATGGTCACCCACGGCTGTCGCTCGGCCAGGATGAGCTGCGCTTCGTCTGCCGCTCTCTTGGCGGTTTCCAGGTCGCGGGCATAGCGGATCTCCTCGAGAGCCTTGTCCAGCCCAGAGTCGCGAATGCCCGCTTTGTTGTACCCGCCTCTTGTGTCCTGCGAGGAATGGAAGAAGTAATCCAGTGATGTAGGGAACCGGCTCATAGTGGTCGCCAGGACGTACATATCGAACTCGAACTTGTCAATCCTATTGCGCATGGCGTTGAACGGCTCCAATTCGGCCTTGACAGGCAGGCCGACTGCTGAGCACGTCTGTGCGATCATCTTGGCTACGCCCGGCGATTCCGACGGCGCTAACAGCCTTAGCTCTCGCATCTGCTTGCCGGCGGCCGGATCTTTGCGGACCTTGGCGTCCGCGTCCATCGTGTATCCGGCCGCATCCAGTATCTCGGCGGCTTTAGCGGGGTCGAATAGGCGGACGGTCGCATCGTCCTTGTGGAATGCGCTCGACGGCGGAAGGAAACTGGACAGAGGCAGCACGGTTCCCTGGAACACCTCTGCGATGATGCTGTCCCGATCTACCAGGTGCGCTATTGCCTGGCGCAGGACATCCGCGTCCAGGGGTTTGCGCCGCATGTTGAAGCAGAGGTAGTAGATGTGGTGCCCATAGTTGGTCACAATCTCGGCGTTTGGGTCCGCCTTCTTCTTGACGTCATGAACTATGCGACCTCCTGTCAACTTGTCGCTGCGATCTGCCGCACGCAATAGGCAACGCGACCAGCGGCGCACAGATGCCGAACGCGCCCCACAGTAATTCCACAAGTATCCTGACTCTCCTTCCACTGGCATGCGGAGCGACCGGACTGTGACCAGGCGCATAAATGGGCCGCTCCCGAACCACACTTGAACGGGAGGTGGACAGCATGGGATCCAAACTTACTCAGAAGGAGCAGCAGCTCCTGAGCGACCAGATGAACCATGAGAAGGTCTGCATAGACAAGTACAACAGCTACGCCCGGCAGGTGCAGGACCCGGCACTTCGGCAGATGTTCAGCCAGTACGCGTCCCAGGAGCAGAATCACTATGACACCGTCAGCCAGTTGCTCTCGGGTCAGCAGGTCAACTTGAGCATGAGCGCGGGCGTGGGAACGGGGGCGGCAGCCGGCCAGAGGCAGGGCCAAGGCTACGGTCAGGGACGTCAACAGGGCCAACAGCCGCAGCCGGGCGGAGCGGGCATGACGAACCAGGAAGACGCTACGATCCTCGGGGACATGCTGATGACCGAGAAGTTCGTCTCAGGCGCCTACGACACAGCCATCTTCGAGTCTGCCAACAGCGATGTGCGTCAGGCCTTGCAGCACATTCAGAAGGAAGAACAGCAGCACGGCGAGGGGATCTTCAACTATATGTCTCAGCATGGGATGTATAGTCCGCGGTAGAGTCACTGCCGCAAAGCGCGTTACCCAGACTGGGGCTCCGCTTGGCCATTCGGGCGGGGCCCAGTCTATTGTGCTATTGTGGAGATCAGAGGGCATCCGATATGCCGGGCAGGACGCAACTCCAGACCACGGAAGGAGAATGGGACTCCATATCGAATAGTATGACTCGGTGAGAGATGAACGTGGCATGGAGATAAGGAGATGGCCACTGATGAAGCCTCTGCGCTTTGTTGGTGCACTGTCTTCCTTTTTTTGTGTCATTCTCGATGGAGGCGATGCGTTGGCGGCACGATGCTGGCTGCAAGAGGGAAACATCACGCTTGCGTTGTATCTATGGAACTTGGGGAGTGTTCAATGTCCAGAGCAATACTGCGAGGAGGTAATCCGATGAAAAGGCTTCTAGTGCTAGTCCTGGCGGTCGCAATGATGGCGTCGGCAACGCTGTCGGCCGCGCCCGCGAAAATCGAGGCTGAGCTGAGCCTGATCACCCCCGTTGCCAGTTTTGTGAGCGTTGCCGCGCTTGACGCTTTCAAGGTCTGGGCAAAGGCGAAGTATGGTATCGATGTGAAGACCAACTATACAGCAAAAGGCACTCAGCTGGCGGTAGGATTGATTCGTGAGTGGGGTGCCAATCCGCAAGCCGATGTAATCTGGGGCGGCGAGACGGTGCTCTACGATATGTTGGCCGCTGACGGATTCTTGGTCAAGCATGAGGCTCCTAAGGCTCTTCTGGATCGCATTCCTGCAACTATGGGCACGCCCAATCCCATGCCGCTGAAGGACCCAAGAGGTTTCTGGACCGGCACCGCGTTGGAGCCTTACGGCATTGTGTACAACGAGGGACTGGTAGCAAGGCGACTGCGCACCGCCGCGCCCAAGACTTGGGAAGACATGCTGGGCAATCCCAAGTTCAAAGGGCAGATCGCTCAGTGCACGCCCGACAACTCCAGCTCCAACCATGCGACCTACGAGGTCATTCTGCAGAAGTACGGCTGGGACAAAGGCTGGGAATGGCTCTCCAAGCTGGGCGCCTACACGGGGCAGTTCGTTGCGAAGTCGGGCGACGTTCCGGGCGTGGTAGCCAAGGGCGAGTATGCACTGGGTTTTGCCGTCCCCAGCTACATGGCGTTTGAGAACTACCTCAACGGAGCCGACATCCGGTTCTTCGCGCCGCCGGGGGCATATGTCACACCTGAGCCCATCGGCATAATCAAGAACTGCAAGAACCCCAATGCTGCCAAGGCCTTCATCGAGTTCCTGCTCACCGATGAGGGGCAGAGGCTGTTCATCGATCGCGGCCTGTTCCCGGTAGTGCCCGACATGAGGGTGGAAGGCACCCCCGGATCCACGGCTGAGCTTGCAGTCACATTCTACGGAGGTCGGAGAAGCTACTTCGAGGGCGCCGTAGAGAACACCTACGATAACGCCTTGTCGAAGAGCAGAGAGAGTGAAGTGAACAAGTACTTCAGAGAGAACATCTTTGCTAAACTAGACGCTCTGAAAGCCAAGTACTAGTCCGATTGACTGTATGGATTTCCGAGAGCCTGCGGGCGAGTCGGTCTCGCCCGCGGGTCTACTCTGGCAGTCGCTTGACTTGAGGTGAAGTGCATGGATATCAGGCTCACTGGGGTCACGAAGAGGTTCAAGAACGTCGAAGCACTGAGGCGAGTAGACTTAAGCATACGCGATGGCGAGCTCTTTACTTTGCTGGGACCCTCGGGCTGCGGCAAGACAACTACCTTGCGCCTTATCGCCGGGTTCTACATCCCCGACGAGGGCAAGATCATGTTCGGCGACCGTGAGGTTCAGGAGATCCCCACGTCCAAGCGGAATATCGGGATGGTGTTCCAGAATTACGCCCTCTGGCCTCACATGACAGTCTACAGAAATGTAGCCTACGGACTGCAGTTCAAGAAGGTGCCCAAGTCCCAATGGCCTGGGATGGTCAATGAAGCCCTCGCCAAGGTGGGGCTAGTGGGGTACGAGACGCGTTACCCGGGGCAACTGTCAGGAGGTCAACAGCAGCGTGTGGCGTTGGCCAGGGCCTTAGCGCTCAATCCGGACGTACTGCTCCTGGACGAACCTCTTTCCAACTTGGATGCCAAGATCCGAGGCTCAGTGCGCGCAGAAATCCGGAAACTGCAGCAGTCGTTGGGCATCACAACGGTCTACGTCACCCATGATCAGGAAGAAGCCCTCACGCTTTCCGACCGGATTGGGATAATGTGTGAGGGTAAGCTGGTCCAGATCGGCACTCCGCATGATCTGTATGAGAAACCGTCAACGCGCTTTGTGGCAGACTTCATAGGCGCCAACAACCTGGTGCCTGGCGTTGTAGAGGCCATAGGCGATGACATCATTGTCCACACGGAATTGGGTCTGTTCACGGGATTCAGTCACTCTGACGTGAAGGCCGGCGACAAGTGCACTGTGACATTCCGGCCCGAGAATGTGGAAGTCCACGCTGTTCAACCCCCTGGACAGGACAACCACATACAAGGTAACATCAGCTTTGCCAGCTACATGGGGAACACTCTGCGTTACGAAATGGAGCACCCGGCTGGCTTCCTCCTCAAGGCCGATATCAAGAATCCTCTGCAACATGAGGAACTGGGTTGGGGCAGCGATGTCCATTTCTGTTTTCCGAAATCTGCTGCGCTTGTCATACCGGACTAGTACGCTGACCCTGACCATGGACAGGCAGGTGGTTGTTTAATGTCTTCAGGGAAGACTGTGATGGGTTTCAGAAGATGGCTGAGGACCTCTAATCCGTGGGTATGGCCGATATACCTTTTCTTGCTCGTATTCGTCATATTTCCCCTAGTGAGGCTGTTTGTTGACTCGTTTTCGACCGCAGACGTGCAGCTCTCAGCGCTAAGGGAGGTCGTGCTCACTGCCGATCTGCTTGAGGAGAAAGTGAGCGCCGGCGAAACCGAGAGCGCATCGGCAGTTGCCCACGATGTGGCTTTGCAGCTGGACAGGTCTGTAGACGTAGTTGGGCGTATGATCGAAGCGCTCGGCAGGGCTACGTTGTCCCAGGATGAGTTGATAGCCAAGTGGCAACAGGCACAGGACAGTGTGGCACAAGAAGCGGCGGCGATGGCCGAGGTTCAGCATGACCCAGTGGTTGCTTTGGCGCGGGCCAAGCGGGCTAAGGCACTGATTCAGGAGATCCTGCGCCTGCCTCGCCAGGCCTTCTCGGTAGAGTTCTTCCTGGATGTGTTCAGGGACAAGCTGTACATGAAGGCTCTGGCCAACTCGCTTTTGCTGGGGTTCGCCACTGTGATCACCACTTCCATAATCGGCTTCACCGTGGCGTATCTGCTTGTTAGGTATGAATTCCCCGGTAGGAAGGCTTTCAACTTCCTTGCTACCGTACCGATAGTCATGCCCCCTCTAGTCGGCGTATTGGGTTTCATCTTCATACTGGGCAGAGGAGGCACGGTGAACGAGCTCTTCTACCAGCTGGCGGATGGGTTGGAGCAATCGTGGCCCGTCATGGCCAATTGGCTGTATGATCACTTGCCGTTCAACTTCGTCTACGGCTGGCATGGTCTCTTGCTGGTGGAGACATGTCATTTATTCCCGCTCATTACGCTCAATGTATTGGATTCGCTCAGCAAGATAGATGCATCGCTGGAGGAAGCGGCCGAGAGCGTAGGATCCATGGGCCTCAAGCGCTTGTTCGATGTGACCATTCCACTTACCATACCGGGCTTCGTCACCGGAGCGCTGCTAGTGTTCATCGGAGCTTTCGCGGATTTTGCAGCCCCCATGGTGGTGGGCTTGACCAATTTCATCGCGCCGCTGGCCTACATGGATATTCAGCAGTTCACCGACAGGCACCTATTCAAGATGGGAATCACGGTAGGCGCCGTCATGGTCGTGCTCTCCATAGGCTTTCTGTTGATAGCCAAGAAGTACGTGTCCTTGAAGGACTACAGCACTCTCTCATACAAAGCTGTGGAAAGGAAACCCCTCAAGGGCAAATGGGCGGCGCTGGCTCTGGTGTTCCTGATTGTGCTCCTATTCATCAGCTTCATACCGTACGCCGGTGTGGCCATAGCATCGTTCGCGCGGAGCTGGTCAATGTCGCCGCTGCCCACCTCGTGGACTGCGGTCCATTACGAGAAGGTATTGCTGTACGCGCCGGGCTACATCATCAATACCTTCCGATTCTGCATTCTGGCCGTCATCATGTGTATCTTGATCGGCGTGCCAGTATCGTGGATCATGGCCAGGACGCAGATGCGCAGCCGTGGAGCATTGGACATCCTGACCACTCTGGTTCTGGCGCTGCCAGGCACTGCGCTGGGCATCGCCTACATCAGGGCTTTCAACACTCCGATTCTGCTTAGCAAGCCGCTGGCGAACATCTGGATCATACTCCCCATAGTGCTGGCCGTGAGGCGACTCCCTTACACTGTGCGCTCTTCCTACAGTTCTCTTTTGGTAGTGCACCGTTCTATGGAAGAGGCAGCCCAGTCAGTAGGGGCAGGAGGACTGAAGACTTTCAAGGACGTCACGTTCCCGCTGATCTGGAAGGGAGTGTTGGCAGGGGCGCTGTTCTCCTTCATGACATCGATACAGGAGAGCGCAGCTACACTCCTGCTGTCGATACCGGGCTGGGAGACGATGACCATGGGCATATTCACCTTCTACACAGGGGGGACCCATGGAGACGCAGCCGCGCTTGGGTTCATCCTGATAGTCGTGGGCGTGATCACCTTGTTCATAATGGACAGGCTGAGCAGCGCCGCAAAAGGCGGTCTGTTCGGTTAGCGGCGCCGCTACTCGTACCTGACCGCCCGCGCGCCTAAGGTGAGGCAGATCGCAGCGAATGCCAGCAGTATGTCGTTACCCGCCATATTCCCCCGTCAAGCGCCGAAGCCCTCTCACGTGAGCCTAATGCCATGTGTTGCATATATTCTGATAGTATGTCATCATAAAGGCCAAAGAGTGAGGTTATATATGCTTTTCATGGAAGGATGGGGCCCCGTATGGCTCTGGATCCAACTGTATCTGGGGATTCCGGGTTCAGCCTCGTTGAGATAATGGTGGTGGTCGTGCTCCTGGGGCTGGTCGCGCTGCTCGTGTATGTGGGGGCCAGGGGGGCCGTAAGGATCGGCGAAACCGGCAAGAGAAAGGCGGAGGCCGTTGCCGCAATGAAGGCGGCGGCTGAGGATCTGAGCGGAAAGATCCCTGACCTGGCATGGAGCATCGGCGCCGGCGAATGCGACTACACAGGCGCAGTCAGTGTTCCGCTCGGGTACGAGGTCAAGTACACACTGAGCGATACGGGCCTGGGAATTTGGCGTCTTGAACTGAGGGTGGTGCGAGGTGGCGACACGATGGCATCGGACGTTCTCCTCCTGGAAACGCCCGGCAGCTGAGGCAATCCGCTGCGAGGCCGGGATCACGCTGACGGAACTCATGATCGCAGTCGTGCTCATGAGTGTGGTGTTCGTAGGAATGCTCGCCTACTTCCAGCTGGCGATGGCAGCGAATCTGAGAGTCAACGCTCAGGCTTCATATTCGCAGGAACTCTCGCTGACGGCATCGCAGATCCTGGACGGCGCAGGAGGGCGATACCGCGGGCTGCGGCAAGCAAGTGCAGTCCACACCGTGTACGGACCTGACCACACATCATATACCTTCACATACAGCGGATTGGACGCTGCTCACTCCGAAACGTACTGGTCAGATCGGGGAAAGATCTACAGGACGCGAGGCACGGGGGTTCCGGAGGAAGTGGGGACTGCGAGCGGACTTCAGATTGCTGCGGTCGGCGGCGCAGCAACCGGGGTGTACTCCATCGTCGTCACAGGTGGGACAGGCACAGTGAGTGGAACCGATTACGTTACGTATGTGCGCTTAAGGAACTGCTCTCCTTGAATGTGGCTTCGCTCATTCGGCACATACGGCACGAGCATGGGGGAGATGGCGGCATGTCGCTGCTTCGAGACGAAAAGGGTAGCGCGCTTGTGTACACCTTCGTCTGTCTGGTCGTGCTGAGCTTCATTCTCATGGGAATGCTGCAGACTGCCGCGATGACGTACCGGGCGGCCAGGTTTCAGGAGAACCGCCAGAGGGCTTTCAGCGCGGCTGAGTCAGGACTGGCAGTGGGCCTTGCGGCAATGACAGGCGGCATTGCTCTGGAACGGCGCGAATACGGCGCTGAGCCTCCCAGTATCGACTTGTCTGCCGACGACTGGCTGGGTGGCGACAGCGGGAGCGCGCCAGCCGGCGTGAACCTCGCCAACGGATCGCAATACAGCGTGTGGCTATCGGCGCAAGGTGTCGATGGTCTGTCTACGCTGACATCGAGGGGAGTGTGCGGCTCCTCATCGCGGGTCGTGGAAGTGACAGTGCGCGAACCGAAGATACTGCCGGCGCACGCCGCCATCGCGGCCGCGTCCAAGTCTCCCGGCCCCGCAGTTCATCTGAAGGGCATCACTACGGTGAAGGGCGACATCCGAATCGAGTCGACCGATCTTGAGTCACTCAAGATAGATCCGCCGTTCGGGTGGGGATTCCTGTCGTTCTTGATCGACCTGCAAGGGAACCTGACCGTTGGAAAGGGAGCCCGCAAGGTCGATTTCAAGGAGAAGTTCAAGAACTACATTGGCGGCGACAGAATCCTTGTGGCTGACGATATACGTACATACCCGACAGCGATAGCGCCGGATAACCTTCCGCCCCGAGACGGGATACACCAGTGGTCCATCGATCGGATTACGATATCAAGAGACGGCGATTATCCGTTCATCAAGCTTGCGGGGATCAACCAGCTGAGGTTCGAGACGGGCAGCACGGGCAATCCGCTGCTGGACGATATCACTATACGGGTTCGCGGCGACTTCACGATGAAGGGTATCTCCTCGATCAGGGTTTCCGGGAAGGGCAAGGTCAAGATGTATATCGATGGCGATGTCAAGGACCTGGGAATCGACTTCATAGGAGGCCTATTCGGTGACGCTGATCCGTTGAAGCTCTGGATCTACTGCGGCGGGAAACACGTGAACCTGCTCAAGGGCTTGGGTGCCACATCGTGCATGGTGTACGCTCCCGATGCCAGGGTGACACACGAGGCCGCGGCAGTGCACGGCGGCGCGATCGTGTGCGACCAGTTCAAGGCGGAAGGCGCCACGTACTACAGATGGAATGAGGCCTGGCGCCAACACGACTTCGAGCCGGAGGGGCGTAAACCCAAGGTTGTGCCGGGCTCGTGGCGGGAGAGGCATTAGGCATCGGCTGCTCCTCGGCGCGCAAGCGCCCCGACTCGGCCGTGAGCACTGCCGCTCACAGCGCCAGCCGGGGCGCTTGTGTTAGTCGGCTTCTTCTCTGCGCTGGTCGATCGCTGCCGTGATGCGCGCGCGCCGCGTGCCGTCGATGGGGTAGTAGTACAGCGCGATCATAGCGAGCGCCATTGAGACCAATGGGACCGCCGTCATCAGGAAGCGCAGCCCCAAAGCTACGGTGGCGGGCTGGACATCTAGGGCGGGGTTGTACCCGTACATACCCATGACTACGCTGAACACGATCGCTTCCAGCGAGACGCTGAACCTCATGATGAACGCATTGGCACCGAAATACGCGCCTTCGCGCCGCGCGTCCGTGTTGATCTCGTCTTCATCGATAACATCGGCGATGAGCACGTCCACGAGCACCAGCAATCCGGCCAGCCCCACTCCGGTGAATGCCGATGCCATGATCACAGTGGCCAAGCTGTTCACGAAGGCGAACGGCACCAGAGCGGCCGCAAAGACCGCCACTGCCAGCATGCTGGTGCGGCGCGGCCCCAGCCGGTTCGTGATGCGGCTCCATACCCATACCATCGGTAAGGCCACAATGAAAATGGGGGCTAGCACCAGCGTGTTCTGGGCATCGCTCAGGCCGAGCACGTACTTGCAGAAGAATGGCAGTGTGGCCGGGAGCAGCACGAAAGCGAACTGCACGAACAGGTTCATGATGACGAATGTGATGAACGACTTGTTGACGAAGGTGTGCCTGAATGACTCAGCGATCGGCAGACCTTGTTCTTCGCGGAACTCCGGCCGTTCCTTGGAGCCCAGCAGGCTCAGGAACATCGCGATCAGACCCAGCACGCCGAAGATGATGCCCATCCCGGTCCATCCGAATTGATCGCGGACGGCGGGCGCCAGGGCCATTCCAACGATCATGCCCACGATCCCCAGCGCTTGCTTGGCTGCAGAGACGCTGGAGCGCTCGTGGAGTGAAGGGTACATTTCCGGGAAGAGGGCCGTCCAGTTCAAGACGACCACAGTGAACAGCCCGTCGAACAGGAAGGCCATGGCGAGGAAGTATGCGAACAGGCTGTTCGGGCTGGCCTGCACTGATTGAGGTACTGCCCATACGAGCACGAAGACTACAGAGAACGGAATCGTGCCGAATAGGATGAAGGGAAT
Organism: Firmicutes bacterium UBA5389; assembly: GCA_002409965.1. Lineage (GTDB taxonomy): Bacteria > Bacillota > DTU025 > DTU025 > DTU025 > UBA5389. Next base: position 41,186 of record DHON01000022.1, read on the forward strand.
GCGCCGACCCCAGCGCGTGCGCGTGCGGTCGGACCACTGCCCGGCCAGAGGATCGTTTATGGCGTTCCAGATGCCGTAGATGGTCATCCCTGTCCCATACAGCACAAGCGGCATTCTGAGAATGTCCACGTAGTATAGCCGTATCCAGGAGTTGAACGCTTGCCCGAGCAGAGCGGCAGTGAAAGAGCCCAGGCAGTACAGAAATGTGCCCGATGGGGCGCCGTACCTGCTGCCGATTCGCAACCTCATTCCATCGCCTCCCCATAACGATTGTTCTGGGACGATTTCGACAATTGCCTCCACTTACCTTCTCGGCGACCACCAACTCCCGATGGCGGTCTTCTCTGCGGGTGCGTGTAGTGACTGTGGCGATGGGAACCTCGACCCGGAGTTCGCCGGGTGTTTCCGTTGGCGAGGATATCGGTGTTTGGGGTCGAATTACTGTACAGGATTTCATGTCGCGCAGGTGACCTGTCAAAGTCGTGCTAACCCTGCAGACCGCATGTCTTGGCCGCTCATGTGACTCGCGGATGGTCGCGGGCGCGGTCGCGGGCGCGGTCGAAAAGCGCCTGGCGCTGGGCCGAGACTGAAGCGCGACCGAGACGCGGCGGCCTGAAAGGCCGCATAGTCGGTCTGTTGAGCTTGCCCCTGCCTTCCTGCTTCCCGAAATCGCGGCCACTCCATAGACGTAATCCAGCCGTTGAGCAGGCTGTGTATGGGATTACCTGGGATGCTCACTTTTTGACGGAAGTTTCGCGGATAACGTCCAAAGGTGAACACAGGTGCGTTCATTATTGAACACAGGTGCATTCATTATTGAGCACATGCAAGCAAATAGAGGCAAAACCATGGAGGAATCCACCACAAAACCGATATCTGCTATCAGGTTATGGGAATTCGCGGGCTGGAGGCGCGCCGGAAGGCAAAAGTGTGGCTGTAAATGGTGGCAACAAGGGCATATATGGGCCATATGCTCACTTTTTGCAACGTTAGCGTCCGAATGTGAGCACATGGCCCGTACCTTTTGTCAAAAACAGCGCACCCCAGTTCTTGCCACGTGCCCGGGCATGCAGCCAACCGCGCTCAGCCACGCAAACACGCAAAGGATGACCCTAACGAGGTCCTGACGGATCTGCGAAGAGGTGTTGCGCAAGATAGGCCTGTGGTACAGCTGCTTCGACGGCAAAGGCATTGATTGGGAGTCGATTAGGCAGCCGTACCTTGACCGTGTAGCCGATGCAGAAGGCAAGCCCATCGTGGCCCAGATCGCGCCCGGATCGGACGCTGAAGCGAAGGGCGTTCTGCATGGCCTTTTGGGACCTGCCCATGTAATCGACACATCGCCAAGAAAGCGTCTACAATATCGACACCTAGAGTTTGCCAGCAGCCCCACAGCCCATCTTTGCATGCGCAATGCCAAGCGTTCACTGCCGGGTTGCTTGCCCATGGCGCGGTGACTGTCGATATGCGGAGCATTTTGTCGCCGGAATGCACGACTCGGGGCGGGCTATCACTATCGGGCACACTACGGCCGGTTCCAGCGGCACTCCCGTTCGTCTGGAAGCCGCTGGTTTCGAGTTCCAGGTGTCCAGATGGCGGGAGTACCGCGCCGATGGTTCGCTGATCGAAGGGCACGGTGTGCCGGCGGACATCGTTGTCCGGCCCACCATCGCCGGCATCGCCGGCGGCGTCGACACGGTACTCGCAGTCGCCCTGGACTACCTCCGGTCGCGCTGAGGCGGCAGACTGCGCCTCAGCCTACACGAGGCCTGCGTCTATCTTTAGCGCCTTTTCAAGAGCACGGTTGATCTCGCGTCGAACTGTGTCGGTGATCACGTTCCCTCCCTTCTCGATTGCCTTGAGGGCGCTGGCGACCGCCTCGGCTGATGGTGTGCCGGGGTAGTCTGTGGTGTACGCCTTCAGTTCGTCGACCACATCTGCCCGGACGCGCTTCGTGTCGTAGTCGAAGTGGGGAGTGTTGCTAGTCCCCAGGAGAAGACCGGAGAGCGCCCGCTTGAAGTGGGTTCTGGCATCGTCTGCGAACACCGAGTCTGGATACTTCGCGAGGTATGCATCCCAGGCTGCGACGCGGCTGCCCAGCTCACTGAGGGGCACTACGATGGCTGCATCGTACTGCCAGCGCTCGTTGCGCTCGCGGTCATCCAGACTAACGAAGTCGGCGGCGGCGGGAGGCAGGAGCGGCCCGAACTGCTCGGTGCTGAAGCCTGCGCGCGGAGCGACTGTCCACATGCCCTCTCCATCGTAGACTGCGTTGAGTCCGGCTTTCCTGTAATCGTCTGATGCGTTGAGCCTGGATGCGAGTTCGGGAAGACGCTCGTATGCTGCGGATGCCTCGTCGGCCTCCCCAGGCTGCGGCGCGTCTGCAAGACCTGCTCGCTGCTCCAAGGACATGCCTTCTCGTGCGGCGAGGGCAACGTGGAACTGCCTGAACTCGCGGAAAGCCGCCTGGCGGATGTACGGCGGGGCAAGCTTGAACCGGGCCTCGTACTCCGCTGCAGCTTTCTCAACCGCCGCGGCGGGCTGCGACTTGTCGAATGACCCGATGTACTGTCCATACGCGTCGGTGGTGAACAGCGGGGTCACATCCACGGCAGCGATCGCCAACTGCCGACCGGTCCATCGCCATACGGTCCTGACCGCCCCGATGGAGTTGGCATGGGCCACGGCCCACACCTTCTGGTATGTCACCAACTCATTCTGGCCTGTAGTGCGAATAGGAACGACTTCGACCGCGCCCACATCGTTGATATTCACGTCGAGGGGTCGCACGAGCTTGCCGGACTTTGAGTATATGCCGTTGCAGTAGTCGAGTTCGGGGTCGGTATCTGAGCCTGGTCCGGCGAGCCCCAGGGTGAACCTACTCTTCCGCTCAGGATCGATCACCTCGACCATGAAGTGGTCGAGCGGATTTGCCTGAAGCTCAGCGCCGCGTGCCAGGGTATCAGGATCGATGATGTGGCGAGCCTTGCCTCCTGCGAATGATATGACGAATGGGTTGGTGATCCCTCCGGATCCGCCAGTGGGAATGGCAACCACTATATCGATGGCGTTGTCGCCATCGATGCGCCCGACGAAGAGCGTGCCCGGGTATCCGGCGCTTCTCTCGCCAAGGGCCATGGTGATCTGCTCGCCGGTGGCCCCGTCGTTGACAACGATGTCGTGCGTTGTGCAGAAGAGGCCTTCATCACTGTATGGATGGCCCACAAGGAGAATGGAGTCGTCGATGCCATCGCCTGTGACATCGGCTTGAGCACGGACGTGGACCCGGTCGAACGCCGGCAACGTGCGCGCGGCTTGCGCCGTGAGCGGAAGCAATGCCGCGACCGCTGTGACTGTGATGACTATGATAGCTCCTGCGGCTTTGATCGCGGTCGGCCTTGATGATGCAGCCGACCGGTCCGGTGTCCGCAATCGCGTATCTCGCGTCTGCATTGTATGCACTCCTGTTGGGAACCGATTTTGGGGCACGAGCTGCCCACAAAATGATTGTATCAGGTGTTTGGCCGGTTTCGGGCAGGTAGTATCTGGACGCAATTCCCATACCCTCGACGCACCCACACTGCTTGCCGGGTTCATCTTGCGGGTAATCGCGGGTGTGTTCCGCTGCGGAAGCTACCTCCAAAGCGAATACAATGCGACAAGGACGCGTCTGCAGGGATGCGGCATCGGAAAGGAGAATGAGTAGCGTAGGGATGACTGACTACGCAGTCATCGGCTACACCTACGAAGGCAAAGACTTGGAGGCGTTTTTATGTTCAGAATCAGTGACCACAGGGCCGTCAAATCGCTGGCATTATCCATCATTCTTCTACTGTTGGCCATGGCGGTCGCGGGGTGCAACGGGGGCAGGTCCACCACGGCGATGGGCACCGTTGTTGCAGTTCCGCCTGGAGAGGCTGAAGCAGTGTCAGTTTACGATGCGAAGGTGACGATGGACGGCAGGAGTGCGAAGACTGGCTACGATGGCAAATTCCTGCTTGGTGTGGCTGCAACCGGCAGGAACAAGGTTACGGTGACCAAATCTGGCTACCAGGACTACGTTGGGACGGTAAGCGTATCGGCTGATGGGACCATCGCAGAGCCCGTTCAGATCCAGGCTCTCACTGGAGAGAACCGGTGTGCTGTGAAAGCTGTGAGGGGGCTAGGCTCCAGGGACTTGTCAGACGTGGTCAGCTTGGTGCAGGACGCGATGATGGAGCAACTCGGAGACTCCACTGAGGTTTTCGGTGTTGCACTGAGGTTGGTGCTCGAGGATGAGGACGGAGTTCAGTATACGGCGGGGACAGAGATGTCGCTGAAATGGGATGGGACGAAGCTTACATACACCGCGGCAGGAGACATATGGTTCATGGGGGTGGAGACCAACAAGACCTACACCTTCACAGGCACAGCCGTAGTTGTCAGCGAGCCGGCGGGCCTGCGTGTCACGGCTGATTTCGCGACTACGCTCCCGACCGTGACAATCGAACAAGGCAAGGCTACTATCGAAATCCCATTCGACCTGCAGCTGGACGTAAGCGTATCCATCGAGAAGTAGCTTTCTCGGTGCTGATCGGTCGGGGTTGCTCTTGGGGCGCCTTCTGCGCGGGTGCCGCCGCAACTTGATCGAGCATACTACCATTATGAAAGGAGGCATTCTGATGCTCAGCCAAAGACTGGTATCGGAACTGAACCGTCAGATCAACTACGAGCTATACTCGGCATATCTGTACACTGCGATGGAGACCTACTTTCTCGACAGGGGCCTTGAGGGTTTCGCGAATTTCTTCAAGGTACAGACTCAGGAAGAGCTGGCGCACGCTCGGATATTCTTCCAGTACATCTACCGCAAGAATGGCCGCGTCACGCTGGACGCCATCGACAAACCGGAGGCTAACTTCACCAGTATCCTGGATGTGTTCGAGAAGGCTCTCGCGCACGAGAAGTTCGTAACCAGCAGGATCTACAAATTGGTCGACATCGCGATCGAGGAGAGGGAACATGCCACTAACAGCTTCCTGAGGTGGTTTGTGGACGAACAGGTGGAGGAGGAGGAGTCGTTCCAGGGTCTAGTGGACAGGCTCAATCTCATGGGCGATAAGCCGAGCAACCTGTTTATGATCGATGCCGAGCTGGCGCAGAGGGTGTTCACCCTTCCCGCGCCTCTCGCGCCGACTGGGCCGGCTCAGTAGAGCCCACCGGGAACGGCAGCTGACCAGGCCCGAGGCCGACCGGCGTTCCGGATCTGCGCAACTTCAATGCGGAAGCGCCCCCATTCTGTGCAAGCTTGGGGGCGCTTTGCGATGCATCCTCCGGGGGCCGGGCGACCTGCGCGAACCGATTCTCTGAAGAGGCATGGGGCTTCGCAGGATAAACGGCACGTGAGTCGAATTGATACGCCAAGTTTTTTCATAGGCTGTCACTAAACGCATCGTGTTGCACAGAGAGGGGCGATGCCGTGCAGGATTGACAGGAGCCGGTCGTTGGATAGGCAAAGCGCGGGCCGAAAGAGAAGAGTACCCAAGGAAGTGAGGTCTGGAAAGCATGGAGTTTGGTTGGTGGACCATTGTGCCGCCGCTAGTGGCGATCACGCTGGCGCTCGTCACGAAGAAGGTCATAGTGTCGCTGGGAATCGGCATCCTGTCAGGCGCGCTGATTGCATCGCATTTCAGCATCGTCGGCATGTTCACCATCGCGGCAACGACCTTTTGGGAGAAGATCACCGACATGTGGAACGTCTCCATCCTGATCTTTCTGGTTAGCTTGGGCGTCCTTACGTATCTGGTGACTATCGCCGGAGGCGCCAAGGCCTATGGGGACTGGGCCACCAAGCGCATCAAGACTCGTCCCGGCGCGCGGCTTGCAAGTCTGCTGCTGGGAATCTTGATCTTCATCGACGACTACTTCAACTGCCTCACAGTCGGCACGGTCATGATTCCCGTGACCGACAGGCACCGTGTTTCACGTGCAAAGCTTGCCTACATTATCGATGCAACGGCTGCGCCAGTATGTGTAGTCGCCCCTGTGTCTAGTTGGGTTGTGACCATCATGTCCACAATGGGCGACAAGTTTAGGGCCTCAGGCATCGAGATGGAACCGTTCATCGCATTCGTGCGAACGCTTCCTCTCAACCTCTATGCTTGGCTGACTCTGGCGATGGTTGCAGTTGTAGCCCTCTTTGAGCTTGACTTCGGGCCGATGCAGAGGTTCGAGCGGGAGGCCAGAACTACAGGCAATGTCAACGCCGCGCAACCTGCGGGCGCTGCGAGGCGTCAGCCGGCGATCAGCCCTAAGGGAACGGTATGGGATTTGCTTGTTCCGGTCATAGGGCTCATCGTCTTCGCCATCCTGATGATGGCCTATACCGGCGGCTACTGGTCGGGAGAGGAGATGTCTTTCCTTGATGCGATCAAGAACACCGACTCGGCTACGGCCCTCATGTACGCGGGTTTCCTCGGCCTTGCTCTGACCCTCGTGGTCGTGCTGCCAAGGGGCGTGGTACCGGTCAGCCGGATTCCTGAGGCAATATGGGGCGGGTTCCTGTCCATGCTGCCCGCCATCATAATCCTCATATTCGCCTGGACGATCGGCGGCGTCATCGGCCAGCTGGGTACTGGCGAATTCCTTGCTCATCAGGTGGGGGTGCACCTGAATCCCGGGTGGTACCCTGTGATCATGTTCCTGTTGGCCTGCCTGATCGCGTTCTCAACAGGCACCAGCTGGGGCACGTTCGCGATCATGGTGCCTATTGCCATCGACTTCGCCGTGCTTCTAGCGCCTGAGATCATGCTGGGCATGATCGGAGCGGCGCTGGCCGGGGCGGTGTACGGCGATCACTGCTCACCCATATCCGACACGACCATTCTCAGTTCCACCGGCGCGCAGTGCAACCACATAGACCACGTGTCTACGCAGCTGCCATATGCTACAGCGACCGCAGTCGCGGTGGCAGTGGGCTACATCTTTTACGGGTTCTTCGCGCGTACCGGAGCTTCCACCGCCCTGACGGCGACCTTGACGTTGCTGGTGGCGGCAGCAGCACTCTATCTGATCATCAGAGTGCTGCACGCCCGGTCGCTCAGGCAGGAGACCTCTTCCGGGCGGGTTGTGGGAAAGTAACGCCAATGCCGAGTCTTTTGGAGGGCGTTAGCGACAGCACAGTGACCAATGAACGGACGGGCGGGGCGAAATCCCCGCTCGTTCGGGTGTACTGGGCTTTCGCGGTCGATTGCAGTGGGTCGCGCTCCTTGTGGACAGCCTGCTCTGACGGTAGAATGGGATGAGCGGCAATACACGGAGCGCCCTGCGCCCTGCGACCCGTGTCTGAAAGGGGATACCCACATGGCGCGATTCGGAATACATCTTTCCATATCAGGCGGGGTGGCTAACGCAGCGGCGCGCGCCCGGGAACTTGGCTGCGATGCATTTCAAATATTCAGCCGTAATCCCCGTACGCTCAAGGCCAAGCCCCTGGACTCTGACGATGTGAGCGCCTTCCGGGCGGCCGTCAGCGAGTCGGGGCTACACCCGGTCGTGGTACATGTCAATTACCTCATCAACGTGGCCAGCCCCAAGAATGACACATATCAGCGTTCGGTGGATGCTCTCACAGACGAGCTCGTTCGTGCCGATGTTCTCGGGGCGGAACTGGTGGTGATGCACCCTGGCAACCACGTGGGAAGCGGAGTCGAAGCGGGAACCATGCGGATCGCCGCTGCCATCGACCGCGCCTACGAAGCCACCGGCGCCAAGGCGCGCCTGTGTCTGGAGAACATGGCGGGTGCCGGCACCGAGCTGGGCACGAGTTTCGTGGAACTGAGCATGATCATCGATGCGGCTCGGTGCGGACCAGGCCTAGGCGTGTGCTTTGACACCTGTCACGCGTACGGAGCGGGCTACGATGTCGCAACCGCTCGTGGGCTCGAGGCGGCGCTGGCAGAGGCCGAGAGCGCCGTGGGCATAGATCGTATCGTGATGGTCCACGCCAACGACTCCAGGGGGCAGCTCGGCGCGCGCAAGGATCGGCACGAGCACATCGGAGAGGGCATGATCGGCCTGGCGGGTTTCCGAAACATCCTCGCCCGTCCGGAGCTGGCCAATCTCCCTTTCATATTGGAAACGCCCGTGGACTCCCCCGAAGACCAGGCGCGCGACCTAGCCGCCCTCAGGTCGTGCGCGCCGCAGCTTGAGCAGCAGCAGTTGACAGTTGAAGGCTAGCAGGGAGGAACAGAGTTGACTTCTGAACCGGTCGGGGCGATCGCCAACTACATCTCGCCAGAGGCCGCCAACGCGTTGCGACGCGAGATCGAGCAGGTCGAGGGCGCGGAGGTCTTTGCTGTAGGGCGATGCGACTCGAACTACGTGGTGTGCGATCTTTCGGTGCTGGCCCGAGGGAACATGGGCGCTGCCCCGGTGGTCGACCCCACTGTCATCCGCGGACAGGTGGTCATACACAACCATCCATCGGGGAACCTGATGCCGTCCGATGCGGATGTGGCGGCAGCGGCCAGTCTGGCCGCACGGGGCGTTGGCTTCTGGATCGTGGATAACTCAGTCTTGCGCATACGTTCAGTGACTGATCCGTTGGCCAATGAGCTTGGCTCAATCATCATCGATCCTGCCGACATCAGGCATCTGTTTTCGCCCAGCGGCCCGCTGGCGGCGGGGTTCAAAGGGTATGAAACACGCGAAGGCCAAGTAGAGATGGCCTTGGCCGTTGCGCGGACATTCTCCGACAGTGGTCATCTGGTTGTCGAGGCCGGAACAGGCACCGGCAAGTCCCTGGCCTACCTGGCCCCGGCATTTCTGTGGGCCCGGCGCAACGGCGCCCGGGTTGTCGTCTCCACCAACACCATCAACTTGCAGGAGCAGCTGATCCACAAAGACGTGCCCGCCGTCTCCAACGCTCTGGGCGAGGAGCTGGCTGCAGTGCTCGTGAAGGGAAGAGGCAACTACCTGTGCATGCGCAAGCTCAATCGAGTCCTCGCCGAACAGGACAGGGCGCTTGAGCCCGGCCAGCGCGGTTCTTTCGCGCGCGTGCTCGAGTGGGCTTACGGCACCGACACAGGCGATCGCTCCGACATGGATTTCGAGCCCGACATGAATGTGTGGGACATGGTAAGCTCAGAGTCGGACATGTGCCTTCACGCCAGGTGCCGGCATTTCGGCGAGTGCTTCTTCCACAGGGCCAGAAAGGCCATGGACGGCGCCGATGTGCTAGTGGTCAATCACCACATCCTGTTTGCGGACGCATCGATCCGGAGCCAGCTGGGCCCGGACGCCGAGCGCGCCGTCTTGCCGCGCTACCGCGCGGTCATCCTGGACGAGGCCCACAATGCCGCCGATGTTGCCACCGAGTACTTCGGCCGTATGGTCTCGCGGGTCGCACTGATCAGGCTGGCCAACGCTGTTCACCGCAAGGAGGGCAGATCGGGTGCGGGCGCGGAAGCGAGCACAGGCACAGGCGGCGGCGGAGACGCTCGGTCCGGAGTCGACTATGGGGCTCTGGTGAGGCTGCGCGGCACTCTCTACGGAGATTGGGGCGACATCTCGCGGCAGGACCAGATCCGCGCTGCTCTCGACCTGATAGATATGGAGGCGATCCCTGCCACTATCAGGCTCCGCGAGGCAGGCGGCGCCTTCTTCGAGGAGGTCAAGCAGTTTGCACTGCGTTCAGCCGGCGAGGGCGGCGAGCGCACACTGCGCATAACGGTCGAAGTACGGTCGGGAGAAGACTGGGACAGGGTGATCTGGCCCGCCCATGAGCGTTTCGCCGGCGCTCTGGAGAGCTTCGCCGACTGTTTGCGTCGCCTGGTGAAGATCCTGCGCGGCGCCGGCGGTAACGAAGATAGCGGCGGCAACAGCGACAGCGGGGATGATGGGCAGCCACTGACCGGCGCGGGGCCGGGCGGCACAGACGTCTACGCCGAAACGGTGGAGCTTGCGGCATACGCCAATCGCGCGCAGGGGCTCGCCGATTCGCTGCGGTTCGCAGTATCGGCCGATGCTCCCGGCTACGTCTACTGGATGGAGACCACAGGCGCCGGGCCTCGGGCCAACGTGCGCGTCGTGGCGGCGCCCATAGCCGCCGGCGAGGCCATAGCCCGCCACATCCTGGAAGGGCAGGAGTCGGTCATCTTCACTTCCGCCACCCTCGCGGTGGGCGAGAGTTTCAGCTACATCAAGCACGACGTCGGCTTGGATCTGGCCGATCCGGGGCGCGTGAGCGAGCTGCTCGTGCCGTCGCCCTTCGACTTCGAACGCCAGGTGCTGCTGGCGGTGTGCGACAGCCTGCCCGACCCTGACACGGGCGGGTGGGAAGCCGGGCTGGCGGAGGCGCTCAGCGGTGTGCTCGAGGCCTCAGGCGGACGGGCGTTCGTGCTTTTCACCTCATACAGACTCCTGGGCGCGACCGCCCGCCGCATGGAGGGTTTCTTCCGCAAGCACAGGATGAAGCTGCTGCAGCAGAGGCAGGCGCCTCGCCACGCACTTCTGGCCAGCTTCCGCCGGGACGTAAGGTCGGTCCTGTTCGGCACCGACAGTTTCTGGGAGGGGGTGGACGTTCCAGGCGAGGCGCTCTCATGCGTGATCATCCCGAGGCTCCCATTTGCCGTGCCCACAGTTCCGCTGGTGGAGGCGAGAATAGAGCACCTGCGCGCCAGTGGCGCCGATCCTTTCCGCGAATACACCCTGCCCGCTGCGGTGCTCAGGTTCAAGCAGGGCTTCGGCCGCCTCATCCGTACCACCACCGACCGCGGAGCAGTCGTGGTGCTCGATTCGCGCGTAGCTAGGCGCAATTACGGTCGAAGCTTCATCGCTGCCCTGCCCAGGTGCACCGCGTTCTCCGGAGGCGTGGACGGAATCTGCGCCCGTCTGGGCGAGTGGCTGAGGCCGCCCGAACCCTAGATTCTATACTCCGCGCACATGCATATGTACTAGGGGTAATCCAGCGAAGGAGGAAGTGTTCTAGTGCTCGTCTTCTATGTGGGCGCCAAGGGCAGAGTCCTGGCCTTCGGTCTCGCTCTTCTGATGCTGACTTCATTCGTAGTCGCGGCAATCGGGAATGTGGCCGCGGTTGGCCTGGGGAACGCCATGGGCGGCGCTGCAGGCGTAGGCAGAAACGCCATAGCCGCGGTAACCTCAGGCAGCAGGCTAGTGCCGATATACTCCGTGTCCCGCGAAGATCGGGTCTGCGCGATCACTGTGGATGCCACATGGGGCGACGACAAAACCATGGCGCTTCTGGATCTATTCGACAAGCATGGGTTGAAGGTCACATTCTTCTTGGCGGGGCACTGGATCAAGTCGTACCCCGACAAGGTTCGCGAGATCGCCTCTCGCGGTCACGAGCTGGGCAACCACTCCTGGACTCATCCCCATATGAGCGCACTCTCGCGCGAGAAGATCCGCGAGGAGCTGGAACGCACCCAGCAGGCCATAGCGGATCTCGCCGGGAAGCGTCCCGCGGTTTTCAGGCCGCCGTTCGGCGACTACAGCAACACCGTGATAACCGTGGCCCACGAGTGCGGTCTGCAGACCATTCAGTGGAGTGTCGATTCTCTGGACTGGAAGGACCTCGGCGCCGGCCAGATACATGAGCGCGTGATGAAGCGGATGCGCCCCGGCGCGATCATCCTGTTTCACAATGCGGGGAAGAACTCGGTGGAGGCTTTGGACTGGATCATTCGCGATCTCAAGACGGACGGCTACGCCATGCTGCCTGTGTCCGAAATGCTGCTTGCAGGCGAGACATATGTAGATCGCAGCACAGGTGAGCAACGTTCCGTCCAGCCCAGGACGCCCGTGCCCGGCACGGGTGGGCGCGAGATGCCCGAGCGTCGGCCCGCCGTGGATCCATCGGGGCCACGGTAAGCTCAGAGCAGGGAGGACAGGGAGGCGAGGACATGATCATCGTGACGGTCAAGCGGCGGACTGTGATACTTGCGATAGTGGCCATCATTCTCGTGATCGTGTCGGCGTGCGTGGCGATGAGTGTGCCCAGGTTGAAACGGATGACCACCGGCGCGAGGCCGGGCGTGACCTTAAGCGGCGTCGCGGTGGGCGGGCTGTTTGCCGACGAGGTGAGACAGGTCGTGCTCGGCCTTGCCCCCCGCGTCGAGCGGCTGCCCCGAGAGGCGATGTACCACTCTGAGACGGGGGAGGTGGTGCCGGAGGAGCTGGGAGTGGCAGTGGATGTAGACAGAACGGTGACAACTGTGATGGCCGCGCCGCGGGGGGCTGTCCTTGAGGTGACCACCAGGGGGGTGCCTCCTGCGGTGACTGCGGCGATGTTGAAACCCGTATACCGGGTGCGCACCTCCGAGCGCGCGGTTGCCCTGGCGTTCAACGTGGCATGGGGCGAGGAATGGCTGCCCAAGATCATGGACGCACTGGCCGATGCGAGCTCGCGCTCGACATTCTTCATCACCGGCACCTGGGCAAGGCAGTTTCCAGACCTGGTGCAGGCTCTGGCCTCTGCCGGGCATGAGATCGCCAACCATGGCTGGGATCACCCCAACCCCGGTCGGCTTGGCGAGGCCGACCTGACTGACTTGATCGAACGTAACGAGACCCTCCTGCGCGAACTGACCGGTGTGCGCACAACGCTGTTCTCGCCGCCGTACGGAGAGGTGAACCAGAAGGTGTGCAAAGTTGCGGCGCGCCTGGGCTACACCACGATTATGTGGACCGTAGATACCATCGACTGGCAGAGGCCCCAGCCGCAGACAGTGGCGGAGCGCGCCATGCGAAGACTGGCCGGCGGAAACATAGTCTTGGTTCATCCCACCGAGCCCACAGCCAACGCCCTTCCGTCGATCCTGGCGGACCTTGCGCAACAGGGCTATCGCGCGGTCACCGTCTCGGAACTGCTGCATATGGGAGAGCCTGCTCACGACAGGGGATGATGCTTTCCCGTCTAGTTGAGCAGCTCACGCTGGATGAGTTTCCAGTAACCCGCGTCCTCCTGGCCCAGCCTCCATATTGCTATCCCGCCCAATCCATACCTCTCTACCAGCTTCAGTTTGGCCTTGAGGCTGTCGGTGCTCTCAAACCACACTTCGCGGGCGACAGTGCCCGACTTGTAGCGGTAGTGCGGGGTGGCCGCCTTGGCGTCCCACTGGATCTTCCTGCCGTACTTGGCCGCATTGGCCACTGCTTGCTGATACGTTACGGCTCTGGCCCGATTGGTGCCGGTGTTCCAGTCGTAGCCGTAGGCCGCCACACCCAGCAGGACCTTTCGTTTCGGCATCTGCGTGACGGCGTACTTGACCACCTTCTCGACCCACGGAAGCGAGGCTATGGGTCCGGGGCGTGTGCCCGATGTGTGCTCATCGTAGGTCATTATCATCACTTGGTCGCATACGCGGCCCAGTTCGTAGTAATCGAAAGCTCCTACCCAGGCAGAGGTGGGAGCGTCTTTATACTTGGCCGGCATCGACATGGTCACCCTGTAGCCTTTGGGCGCGAGCGCGGCGCGCAGTTCCTTCATGAACTGAGTGAGCACCGCCCGGTCGGCCGGGGGAACGTTCTCGAAGTCGATATTGACCCCTGCGTAGCCGTGAGTCTTCACAATCTCGAGTATGTCGCTGACCGCCCTCTTGCGGGCTGAGCGCGAGTTGAGCAGGGCCGATATCTCGGCCTTGTCAAAGGAGCGCCCAGTTAGGTTGTGTATGAGAGCCAGATTAGCCAGTCCTCTCGAAGTGGCCAGGGTCATCGCGTCCGCGCTGTGGTCGCCCCGGACATTGCCCGTCCTGTCTACAGCGAAGGAGAACGGGGCGATGGCCGTGAGCGAATCAGAGTATGCATGAACGATGTCGTAGGACGATTTGTCTCCTGGGTAGTTCACGGTGTAGTACCCGACCACATCATGCTTGGCCTGCTCCGCGCCTTGCGACGATGGCGCCGTTGTCAGCAGCGAGCCGGCTATCCACCCGTAACTTCCTCGCGGCAAGGACACCTGATACCATCCGTTCACCTCTCCAACCAGCCTAACATGGGTGTTCTTGGCGAGAGTGCCGGTCTTGGAGTACTGGGTGCCGGGGCCGGAGCGTACGTTGGCGGTGTCGGATACGGCTGCGCTGCGGCCTGCAAGATCCCTAGGTGTACTGTTCTGTATTTGGGGGGTGGGTACTGTTTCGTGGACACCGGGAGTCGCGGGCGCCTGGGCGACCGGCTTACTTGAGCGCATGCCAGCAATGGAGCTTGCAATGTACAGTAGAACGACCAAGGTTGTGACTGTCGTGTTCGCCTGCACCTGGTGCCCTCCCTTCCGCAGTGTCCCGGATGATTTACGTGTGCCGCAGCGCAGCTGAGATGGGATTTCGCTGTCGCTCGGCATTCACCTTCAAGCAAATAGGGGGTCGAATGGGAATCCATGGCGTCCGATGCAGACCCTGCGGTATTTCGTCTGGATTCGCAGGACTTCGACGCATGGGGGCGAATGAATACCCAAATATACTGGCCAACCCTGCGAATTGGGTTACGGCGTGGAAGGTGGGCGCGATATGGCGGAGGATGCAGGCGGAGGGCACCGCAAAGCGGGCGTGCGAGTTAAGGTGTTGCGCGGTTCGGAAGGTTCGTCCAGTCCTGGTATGCCGCGCTACATGAGCGATTATGCGTCCGGATTTGACCTACAGGCCTGCCTGGCGCGGGATGTCGAGCTCGCTCCCGGGCAGCGGGCCCTGGTGCCCACCGGGCTGCGAATCTCGATCCCTCAGGGCTTTGAAGGGCAGGTGCGGCCGAGAAGCGGGCTTGCGGCAAGGCACGGCGTTACAGTCTTGAACACCCCGGGCACGATCGATTCGGATTACCGAGGCGAGATATGCGTGATCCTGATAAATCTGGGCTCCGAACCGTACACTATCAGTCACGGCGATAGAATGGCACAGCTTGTGATCGCGCCCGTTGTCCAGGCTGAACTAGTTGAGGTCGACTGCCTGGACGCCACCGGACGCGGCGCGGGCGGATTCGGAAGCACAGGCGTGTCAAGCGGGGAGGGGTCTAGGGATGTCTGAGGTCATCGGCGAGAGAATCGCACAGCTCAAGCAGGAGATTGAGGCGCTCCGCGACGAGCTGCGCCAGGCAGTGCTGCGCGAGGCGTCGGCGCCTGAGCACGAAAGCACGCACACGATCTCCGACAGGCTGGACAGGCTGATCGTGGAGTTCATGAAGGTCAAGGATGAGGTCGGCGAGGCGGGGCGCGATTAGCCAGGCCGGAATTAACTCGGGCCTCCTGGGTACACTAACTGCAGTGTCCAAGCTTTCCAGCTTCTAAGGAGGTCGAGTTATGTCAAAGGTAATAGGCACATTCTCGTCGCGCGATTCTGCTGAGTCCTGCATTCGGCAACTGCGCAACTCAGGCTTCGACCACAATCGCATATCCTTGGTGGCCAAGGGCGATAGGCAGGGGCAGGGGCAGGGGCAGGGGCGAGGCGGCCAGGGCCAGGGCGCCGCTACGATGGGCGTCGGCGGTAGTTTGGCCATGGGCACCACCACCGGGGGGGTGCTCGGCGGAGTCGCCGGTTTACTAGCTGGGCTGGGCGCGCTCACCATTCCAGGGCTGGGGCCGATTGTAGCCGCTGGACCTCTCGCTGCCGCACTTACCGGCGCCGTCGGCGGAGGTCTCGTGGGCGGCCTGGTGGATATGGGGATCCCTCAGGAAAGAAGCCAGTTCTACGAGGGGAAAGTGCGTGAGGGCAAGATCCTAGCTGTGGTCGACGCGGAGTCTGACAAAGTGGACAGCGCCGCGCGCAGCATGCGCGATTTCGGCGCCTCGGATGTAGAGACCCACTGACGCTGGAATAGACGGGCAGCGATGGGCGGCGACCGGCAAGATGGTCGGCGGCAGTGCCGGCGCCGCCGCCCTCGTTATCTGCGGTGCGCGGCGTGGCACGTGGCGAACCGTCTGAACAATGCAACAGGAGGCACATTGAAATGGATGCGGAGATAAGGGTGCTGGTAACAGGGGCTGCTGGGCGTATGGGTCGCGAAGTGGTGAGGGCGGTATGCGCCGCCGATGGGATGAGCCTGGTGGGCGCGGTGGACCTCGCCAACGCCGGCCAGGACGCCGGGGCGGTCGCGGGCATCGGACCTGCGGGCATTCCCATCCGCTCCGATCTCGAAGGAGCCCTGCGCGATGCCGCGCCCAACGTGATGGTGGACTTCACCATAGCCCGGGCGGCGCAGGCAAACGTCATGACCGCCATTGATCGCGGAGTGCGCTTTGTCGTCGGAACCTCTGGGATGCAGCCGGAGGCGGTCGAGGCCATTCTGCACAAGGCTGCCGTGCACGGCGTGGCGGGCGCCATAGTGCCCAACTTCGCATTGGGCGCCGTTCTTATGATGAGGTTTGCTCGAGTGGCCGCTCAGTATCTTCCAGCATGCGAGATTGTGGAGCTTCATCACGACGGCAAAGTCGATTTCCCTTCGGGGACGGCCAAAGCCACGGCCCATGAGGTGGCGTCCGGCCGCGGCGATGCCGTGGGGCATGCGCGAGGCCTGGGAGGCCGCGGGACGGAGATCGAGGGAGTGCCCATTCACTCGGTTCGCCTGCCGGGCCTAGTCGCTCACCAGGAGGTGATATTCGGCGGCGCCGGGGAGACTCTCACTATCCGCCATGATTCGCTGGGCAGAGATTCGTTCATGCCCGGAGTGCTCTTGGCTATCAGGAGAGTCGTAGGCCTTGACCGCGTAGTCACAGGCCTCGACCCGTTGCTGGACTGATTCACTGTCCAGACACCCCCATGTGACCTCGGCCATATACTGCATGGGAGGTGTCACGCGATGAGCCTCGAAGGCAAGACGGTCGGGGTGGCTCTGACCGGTTCACACTGTACGATACCGGAGGTGCTTCCCCAGATTGAAGCGCTGATCCAGCGAGGAGCAAGGGTTGTTCCAATACTTTCGTATTCGGTGGCTCACACCGACACGCGTTTCGGCCGGGCGCAGGACATAAGGCAGACGCTGGAAGAGCTTACCGGCGCCGATGTGGTAGACACCATTTCCAAGGCTGAGCCCATCGGCCCCAAGGGACTCCTGGACTGCCTGGTAATCGCCCCATGCACCGGCAACACCCTGTCGAAACTGGCGCTTGGCATCACCGATACTCCAGTGCTGATGGCCGCCAAGGCGCAGTTGCGTAACGGCAGGCCGCTGGTGATCGGCATAGCCACCAACGATGGGCTGTCGGGGTCGGCGCGGAACATAGCCGCTCTGCTCGCGCGGAAGAACGTGTATTTTATCCCATACGGACAAGACGACCCGGCCGGCAAACCCACATCGCTGGTGGCGCGGATGTCCGACATGGAGAGAAGTGTCGAGCAGGCCATGGCGGGAAAGCAGGCGCAGCCTCTCCTGATCGAGAAGTGGAAAGATTAGCGCCTATCGAGCAGGAATACGGCCAATTGCAGCCAATATACTTATTTTAATTCAGGCTGACGTAGGGGAGTTGATATGCAATGCTGAATGTAGCAGTGGTAGGCGCGACGGGCGCTGTGGGCCAGGAGATGATCTCGGCCATTTTCGACCTGGGGCTGCCAGTGGATGATCTGATACTGGCATCCTCCGAAAGATCGGCGGGCCGGGTGCTGTCGACGCCGCGCGGCGAGATCGAGGTTCGCGAAGCCAAACCCGAGCTCTTCGACGGTGTGGACGTAGCATTCTTTGCAGCTGGAGGCGGTGTTAGCCTGGAACTCGCGCCGGAGGCAGCGCGCCGCGGCGCGCTGGTTATCGATAACTCCAGCGCGT
Source organism: Firmicutes bacterium UBA5389 (assembly GCA_002409965.1). Lineage (GTDB taxonomy): Bacteria > Bacillota > DTU025 > DTU025 > DTU025 > UBA5389. Next base: position 58,931 of record DHON01000022.1, read on the forward strand.
TCCGAATGTTTCCCGATGTTCCTCTGGTGGTGCCGGAAGTCAACATTGAAGCGGCTCAGCATCACAAGGGGATTATCGCCAACCCCAATTGCTCCACCATAATCGCCATCGTGCCTGTGGCGCCGATCTGTCGCCGCTGGGGAATGGAGCGCATGGTTGTCTCAACCTACCAGGCGGTTTCGGGGGCAGGGCACGAGGCCATGGAGGCGCTCACAGTTGAGAGCCGGGCTGTGCTGGCCGGCAGGGATCCCGAGCCGTCAGTCCTGCCTTTCAAGTCCGCTGAAGTGCACCATCAAATCGCATTCAACGTGATACCGCACGTTGACTCGTTCGGCCCTGACGGCTACACACGTGAGGAGCACAAGATGACGAACGAAATCCGGAAGATACTGGGCGACCCCACACTTCGCATAAGCTCCACCACAGTCCGGGTGCCGGTGTATCGTTCGCACTCCGAGTCCATAAATCTGCAGACGCGGGAGCATGCTTCGATTGAAGAGGTGCGCGAGGTTCTGTCGACCGCTCCGGGCGTTAAGGTAGTCGACGACCCGGCGAGTTACTCTTACCCGATGCCTATTCATACTTCAGGCACTGACGTCATCGAGGTGGGGCGGCTCCGCGAAGACCCCTCCGCGCCTAACGCAATGTGGCTCTGGGTAGTGGGAGATCAGCTCAGGAAGGGCGCGGCGTCCAACGCGGTTCAGATCGCTGTGGCGCTCTACAGGTAGGGGAGGCGGCAGACACATGGGGATTGTGGTTCAGAAGTTCGGCGGTACCTCCGTTGCCAGCGAGGAGTCGCGCGCGAGGGTAGTGGCGAAGATAGTCGAGGCAAGGCAGGACGGCAAAGACGTAGTGGTCGTCGTGTCCGCCATGGGCCGCAAGCCTGCGCCGTACGCCACCGATACCCTGCTGGACTTAGTTGAGTCGCTGTGCAAGACGCTTCCCGCGCGGGAGCGCGATGCGATTGCCGCCTGTGGCGAGATCATCTCCACAGTGGTGGTAGCGGCCGCGCTCGAGGCTGCCGGGTGCCCGGCAGCCTCGCTCACAGGCGTGCAGGCCGGAATCAGCACCGACAGTAACTTCACAGACGCGCGGATCACGAAGATAGAGCCCCGGCGGATTCTGGAGATTCTGGAAAGCGGCAGGGTAGCGGTTGTCGCGGGCTTTCAGGGGACCACCGAAGCGGGCGATGTGACGACGCTGGGCCGCGGCGGAAGCGACACGACTGCCGCCGCCCTGGGCGCGGCGCTCGGTGCCGATATGGTCGAGATATACACCGATGTAGAAGGCATAATGACCGCCGACCCCCGCGTAGTGCCTGAAGCCAGGTTCCAAGACACTATGTCCTACACCGACCTCATAGAGATGGCCAACCAGGGCGCGAAAGTCGTGCACCTGCGGGCGGTGGAAATCGCGATGCATTCCCGCATACCACTGGCCATCAAGAGCACGTTCTCGGATTCGCCGGGCACTCTGGTGGCGGACGTCGCGCGCAGGGCAGTGGCGACCTTCGCCCCGCCCCGAGTGGTGTCGGCGGTTACCACAGTGAGTGAACGGACCCAATTGGTGCTGAGCGGCGATGCATATAGTGACACAGGGTCGGTGCTTGGAGTCTTCTCCACCCTGGCCGACCAGCGAATCTCGGTGGATATGATCAACGTTTTCCCTGACAGAATTGCATTCATTGTGGCGTCCAGAGAAGCCGCGGATGCCGTGGCCACCATGAAGCAATTGGGAATTGACGCTGAGGCCAACCCCAGCTGCGCTAAGGTGTCGGTGGTCGGCGAAGGCATGCGCGGCGTTCCCGGAGTCATGGCGAAGGTGGCCCGGGCATTGCACGATGCGGGCGTCCGCGTGCTTCAGACCTCCGACTCGCACTACTCCATATCTTGTCTGGTGCCAGAGGCTGACATGGAGCGCGCGGCGCGGGCGCTCCATTCCCAGTTTGAACTTGAGAAATAGGGGCGGCGGGGCCAGTTTGCTTCGCTGCCCCTTCCATTGATCTCGCGATTCGGGAGGCGAACACAGTGAACACAGCAAACACATTGAGAAAAGACGGGAAGCTAGCCCGGGTGCTCACAGCGATGGTGACGCCGCTTGCGGCGGATATGTCGGTTGACTACCGGAAGGCTCGGGCTCTCGCGAGGCGGCTTGTGGAGAACGGATCGGACGGGCTCGTTGTCGCCGGAACGACAGGCGAATCGCCTACCCTCAGCCATGAGGAGAAGCTCAAGCTGTTCGAAGCCGTGTTGGACGAGGTCGGCGGCGAAGCAGTGGTTTTCGCGGGCACGGGCGCTAACGATACGCGCGCCAGCATCGAGATGACCTGCGATGCCCAGCGTGTCGGAGTGCACGGGGCCATGCTGGTAGTGCCGTACTACAACAAGCCCCCACAGGCCGGGCTGTACCGGCACTTCGCCGAGATAGCCGAGGCCACCAGCCTACCTCTGCTGGTGTACAACGTGCCGGGACGCACTTCGGTGAATCTAGCCGCTGATACCATGGCCAGGCTGGCTCGGGACTTTGCCAATATCGTGGCCGTGAAAGAGGCGTCGGGAATGCTGGACCAGGTGGCGGAGATACGCTCCAAAGCTCCCGAGGATTTCATAATCTACAGCGGCGACGACAACATGACTGTCCCCGTAATGGCAGTGGGCGGAGACGGCATCGTCAGCGTGGCCTCGCATGTAGCCGGCGTGCAGATCCAGGAGATGATCGCTGCGTTCGTGGCCGGCGACACGGCCCGCGCAGGCGAACTTCACAGACGCCTGTTGCCCTTGTTCAAGGTCGTCTTCGTCACCACCAATCCCATACCCATAAAGGCGGCAATCGCCCTCGCCGGGTTCGACGCCGGCCCCCTGCGACCGCCGCTCGTTGAAGCCACCGAGGCTGAACGCGTCCAGATCCGAAAGGTGATGGAGTCGCTGGGGCTGATGCCGCGCTCCGCACTGACGTGAGTGCTCAGTAGTTCCGCAAGGCATCAGCT
>DHON01000112.1:0-155 GCA_002409965.1 Firmicutes bacterium UBA5389
GGCAACAATCTTTACACGCACCCCACCCCGCGGATGCACTTGCACGCAGTTGGCGAGCATGGTATACTACGTTTTGCAAGACGCGCGCACCCTTTGACAGGGCTCGCGTCGAGCTACCAGAAACATACAAGATGTGCCGAAGTGGTGGAATTGGC
>DHON01000112.1:362-77001 GCA_002409965.1 Firmicutes bacterium UBA5389
AGTGGTGGAATTGGCAGACGCGCTAGATTCAGGGTCTAGTGGGGGTTAACCCCGTGCGGGTTCAAGTCCCGCCTTCGGCACCATTTTCTCCGAACTGCTCCCCGTAGCAGGGGTTATAAAGTTGGCTCACGCCGGTTATGTGCCGCTCGTGAGCCATGTTCTTCTTATGGGGTATGGTACCGTTCCTTTCTGCACCACTCGCCGGATTTTCCTTATCCGCTGAGGTCTGGTCGAGGCAAATAGAGGGCCTGTAGGCTCATTTGCCCTGCTTCGTCGTGTCAAGGGAGCATCTGCTCGGGGTCGTGCATCCGCGGGTCGCGATTGAAGTCATGCCGGGTCATTCCCGCGACGAGCAGCCAGGGGTTTCACTGCCCACAGTATCCACGTGGCCGAGGTCATCTGCCGGGCCTCAAGGATGGCGCCGGTTTCGGCGAAAGCTGCCGTCAGTTCGTCAACGTATAGGTAGAACTCGTCGTCGAGCCAGTCGCATTGCTCGCGCATCGCTTTCTCAGCATCGGAGTCTCGGAAGGCTACATCGCCCAACGCGAGAATGCCTCCGGGCCTGAGCACGCGCATCATCTCTCTGACAGCCGCCGGCTGCGACTTGCGCGCCACATGATGGAGGGCGTATGTACTCACCACGGCATCGAACGAACTGTCGTCGAAGGGCAATCGCAAGAACGGATCGTCGGCCAGAGCGAACTGAACATCAAGCCCCTTGGCCGCGATCTTGGCCTCGGCCTGCGCCAGCATACGCCGGGATGGGTCGAGTCCCGTCACGCACGCTCCTCGCTCGGCGCACCGGATCGACAGATTGCCCGTTCCGGCGCCGATATCGAGCACTCGCGCGCTCGGGGACGCGCCCGCGATCTCTACCACAGCATCCAGCACATCGTCGTAGCTAGCGTACATGTCCAGGTCTGCCCGCACCATGTCATCGTATCGGTCAGTCCACGCATACGAGTCGAAGTCCCATACCTTCTCGTCCGTCTTGTCGCCTGCATCATCAGTCGCCAAACCCGTGACCTCCTCGCCCTGAGCGCTTCATGACAATTGTACCGCAACGCTATGCGCAAAGCGAGCAGGCCAGGACTGAAAGGCCGGCCTCTATCTCGACATCTCTTTGAGCATGACTTCGTAGTCACTGACATGTTCCTTCAGAACATGGTAGCAGTGATCATCAGTGGGGAACCTGCCAGTCCTGACGTCATCTATATACTCCCTGAATGCCTGGGTTTCGATCTCGGCTACATTCGCGTACGTCTTCACGAACTTGGGGGTAAAGGCCTGGAAAAGCCCCAGCATGTCGCCGCAGATCAGCAGCTGGCCATCGCACGGAACCCCGGCTCCAATCGAGTAGACTGGGATTGCCAGATCCTTTGCTATGAACTCAGTGAGCTCAGGCGGGACAGCTTCGAGCAGCAGTGCAAATGCGCCGGCTTCTTCAATGGCCCGCGCATCGAGGATCAACTCCTTGGCGCTTTCCGGGTCACGCCCTTGGGCCTTGAAGCCGCCCAGTTGCCCAGAACTCTGCGGGGTGAGTCCAACGTGCCCCATGACCAGCACACCCGCATCGGCTATTGCCTTGATACGGCCCAAAACCCGCCTGCCGCCTTCGAGCTTGACCGCGTCCATGTCGGCTTCCTTCAAGAATCGGCCTGCGTTCTGCACCGCGTCTGCGTCAGAAACCTGATACGAAAGAAACGGCATGTCGCCGATGCAGAAGGTGTTGGGCGCTCCGCGCCGCACCGCTTGGCAGCTCCGGATGCAATCGTCCATAGTAACCGGGATGGTGCCTTGATAGCCCAGGAGAACCATGCCCAAGCTATCACCTACAAGGATCATGTCCATCCCTGCCTGTTCGGCAAAGGATGCCATGGGGAAATCGTAGGCAGTCACCCATGCTGCCTTCTCGCCCTGGCGCTTCATGCGGACGAGATCAAGGCGCGTTCTTTTCTTCGCCATAGCTACCTCCAGCCTTTCCTTCTCACATACCGGCTGTTGCAGATTCGGCAACAGCGGCATGTACAGTGTCAGTTGCCGCGCCACTCGGTCGCTAGCTCAGTCGATAATGGTGCCGGGATTGAGTATGTGGTTTGGATCGAACGCCTTCTTGATGCCTCTCATGATCTCTATTTCCCTGTCGGTGAATTGCTGGTCCATGTGTTTCTTCCTGGTTTTCCCGGTACCATGCTCGGCAGTGATCGTTCCGCCGTATTTCAGAGCTGCCATATACATGTCATTTCTGATGTCGTCAAGGTAGTCTGGGAGTTTACCGTTCTCGAGCATAATGTAGTTGTGCATGTTCCCGTCAGCTATATGGCCTATAGCAGGCGCAGTCGTATTGTACTTCTTGGCGATGGCCTTAAGGTCATTGAGTAGTGCCGGAACCGATGCAGGAGGGACCGCTATGTCAAGAGAATCTGCTAGATTCTCCTTGTATGCCGTATACACATTGCTCCTGATCTCCAGCAAGGTTCTCTGGTCTTGTGTAGTTTCTGCTATTAGGCTGTCCACGGCGCCGTTTGCCTCGCACATTTCGACTATGCGCTCGCACTTGGCATACAAGTCGTCCAGAGAGGCCTCATCGAGGATGAACATCAGGTCCACCGATCCCTGGGTCGCAGGATATGTCAACCCCATGTGCTCCGCAGAAACCAATGCCATTTCTCTGTCCATGTACTCGATGGCCAAGGGGGTTATGCCTGCCTGCAGGATCTCGGCCACCACGTCCGCGGCTTCTTGGGTGGTATCGAAGCATACGAGCAGCGTGCCCACATAGGGATTCTTGGCATACAGCTTGAGTGTGACTTCCGTGATGATGCCCAGAGTTCCCTCACTGCCGATCATCATGTGGAGCAAGTCATAACCCATGTTGTTCTTGATCATCTTGCCCCCGAGGTTGACCAGTTCGCCCGTGGGAAACACCACTTTCAAGCCTCTCACGTGGTTCCGCATGATACCGTGTTTGACGGCCCTTACTCCGCCGGCGTTCTCTGCAACCATTCCGCCGATCTGAGCTCCTTCATCTCCGGGGTGCACCGGGAAGAAGAGCTTGTCGTGTTTCTTCATCTCTTCGAGCAAGCCTTCCAAAGTAACGCCCGCTTCCACGGTTATCATCAGATTCTTGCTGTCGAACTCAACGATCCTGTTGAGTCTTTCCAGAGACAGGACGATGCTCGGAACAGTGGGAATGGCGGCGCCGCAAAGACCAGTACCTCCGCCTCTTGGGACTATGGGCACGAGATGTCGATTAGCAGTTTTCGCTATGCTAGAGACTTCTTCAGCGGTGGCCGGCTTTACTACAACACAATCTTCACAGGCTCTGGGCCTTATCTTCAGCTCTGTTTCATCATACAGATAGCTCTGCATCTGGGACAGGTCTGTTACGACCCAGTCCTCTCCCACGATGCCGACTAGTTCGCTGACGATCTCCTTCTTCATATCAACTAACCTCCATTGCTCGCGAAACACGATCTTCAAAGACGAATCGGAAGCCGCCTAGAATCCATGAATCAGACGCGGCAACCAGGTCAGCATCTGCGGAAAGTTGGACATGAACAGGCAGAAAGCGATCTCCACTGCGAGAAGAGGGAGAATCGGCTTGCTGATCTCCTCGATCTTCAGGTCCGCGACCCCGCACGCCACGAAGAGATTCACGGCCATGGGCGGAGTTATCATCCCAACTGACGTGTTGACTACCATGATAATGCCCAGTGCCAGTGGATCCAGCCCGATGCGCGCCGCCAGCGGAATTAGGATCGGCGCAACCAGAAGGATTATCGCCTGTGTCTCGAGGAACGTGCCAAGGAAGAGCAGCAACACGTTGATGAGGAAGATCAGCACGAACGGGCTGCTGGAAATGGCCATCATCCCGCGGGTCACCGTATCGGCAATGCGCGCCGAGGTAATGAGCCAGCTGAATGAGGACGACGCGGCAATCACGAACAAAACCACCGATGTGCTGATACCAGCCTTCACAAGCGTCTTGGGCAAATCCTTGATCGTGAACTCACGATACACAAATAGGCCTACGATCAGGGAGTAGACAACCGCCACCGCCGCCGCCTCAGTCGGCGTGAAAACGCCGCCGTAGATTCCGCCCAAGACGATAATGGGCATCAAGAGAGCCCATGCAGCATCGCGAGCCGCTGCGCCTATTTCGCGCCAGCTGTAACGGCGGTCGCCTCTGAGCCCGAGCCGCCTGGCCTGCACCAGCACGACCAAGGTGAGAAGCAGAGCAATGGCGATCCCCGGTATGAGGCCGGCAATGAACAGATCTCCGATGGAACAGCCCGATACTACCCCGTAGGTAACCATTGGGATGCTAGGCGGTATGATGACGCCCAGCGTGCCTGCGGCGGCCGCTATTGCGGCAGCATACGGCTTGGGATATCCGGCCTTGATCATGGCCGGAATCATGATGCCGCCGATAGAGGCCACAGTGGCAGGATTGGATCCGGAGATCGCGCCAAAAAACGCTGAAGAGACGATTGTTATGATGCCCAGTCCTCCGGGCACCGGTCCGACCAAGGTCTTCGAGAAGTTCACAAGCCTCTTGGAGATCCCTCCCCCCTCCATTAGGCCTCCGGCCAGCATGAAGAAGGGAATGGCCATGAACGGGAAAGAATCCACAGCCGTGAACATGCGCTGCACAACCAGAAGCGGCGGTGTGGCCATGGGCCCGAAGAACAGGGCTACCATGGACGCTAGGCCCAATGCCACAGCTATTGGGATGTTGAGCAGCATGAGTGCAACAAACGCGCCGAAAAGCAATGCTCCCATAGCCTCATCCCTCCTGTCGCCTATTAGCTATCGTTCCTATGAGGTGCTGCACAGACCGCACGATCATCAGGCAGGCTCCGAACGGAATCGCAGCGTATGCCCAGTAGATCGGGATCTCAAGGGCAGGCGAAGTCTGGCCGGTGTCGAACTGGTTGCGCATGATCTGAGCGGCCAGGATGACGACCAGCACGTTGAAAACGATGATTATCACATACCTGAGAGCGTCGAGGAACGGACGCCATTTCTTAGGAAGTGCAGAGACGAACGCCTCGACTCCCAGGTGAGATCCTTTCTTCAGTCCGGCCGAAGCGCCTATGTAAGCCAGCCAGACCATCATGTACCTGGCTGCCTCCTCGCCCCACGTAATCGGGAAGAAGAACACGTAGCGCGCCATGGTTGACACGAACACGAGGATGGTCATCAGCCCTAATAGCACAATTATGGCCCACTCTTCGAAGCGATCCAGAAACCGCATGAGGGGGTACCTCCTTGATTCGATGGGGTCCCGCCTGCAAAGCAGGCGAAACCCCATATTGGCTACATAGAGAGAACTACTTCCCACGCAGGGCACGGATGGTATCAAGACCGATCTCGGCCTCGAACTGCTTGTAGACCGGTTCGCACGCCTTCTCGAATGCATCCAGATCCGGCCTGCTAACCTGCATGCCGGCAGCCTTCAGCTCGCTGACCAGGCTATCCTCTAGGTCCTGACAGTATTTGCGCTCCCAGTCGCGGGCTTCGGTCGCTGCATCCTGTATCGCCTTCTGCTGGTCAGGAGTGAGATTGCTGAAGAACCTCTGCCCGATCAGCAAAGCCGCAGGAGAGTAGAAGTGGCCTGTCAGGGCCAGATGCTTCTGAACCTCGTAGAACTTGGACGTCTTGATGATGACCAGAGGGTTCTCCTGTCCGTCTACGGTCTTCTGCTGCAGCGCGGTGAACAGCTCGCCAAAGGGCATTGGCACAGGAGCGGCGCCAAGGGTCTTGAACGTGGCCATGTGCACAGGGTTCTCCATGAGGCGGATCTTCAGGCCCGCCACGTCAGCCGGCTTCTCAATCGGTCGCCTGCTGTTCGTGAGCATTCGGAAGCCGTTCTCCCAAAAAGCCAGGGTCTTGATGCCCTTGGGCTCCAAGGATGCCGCCATCTGATTGCCAAGGTCACCGTCAAGAGCCTTGTAGGCACTGGCACGATCCTTCACGATGAAAGGCAGGTCAAACACGAGGAACTTCTTGGAGAAATTCGCGAGCGGGGCCGTCGACACCAGTGTCGCTTCTAGAGTCCCAAGGGTGACGCCTTCAATGGCATCTCGCTCGCTGCCCAACTGGGAACTGTGGAAGATCTGCACCTCGATGGCGCCGTTGGTCTTGGCATTGACCAGTTCCGCGAATTTCTCTAGGCCCATCTGATAATGGGAGTCGGGAGCCAGAGTGTGGTTCAGACGGATGATCTTCTTCGCTGGCGCACCTACTGCCAGGCCGGCCATGAATACGCACACTATGGCCAAGGTCAGAGCAAAGCAGAGTGTCCTTCTCATCTGTGGGCTTCCTCCTCTTTGTGTTGTTCAGCACGAGTGACGTTTGCAGCAAGGGCTGATTGTACCGATGGAGCGCGTCACCTCCTTACGCGAGCTTTGGACACACAACATTGATTCGGCCAGCATACTGCGATGCAACCACAATAGCCTCCTCCATGCTGACAGGACTGGCAACCCCTCTTCCTGCGATATCAAGAGCTGTGCCGTGATCGACGGAGGTTCGCAGGAAGGGCAAGCCGCACGTCACACTGACTGTACGTTCAAAATCCAGAGTCTTGGCGGCAATGTGACCTTGGTCGTGATACAAAGACAACACCGCGTCGAAGCGTCCTGTTTTTGCCAGGTGGAAAACGGAATCGGCCGGAATGGGGCCCACGACCAGGTGGCCCCGGGCCTTGGCCTCAGCCACCGCAGGCTCAATCTCCCGGGTCTCTTCGTCGCCGAAAAGCCCATGTTCCCCGGAATGTGGGTTCAGGCCGGCAACCGCCAACGTAGGCTTCTCGACGCCCAGACGCGCCAGAGCGTCAGTGCAGCGCCCGATGTAGTCGAGCAGACGTTCTCTGGTGATCAGCTGTAGGGCCTCGGCCAGGGATACGTGTCGAGTCAAGAAGAATATCCTGAGTCCAAGAACCTGGAACATGGTGAGGGGGTCGTCAGTGCCGGTCAGCTCCCCGTACATCTCCGTATGCCCGATGAACGGGACATCGGCGGCGCGGATGGATTCTTTGTTGATTGGGGCGGTGGCCACTGCGGCGATGGATCCTGACACGGCAAGACTGATCGACGCCTCGATGTACTCATATGCCGCCCGACCGGCCATGGCCTGCACCTGACCCATTTGAAGGCGATCTGTGTCCACGTTGTGAAGATCATACACGTCCAGAACCCCGTGTACATACTGGCCGAGTTTGGGATGGGCTATCGAATGGACCTTCGGTCCCAGTACCAGCGCTTCCGCCGTTTTCGCGATGACGCCGGCATCGCCCAGTATGAGAGGTCGGCAAATATCGTACATGGCGGGATTGTTCAGAGCCTTGACCACAATCTCTGGGCCGATGCCCGCCGGATCGCCCATGGTAATACCGATAACGGGACGAGTCATACACGCTCCTCCAAGCTACCAATAAGGTGATTCACGCACGCCAGCGCCGCGTTAGGTCCTCCTACGAGACCTCCTTTGGTTACAAGGGGCAAGCCAGAGTAACTCCCTCCCACAAGCCGTCCGTACGTGGCAAGCGGCAGGACTTCATCGAGCAGTTCGATACCTTGAGCGCCGCAAGCTCGACACAGGGCGGCTATGATGTCGCCCCCGGTGCCATAGACGCCCACTTCTGACCGCCCCATCTCCGTCAGAGACTCAACTGCGATCTGGGCCAGACCGTCTGCGATACTGCAGGTGACAGCGGCCGGCGCAACGCCCAACTGAGCCGCGAGCGCTCCGATGTCGAGGATGTCTTCTGCATGTGAGACTGTGTGCAGGCACACAACTGGCGTGTTCGCCGCAGCCCTAGTCACAGATTCCAGCGCTCGGCCGGCCTCGGCTGTCGCAAGACTCCCTCCGCGTGCCAGCGCCTCAGCCTTCACATGTACGAACATGCAGGGAATACTGGACTGCAGCACTTCGAGCTGTTCACGGGTCTGCGCGGTCACGCTCCCGACCACCGCCAGCACACGCCCGAGAGTGCGCCGTGGGCTCGGGAAAAGCGCGGCTGCGAGTTCAGCGCCGAAAGGACCTGGATCGGCCGAAACCACCGGCAGCCCACACTGCGCAGCGCCGCGGACAATGGTCTGCAGGTCGGCATCGGCGATGCAATCCATGGCGATGACCCGGTTCCCATCGGAGTAGAGGCCCCGAAGCGCGTCCGCCACGGCCTGACTTCCCTGAAGCACCGTGGAGATAGGGATAACCCCTACCGAGTTACGGCTCTGCGCAGATAGCAGATCTGGAAGCGATGAGCTGCGGATCGGACACGTGGGGTCATTTGCGACATCTGTCAGCTCCAGAGGCACTCCGCTCACTAAGTGGTAACCGCCCACTGTGGATCGTCCGCTGCCGGGAAACGCCGCCACAACCACAGCCATCGCGTCCGTGCCCTGCTCTCGCAACGCCTGTAGCAGGGCGTCAATCTCCGCGCCCAGATTGCCCCTGAGCGTGCTGTCGATCCGTTTGTCGAAATGCTGCACTCCCAGGCCCAGCAGGTCTTTGGCCGCCTGGTATACGCGTCTGTACGCTTCTTTCGGGGGTATCGCGCGGCTCTCGGTAGTGACTACGACCACATCGGGATCCCCCGGCAGCTCGCATCGGGCGCCGCCCAAAGACGAAATCGCGCGGAAACCTCGCTTGCCGAAGAGAATCCCAGTGGCGTTCGCGCCGGTGAGGTCATCAGCAATGACTGCCAGCCTCGGCATTCACAATCTCCCCTCTCACACACAGACAAGGCGCACGCCCTGTCGCTCCAAAGCCTCTTTGCGGTCTGCGGCAAGATCGTTGTCGGTGATTACCGAAGTGAACTGGTTCAACCGCCTGACCTCAACGAGAGAGCCTATTCCGAACTTGCTGCTATCAACAACAAGGTGCGTGTTGTTCGCCGCCGCGCAGACTAGAGCCTTGATGCTGGCCTTCTCGGGGTTTGGAGACATGAGCCCGATTTCCATGTCAACAGCGTGGGCGCCCACAAACGCCCGGTCGGCCCGGATCGTGCGGAAGAAATTCTCAGCGTGGCTTCCGACCATGGAGTAGACACCCTGCTGCACAGTACCTCCGGTGCCTATCACGGTGAGCAGCGGACAATCAGAAAGCTCATTCAGAATGCAGATATCGTTGGTTACAACGGTGAGACCATCTGGGGGGCGATTTCTCAGGAGCATGGCGATGAAGTAGGTAGTTGAGCCCGCATCCAGGATTATGCTTTCTCCTGGTTTGATCAGATCCACAGCAGCTCGCGCAATGGCCTGTTTCTGCCGAACGTGCTCGTGCCGTTTGGCACGGTAGGGCGTCTCCGCGAGCAGCCTGTCATTGGCCACAGCGCCGCCATGGGTGCGCCTGAGCAAGCCCGAACACTCCAGTTGCCGAAGATCTCTGCGAATGGTCATCTCAGAAACGCGAAGCATTCCGGCTAGTTCAGGCACTTGAGCGCTGCCGCGCTGCTGCAGAAAATCGACTATGCGATGCCTTCGCTCCTCAGCAAGCAGTTGGATCACCTCCAACCGTCCTCGTGTTGATGTTCGATATTGGCCATTTGTTCGATTTTGTCCATTTGCTGGTGTCATAGTTCGACCCGTGATGGCGCGATTCCTTCTTGCCGAACAGAAAAAGTTGAAATCACCCGTCTGGGCGATACTCCTTTCGGACACGCCGTGGTAGTCTGACGTTGACGTCCGCGCACACGTATCGCACGGCCGAATCAGGTGGAAGGTGGGTTTCTTTTATGGGAGGAGTCGCTGACGCCGAGTCACAGGCCCAAATCGCGTCGCGAGCTATTCGATCTGAGTCTGACGCGGCTCGAATGCTCCCCCACCTGCGGCTAGTCGCCCAGCTGTGGTGGATGGCCGGAGACGAAGGCGAAATGGAACGAGTGATGGCGCGGGCTCTGGAAAGCGCCCAAGGCAACGCGGAGCATCTGGCGGACGTGGCCGACTCGTGGGCTTGCTTCGGCGAACACGGCAGAGCCATCGAGATCGCCAGAGCGGCTCTCGATCTTCAACCCAGCCAGGGCCGCGCCCTGCACGTGCTGGGCTCGTCGCTGCTTGAGATCGGCGATGTCGAAGAAGGAATCGTAGCATTGTACGAAGCGGCCAAGGCCGAGCCCGACCAGGTTGAAACCCATCTGCGTTTGGGTGTTGCGCTGATCCATGTCGGCAGGCCCGATGTCGCCCTCAGGGCATTCGATTTCGCCGCGATGGTCGACCCCGACGGCGCCGATGATCCTTATGCTCGAGTATGGCGCGCATTCGCCTTAGCAGGCACGGGTCGTAACGAGGAAGCCTTCGAGTCTGTGGAGGGGCTGGAGGCGCAGACGCCCGGCAACGTGGAACTCAGTGTTCTGCTGGCCACGTTCTACGGTACGGTCGTAGGCCGTCCCGATATGGCCATTCCCCTGCTGACGCAGGCCCTCGACGACGAGCCCGAGCACAGCATCGCCAGTGTAGGGTTGGTGACCGCCCTTGAGGCGTGCGGATACCGCGCCGAGGCCGACGAAGCCTTGGAGCAACTTCGCGAGTTCGATTCTGTGAGCGCGGCGCGGGTGGATCATGCCCGTGCAACCCGTGATCGCAAGCGCCAGGGCATTTCAAACATGTCGGCCGCGCACTGACGCGCAGTGGATCACAGGTTTTGGGCGGCTCGGGGCCGCCTTGGCCCGCCGTAGGCTCTGGTGGCGTTGAGCACTGCGATCAACGCCACGCCAACATCGGCAAACACGGCGCTCCACATGCCGACGATCCCCATGGCGCCCAGGGTCAGCACGCCTGCCTTCACGGCCAGAGAGAACACGATGTTCTCCAGCACCACCCTGTGGGTGCATCGCGCGATTTCGATGGCATCGGCGATCCGAGCAGGGTTGTCGTCCATGATCACCACATCCGCGGCCTCGATGGCCGCGTCCGAGCCCAGTGCGCCCATGGCGATGCCCACGTCCGCGCGGGCGAGCGCGGGCGCATCGTTTATGCCGTCTCCCACGAAGGCCACCGCGCCGGCCCTTCGCCCGCCCGACGCCTGCCTGGCGCGGTCTGCCATTATCGTCTCGAGCGCCTCGACCTTCTGCCCGGGCAGCAGGTCGGCGCGGTACTCGTCTATGCCTACCTCCGTTGCCACCTGTTGGGCGACTCGGCTCACATCGCCCGTCAGCATGACGAGGCGGTTCACCCCTGCCGCCTTGAGCCTCCGCACGGCCTGCTCCGCTCCCGGCTTGACCACATCAGCCACGCGTATGCGTCCTGCCAGCACTCCGTCTTTGGCCACGTTCACCACAGTGCCATCGGTCACGCACACATCATGCGGCACGTTCTCGCGGTGCAAGAGCCGATCATTGCCGGCCAGAACCGACTGGCCGGCTACAACGGCCCGCACGCCCATCCCGCTCACCTCATCGCTTGCGGTGATGGACGACTCGTCTATCGCCCTGCTCTCCAGCCCGCCGTTTTGGTAGGATTCGCGTATGGACGCGGATACCGGGTGATTCGAGTGGGCGCCTGCGTGAGCCGCCAGCCTCAACACCTCGCACTCGGCCACGCCCTCCTCGCCCTGCACTTCGACAACGCGGAATGAACCTGCCGTCAGCGTGCCCGTCTTGTCGAATACTACGGTATCCACACGGCTCAGGGTCTCAAGGAAGCTGGCCCCCTTCACCAGTACTCCGCGGCGCGAAGCGCCGCCTATGCCGGCGAAGTAGCCCAGCGGAATAGAGATCACCAGAGCACACGGGCACGAGATGACCAGCAGGACCAGGGCTCTGTGAATCCACACGGCGAACGCCTGCCCGGGAGCGAAGAACGGAGGTATCACAGCTACGGCCGCGGCCAGCGCGACCACCGCCGGGGTGTAGTACCTGGAGAAACGGGTGATGAAGCGCTCCGTGCGCGCCTTGCGCGTGGATGCCTCCTCCACAAGCTGCAGAACGCGCGCCGCCGCCGACTGGGCGTAGGGCCGCACCACTCGCAGGGTCACTGCCGCGCGGATGTTGACCATGCCCGCTAGAGCCTCATCCCCCGGCCCCATGGCCCGCGGCATCGACTCTCCGGTCAAAGCGGACGTGTCCATTGAGGTCTCGCCGCCCATGACCAAACTGTCCAGAGGGACACGCTCGCCTGGCCTCACCTGAATGAGCTCGCCGGGCAGTACGTCCTCTGGAGCGACCTTCTCCACCTTATCGCCCCGGGCGACACTGGCGTATTCCGGGCGGATGTCCATGAGCGCCCTGATTGACCCTCGCGAACGTTCCACCGCCATATCCTGAAGGTACTCGCCCACTGAGAAGAAGGCCATGACGCCCGCGGCCTCAGGCATCTCGCCTATGGCCATTGCGCCCAGCGACGCCAGCGCCATCAGCGAGTTCTCGTCGAACATGCGCCCGGCGGCGATGCCGCGAACCGCGCCTCGAAGAACACGCCAGCCTGCAACGGCGTATGACAAGATTAGTGCGACTTTCCACACAACTGCAGCGCCGGGAAACGCGCCCCATGTCCTGACGGTCATCCCGACCGCAAGAAGCCCAAGCGCAAGGATGATCTCGCTCGGCGATGTGTGAGACTCGCCATCGCGGCAATGCCCGTGGGCGTGGTTATGGCCATGTCCGTCATCATGGCCGTTGCAGTAATGGCAATCGCAACCACCTATGTCAGGCTTCTCTGCCCCCACCCCGGCTCACCTTCCTCTCGGTTCTGGCCGCGTCCAGCTGGCCCTCTTCCTCGTAATGCTCCTGCGCCACTCGGATAAGGCTCAAAACGTGGTCGTCGGCCGGCGAGTAGAAAACGTGCCTCCCCTCGGGTCGAGCCTTCACCAGTCGAAGCGCTTTCAGCAGACGAAGATGGTGAGACACCGCCGGCGTACTGATCCCAAGTATCTCAGACAGCTCGCACGTGCACAGCTCCTCCAGGAACAGCAGGTAGAGTATCCTGCACCTCGTTTCGTCGCCGAGCACGCGGAAGATCTCGGAGATCCCCGCCACCTCTGGTATGCGTCTCTTCAGACTGCCCACATCCGCGCCTCCTCGCCATGCAGCGGTCGGCGCCGGGGCCGGCTGCACCACGATTCGACGATTAAACAAGTGTTTAATCGTCAAGCCAACACTATCCCTGTGACAGCTGTATGTCAAGGCCCGGATTACTGCCCAGATCACTGCCTTGCCGGACCCCACCACAGTCGTGCTGACTCTATTGCCTGACTTGCTGCACGCCGTGCAGCGGTCAGTCGCATCAGGGGCCTTTTCCGGCCAGGTCGCGCCGGACGATCTTCTGGATGATGCGGTCTACTCCGGCCACATCGCGCAGCGCCTCATCGGAAAGTCGATGGTAGATGGACGCCCGCAATTCTTGCAGCGCACCTACATCGTCGCGTACGAGAGCCGCGGCGATTTGGTTCTCCGTGTCCTCAAGGCCATCGCAGTCGATGTAGCCCTGCTCGGTCCACTGCTCCACAAGAGCCAGGGCTTCGCTCTGCGCAAGCCGGTCACCGCCGGGCCTGGGTCCGTACAGAATCGCTCTGGCCTGCGCGATGGCTTGCTCCCTGCCGGCGGGAGGAAGTGCGCAGTAGGCCTCCCAGTCCAGCCCGGCCATCCACAGGACCGCGTCTGCATAACACTCGTAGTCATACAGATCGGGATCGTCCGGTCTTTCCTCGCAGACCTTGCGTATGGCGCCGATAGACTCGGGCGTGCACATGAGCGCCAAGAGTGAGAGGGCTTCATCTCGCACCCACGGATCAGGATGGTTGCAGAACGGAATGGCGTACGATACCGCGCGCTCGTCGCCGAACTGGTAGAGCGCCCATAGGGAGGCCTGGATGTCGTCTACATCGTCCGATGCCAGCCCGATCAGCACACGCTCCCAGTCCCTCGCGCGCCCGTGCCATCCCAGCAGGCGAATGGCCGCTCGACGTATGCCCGCCGTCTCGCCCTCGAAGGCAAGGCGCCTGGCCACAGGCAGCGCCTCCGCATATTCAGACGTGCATAGCACAGCCAGGGCTGACTCTGCCATTGTCGCATTGCCCGATTCGACCACGACCTCAAGAAGCACGGGGTAGCCCGCCGGACCATAGGCGCCCCACACGAAATCCAGGGCGAGGGGCCACTCAATGTCCAGGTAGTACTGGGGTACGAACGTGGAGCCTGATTTATCGCCGAGGAAGGCGACAAGCATCGGAAGCGCCCTTGGATCCCGCGTGAGCGCCGCCTCGTAAGCAGTGTAGAAGACGTAGGGATATTGCTCTTCAAACGGCACTCGGCGCCAGATCTCGGCGATCACAGCCGCCTCGTCAAGCCCGCCTATGCGCCACAGCAGGGCTGCCGCGCTTAGCTTGAAGTAGTAGTCCTCATCGCCGCTCGACTGCAACGCATCCAGCTCGGCAAGGAGCGCCGCTCGGCCGGCCGAGCCGGCCCCAGTCAGCGTTTCCCAGGCGGCGCCGATCTCCTGCGCCTTCGCCGCCTTCTCCTCGCATGGCAGAATATCGAAGTCGATGCCCCGCATAGCAGCCACAGCCGCCGAGAGAGCGGGATCCGCCATAACCCCATGCGCGGTCGCGAACGCCGTTTGGGACAGAATAGCCATTATTGCCGCAATCGCTATAAGCACGAACACAACATCGCCGGATCGCCGATGTCCCACGTCTTCACGCCTCCTCACCACCGAGCTTCCTGACTACCGGATTTCATCTGGTGAAGACTATTCCCCTTCGCAAGACCTGTATCCTGCCGACCGCGCCGCGACCGCGGCTATCCCGCTTTCTCTGGCATTGATCGGCTCGCTATCACATCTACGCCGGTGCCCGCCACGTCCGCCACTACTACCTGGTGGATGTCGACAGGCGCGTTTACCCTGGCCTTCGCCATCTCGATGAGAGCCTGCCCTATCCTGTGTTTGGGGATCGGCTCCAGCGTGCGCACGGGTACCAGCGGCAAGAACCCGCCATACACTCTCACCGTAGACGTAACCGTCCTTTTCGGAGCGCACAGCTCGGCCTGGGCGTACTCAGCCCCTCTCTTGCAGGAATTGCCCTCTACGTCCAGAAGCTGTCCGTCCTCGACCGCCGCCCGCAGCCTGCACCCGACTGGGCAGACTATGCATGTGAGTTCACGGATCTCCCGAGTCATGCCTTAGCGCCCCCTTTGGGCCCCGCATCGCAGTCACGGGGCCTGACGCGCACGATGAGCCGAGTCTCGGAGCCAAATGCGGCAACGCCCGAACTCACCTTGCCTCGGGGTATGGTCAGCGCGATCATCTCGGCCGGACGCACCACCCGCTCGAACTTGCTGAACACCACCTGATCCCCGACCACCGCCTCCACCTGCACACGCTCGTCCGGCCGCGTCGCGCGCATGAACAGCCGTACGTCTCGCGCAGCCAGGTTGTCTAGGTGGAGTATGTGAGGCACTACGTATCGTATCCCATCGCCCGCCCGGGTCCGGATAGTCAACCCGGCCGGCTGCCGCCCCGCTACAAACCGCGCCGCGCCCTCTCCCGCCGTCCAAGCCTCACGAGTGACATTGTCCACCAAATCGTGGATGTGGACCACATTGCCGCAGGCGAACACGCCTGGGACGGACGTCTCCATTTCATCTGTAACTACCGGCCCGCCAGTGACGGGATCGAGCTCGCCTCCCGCGTCCCGCGTCAGCTCGTTCTCGGGTATGAGGCCCACTGATAGAAGCAGCGTATCGCATTCGATGTCCCACTCAGTGCCGGGAATCGGTTTCAGGCTATCATCCACCCTGGCCACAGTAACCCCCGACACCCGCTCTTCCCCATGCACATCGACCACCGTGTGGCCAAGATACAGGGGAATGCCCTGGTCATTCAGGCATTGCACTATGTTGCGCGTCAGGCCGGACGGGAACGGCAGGATCTCAAGAACCGCCTCCACGCGCGCGCCCTCCCACGTCAGGCGCCTGGCCATAATGAGGCCTATGTCGCCCGAGCCCAGCACCACTATGCGCTTTCCGGGCATGTAGCCCTCCATGTTCACGAAACGCTGTGCAGCCCCGGCGGTGAACACGCCGGCAGGCCGCATGCCCGGTATGGTCACGGCGCCGCGGTTGCGCTCCCGCGCCCCCATGGCCAAGATGATCGCCTTTGCGCTGATCCGCATCAGTCCCCCACTGCGATTCACCGCGGTGATCCGCCCGCCGGGCGCGACCGAGAGAACCATGGTGTCGAGCATCGTCTCCACCCCGGCGTCTCGAGCCTCGTTGATGAAATGCTCTGCGTACTCAGGCCCCGTGAGCTCTTGCGACAACAGCTGCAGACCGAATCCGTTGTGTATGCACTGGTTCAAAATGCCGCCCAGCTCGCGGTCGCGGTCCATTAGGATCACGCGGCACGCGCCGCACTGCTTTGCCCGCGCAGCCGCGGCCAGGCCCGCCGGCCCCGCGCCTATAACTGCAATGTCACACTCTGCAATGCGCACGGCCGCCTACCTCCTCGCGTTCGTCTACACACTCGTCTGCACGTTCCAGAAGCGGGTCCTTGGTGCGACCCGACAGGATGAAGGACGCGCCGCCTTTCTTGGTCACCTTCTCCGGGGAAATTCCCAGCTCACGATGGATGATGGCGACCACGCGCGGCCCACAGAACCCTCCCTGGCAACGCCCGGCCCCCGCCCGAGTCCGGAACTTCACCCCGTCTAGGGTAGTGCACGACACCGGGCGGTGAAGCGCTTCGATGATCTCGGCCTCGGGCACGGTCTCGCACCGGCAGATGATGTGCCCCCAGAGTGGATCACTCTCGATCAGCGCCGACTGCTCCTCTGGGCCAAGCTCCGAAAAGCGCGTTGGGCGCTTACGCACCGAGTTGAAGTCCGGCTTCTCCGCCAACGCCAGTCCGGCATCGGCGAGAATATCGCGCACCGCCTCGGCGATGGCCGGCGCGGCCGTCAGCCCAGGCGACTGTATGCCCGCGGCGTTGATGAAATTGGGCACTCCCGGAGACGGACCGATGATGAAGTCGCCGATCGGCGCAGCCACGGCGCGCAGTCCTGCGAAGTTTGTGATTGACTCGCGTATGGGCAACCCAGGCACCAGTCGCCGCGCTCCCTCCAGCACTTCAGCCAGGCCGACAGCTGTGGTCGAAAGATCGCCCTTGTCTCCGACGAGAAGAGCGTTGGGGCCCGCTATCAGGTTGCCGTCGACGGTTGGGGTGACCACGATGCCCTTGGACAGCTCGGCGGGCACCGGGAAGAGCGGCCTTGATACCAAGTGTCCGACACGCTTGTCGAAGAGGTAGTACTCGCCGCGCCGCGGGGTGATCTCGAAGTCGTCCCGGCCGACCATACGCTCGATGTCGTCAGCCCATATGCCCGCCGCATTCACCACGAACCTGGCATCCATAACCACGCCCGGGCACCGCACCGAGAAGGCGCGTCCCCGCCGCACACCGATTCCGGTCACCGGCGCCGAAAGCAACAGCTCGACACCGTTAGCCACCGCGTTTTCGGCGTACGCTATCGCCAGCTCCCACGGGCTGGTTATGCCTCCGGTGGGCGCCCACAGCGCGGCAACGACACCCGGGTTCACATGAGGCTCGAGCTCTATGACCTGCTCCCGCGGTATCACTTCCAGCCCGGGCACACCGTTCCTCTCGCCCCGCTCCTTCAGCTCATGCAGGTAGCCGGCTTCATTCTCCGTCGCCGCCACCACCAAAGATCCGCAGTTCTTGTAGGCGACGCCCAGGTCCGCGCACGTTTTCGGGTAAAGCGCGTTGCCCCTCACGTTCAACCGTGCCTTCCACGTGCCCGGCTCAGCGTCATACCCCGCGTGCACCAGCGCAGTGTTGGCCTTGGTAGTGCCGAATGCCACATCGGCCTGCTTCTCGACCAGCACGACCCGAACATCGTATCTCGATAGCTCGCGGGCGATGCCCGTGCCTACTACTCCTGCTCCTATGACTACTACATCCGCCGCAATACGCCTCGGTTGCACTGAAGCACTACCCCCTTACTCGTGGGCCTCGGTTTCCCATCCGAGCGATCTTTCGACGGCCCTAACCCACCCTCGGTACAGGCGATCCCGGTCCTCATCGGACATGGCCGGAGCGAACTCGGTCTCCTGCTGCCACTTCGCGGCGATCTCGCCTTTGCCGCTCCAGAACCCCACACCCAGTCCAGCGAGGTAAGCAGCGCCAAGAGCTGTGGTTTCGATCACGCGCGGCCGCCTTACGGGCACGCCGAGTATGTCCGACTGGAACTGCATCAAGAAGTCGTTACGCGCCGCGCCCCCGTCCACCCGAAGCTCGGCGAGGGCGATGCCGCTATCGGCGGTCATCGCCCTGATCACATCGCGGGTCTGATAGCAGATAGCCTCCAGCGCGGCCCTTACCATGTGCTCCCGTCGAGTTCCGCGTGTGATCCCCACGATGGTGCCGCGGGCGTAGGCGTCCCAGTGCGGCGCGCCCAGCCCCACGAAGGCCGGCACGATGTATACTCCTCCGGTGTCGGGCACGCGCATCGCGTATTCCTCTGACTCAGCAGCCGAGTCGATGATCCGGAGGCCGTCGCGGAGCCACTGGATCACCGCGCCGCCAATGAACACACTGCCCTCGAGAGCGTACTCCACCTTGCCGTCAACGCCCCACGCAATCGTCGTAAGCAGGTTGCTCTTTGACCGCACCGCCCGTTCACCTGTGTTCATCAACATGAAGCACCCGGTGCCATAAGTGTTCTTTGCGGTTCCGGGCGTGAAGCACGTTTGCCCGAACAAGGCCGCCTGCTGGTCGCCGGCCACACCGGCAATGGGCAGTTCCGCTTCGAACAGCCCAGGAGCCGTGCGCCCAATCACACCGCTCGACGGCTTCACCTCTGGTAGCATTGCCCTGGGAATGCCGAGCAGCGCCAGAATGTCGTCGTCCCAATCGAGGGTGTGTATGTTGAACAGCATCGTGCGTGAGGCATTGGAGTAATCGGTAACGTGCGCGCGTCCGCCGGTGAGGTTCCAGATGAGCCACGTGTCGACGGTACCGAAAAGTATCTCGCCCCGCTCGGCGCGCTCCCTCAGGCCAGGCGTGTTGTCCAGTAGCCACTGGATCTTGGTGCCGGAGAAATACGCATCGACCACGAGTCCCGTCTTCTCGGCAATACCCGCTGCCTCCCCAGTCGCCCGCAGTTGGTCGCAGCATCCGGCCGTACGCCTGCACTGCCACACAATGGCGTTCGCTGCGGGCCGGCCTGTGGCCCGGTCCCAAAGGATGGTGGTTTCGCGTTGGTTGGTTATGCCGATTGCAGCGATATCGCCTGCGGCTACTCCGGCACGCGCGATGGCCTCATGGGCGGTCGCCAGTTGAGTACCCCAAATCTCCATGGGATCATGCTCCACCCAGCCCGGTCGCGGATACAGTTGAGTCAACTCGCGACTAGCCATTTGGACGCCGGCGCCGTCCCGGTTGAAAAGGATGGCTCTGGAACTCGTAGTGCCCTGGTCGAGCGCGAGCAGATACTCCACCATATCATGCGCCTCCCATCAAAACAGAAAAGCCCTGCCGCGGGCAAGCCGCAAAGCTCCGGCTACGCCCGAGGTAGGACCCTCTCCAAATCTCCGTCCTATCGCCATATTACAGTAGCTAGATTGCATTGACCAGCCCAATCATACCACAAACGCGCGACACAGTCGCTCTCGCCCAGCGGCTGATGCACCGTCCAGTCACTCGCTCAGCGCAGGTAGCGCTCCACGGGCGAACAGCGTGTACGCCTGGTCGGTCACGCCGCACGAGTCGGATACCATGCCGCTCGCGAGCCACTGATAGGCGACAGCGTGCACCATTCCGAGCAGCGCGTACGTGAGTTTGGCAGGGTCGAAGTCGTCCGACACCAACCCTGAAGACATACCTTCCTCGACAATGGACTGAGTCAAACTAGTGAGGAATGCTGTACCCTCCACAACACGTCTACCGAGTTCCGGCGAAAGCAGCCCGAGCTGGCGCGACAGAAGCAGCATGAACTCCTTTTCCTGGGCGTAAAAGTCGAAATGCGCCCTGATCAGCGCCCTCAGCTTGGCATGCACACCGGATGCAGTCGTAACTGCTTCGGTCAGCATCTGTGTAAGCCTGCCGGTCCGATCATCCATGAGCTCGGTCAGTAGCTCGTCCTTGCTCTTGAAGTACAAATAGATGGTCCCCTTGGCCACTCCGGCAGCTTCGGCCACAGCATCCATGGTGGACGTGTGGAATCCGCTCTCGGCGAAGACGTGCTGCGCTGCGTCGAGTATCGCCCCCCGCCTATCGGTGATGCCGCCTTGACACGTGCCGTCCATGGGATGACCACCTCCCCGTCCCCTCTAGTAGTGCATTTTCTCCTTCGATTGTACATCTCCTTCACGCAAAGGCCAACTCACCATCGCAAGGCGGCACGCGGCGCGGGGGACGGAGAGATGTGGGAGAGGACCGAACGCTGGAGATCATTCTGAGCCTGCAGGATCAGTGCGACTTTGACGGGATCCTCAGGCGCGTTTGTGCTATTGACATCTGATGCCTGCAGAGGTATTGTAATGGTGCTAATGCAACGACTCGCCAGCTCGTCTGGCGATGGAGGTGGGTTTGATGTCGGTAGTCATGAACAGGTTCAGTCTACTTGAATATCGTCCCACCCACCTTTCGTCGGTTGCGGCATAGGGAACGTCTGTTCGTATTCTGAGCGTCATCTATGATGGCGTGCGGTTCACCGCGTAACGCGTGTGACGGATAGACACCGTATGAACAAGTCGCGTGCGCGCCAGCGAAAGCGGGCGCGTTTTTCTTTCGCGCTCAAGTTCAGTGTCAAGCGACCGCGGGTGGAGACAGGATGCGATGAACCGGCATCTCCGTCCGCGGTCTTTCACATGTACACAATGGCAGGAGGATTGAGCAGCTTTGGTTCCAGACCAGCTAGAGGGTATCGTCATACTTGCGTCTTCAGGGTTGTTTCAAGTGGAGACAGCCACTGGCGTGATCCATTGCATGGCCCGGGCAGGCGCGGATCCGGGCAGCATTGTGCCGGGAGACAGGGTGCTTGTCGCCCCGCAGCCGGCCGGCAGGGGCGTCATCGAATCGATGATGCCCAGAAGGACCCGGTTCTCACGGAAGGTGGCCGGCCGTCGTCAGGATGAGCAAGTGATCGCAGCGAATCTGGATCAGGTGGTCATCGTGCTTGCGGCATCCGAGCCGCCTTTCAAAGAGACCACCTTGGATCGGTATCTTGCCTCGGCGGAACACTGCGGATTGGATGCCGTCGTCTGCATAAACAAGGTCGATCTGGCGTCTGCCGCGAACTCGGCGCCCGCTCCCAACCTGGCACAACGCGCGGATGTGTACGCCCGGATTGGGTACCTGGTGATCATGACATCCGCCGCGCTCGGCAACGGCATCGACAGGCTCAGGCAGGCGCTTGCCGGCCGCGTCTCGGCGTTGGTCGGACCGTCCGGCGTGGGCAAATCCTCGCTCATATCCGCAGTCTCGCCCGGGGTCAGCCTTGCCACAAGCGACATAAGCGCCAGTACAGGCAAAGGACGCCACACAACCACTTGCTCTCGCCTGATCAAGCTGGGCGTTGGGAGCTACGTAGCGGACACGCCCGGGATGCGGGAGTTCGGGTTCCACAGAATTTCCCAGGGCGAGCTGGCGTGGTGCTTCCGGGAATTTCGTCCGCATATGGAGAAGTGCAGGTTCGACGACTGCAGGCATGTCAAAGAACCCGGCTGCGCCGTGCGCAAGGCCGTAGAGCAGGGCCTGGTGTCAGAGGGCAGATACGAGCACTACCTCCGCTTGATGGGAGGCGGCGGCCATGGCAACCACATCGTTGTCTGCTAGCGGCAGCGGCGCCCGGGCTCACACGCACCCGCTGCGCTCCTGGGGCTGTCGCACCGAACCTCTGACAGCCAGCAAGAGGGCGGGCAGGACTGTGAGGGCCCCGCCAAAGCCCACAGGCAGTAGAGGTCATGTCCGGGCGCGGCGGTCGCCGGGTCCGGTCGGAAGCCGGAGGGGATCGCCACTGTGTCCTGATTCCGAATTCGGAAGGCACAATCCGAGTCGCGCGAACGCACCCGCTGGGTTCCGAGGCCCGTCTCGGGCCTCAGCCTGAAGTGCCTCACCTCTTCGTAGTCGCGCTCCCCGCCTGACTCATCCTCAGCCTCGGCGGCGCACATCAACGTCTCGCCGATTATCATCCCATGACCTGAGCGGGTTACGGCGGCGACATAGCGGACCTCTCCAGACCGCTTCCCTCGCCCAATGGCCTGCGCCTGCAGTCTCTCGGGCGTTATGATTTCGGCGCCTGGTCGCGGCGGTTCGTCTGAGCTCCCGGCCGCCCCCTCCGCGATCAGCTCGGCACGGATCAGCGCCAGTTCAGCCGGGCCGGACAGGCCCTTCAGGAATAGCGTCGTGTACGGCCGAGCGCATATCGCCCAGGGCAGGCCGTCGAATACATCGCGCCGGCCCTCGAGGGTCTCCCGTCTCATCTGCCCGTCCGCGCCCTCCCATGCGGCCTCTACAGCGCCGCTCAACACAACGGCCACCGTGTCCATAGGACCGAAATCGAACCCTCTCCGCTCGTCCTGTCGAATACGGACGAACCCAAGGTAGATGTAGCGCAGTTCTAGCTCAGGACTGGCAGGGCTCGCTACCTCGCGAATCCGTGTTGTTCCGCAGGCCCTTTCGGGCATTCTCACTAGCAATGACATCGTAAACACCCCACAAAAGCATCCCATGCCTGGTGCAGTGGAACCAAATCCACTATAATTGGTCGTAAGGCTCAGTGTGGGCCGTGACGAACAGGACGGTGACTGCATTGCGCAAACCCGCGCACACCCATCGACACAGCATTTCCCGAATCTTGTGGCGCGGAATCTACTCGACCATTGCTGCGTTGATGTTAACGTCTCTGACGATTCCTATTCCAGTATCGGGCGCACCACCGTTCGCCGGTCTGTCTCCGCTACCTGGCCCCAAAGCATTCGATGCACAATCGATTGAAGATTTCTACACCTATGATAACAGACGTCCCCTCGATCCTTCCATAGTCATGCTCGATTCTAGCGAATGGTACCAGCATTACGATCTGCAGTATCAGAGCGAAGGCGACACTGTGTATTCTCACTATTTCGTGCCGGTCCTGCCGCGCAACGCCGGAAGCCCGGCCATAATCGGGCTGCACGGGATGTTCTCCGACTCAGAACAGCAATTCTGGATGCTGGCCGAGTTCGTCGCCAAACGGGGTATCGCCGGGCTAGCGCCCAGCCTGCCCTACCACCACCGCAGGAGCAAAGGCGTTCAACTCTTCTCCGGTCAGAAGTTCATCGTGGACACACCTCAATCGATCAGAAACAACATCAGGCGCGCAGTGATCGACATGCGCCGCGCCCTGGACTGGCTGAGCGACCGCCCTGAGATCGACTCGCAGACCATCACCATGGCCGGTGCCAGCCTGGGCGGGATAGTAGCCTCGCTTGCCTACAAGATGGAGCCCAGATTTCGCACGGCAGTATTCGTCATGGCCGGGTGTGGGGTTTCGGGCATCGCACAGAACAGCGAACACGTATTGGTTACAGCTTTCAGAGAAATCACCAAGACCAAAGTCCTCAACCTGCAAGACATCGTCGAAACGCTGCAGCCCGTTGATCCGATCAACGTGCCTGACCTCTATCCCCGACCTGTCCTCATGATCAACGGCACCAAAGACACCATCATGCCTCCATCGGAGTCCGTGAAACTCCTCCGCTCGCTGGGCCAGGCGCAGCAGGTGTGGGCCGACAGCAGCCACTACTTCCCTGCGTACGCAGCCGCGTATCTCCTGGCGTCTTTTCTGGCTGAGCACATGCCCGAGTCATACGGCATCCCAGCCCCCGGCAGTGTGCTCCAGGTCCAGCCGGGGTGGCGGTTTGTCGAAGCCGTTCAACCCATGGTCCCGGGCGAGGACAGGCTGTGGGTAGACGTGGAGGCGCAGGCGCCATCGGCCGGCGCATCGTCGGCTCACCGTGTAGGCGTGCCGATGGTGAACAAAGTCGTGCCGGTGATCGCGGTGAGCGCCGACACGTTCCGGGCCGCTGGGGCCGACCTGCTCAAGTTGCCCGCGTTCATCCATGTGATGGCCTCCGACAGCCTGTTCGACTTCGCAGCCGCATGCGCATATGCAAGCGCTCTTGGGCTGGGGCATGAGCCGCTTCTGTACTACCTGGCACCGTCTGCGTCATTCGCCGGCGCCTCCTCCGTTCCCGTCTCCACCGCATGGGAACGCTACACCCTAATGGAGTTCTCAGCTGCCCATGTGGAGCTGACAAGGCCGGCAACAGCGGCTCTTGTACTTCCCGCCGCGTCGACTGCGTCGGTGACCTCCTGGCCCTCGCCGCTCGATCTGTGCGCTTCGTCATCGACGTATTCCAGCGCATCGGCGGCCGCAGCGGCGCTCGCCGCCAGAATACAATGGGACAAGCTCAAAACGCTCGAACACTTCGAAAAAGCGCCCAACGAATGGCCGAGCTGGTCAGCCGGGCCTCCCGACATCAACGACGATGCCGGGAGCATACAGTAGCCACGGCCCCGAGCGCCCGCTCGACTCCGGCAGAATCCACATGCCTGTTGAGCACGGCCCTCAGTCCAGAAGGCGGCCTGGTGGTAACGCGCACTCCCTCCCGGGCGAGTTCAGCGGCGAACCTAGGCGCGCGTATCCCAAGGGCTAAGACATCGAACCCGACAATGTTAGTCTGAACAGTCGACAGATCTATCGCGATTCCCGGGATCTCGGCCAGGCCAAGCCCGAGACTTCGCGCGTTCGCGTGGTCGTCGGCCAGCCTGTCCACCATCTTCTCGATAGCGATTATGCCGGCGGCCGCCAGCACTCCCGCCTGACGCATCCCGCCGCCCAGCATCTTGCGGTTCTTGCGCGCGGCCCTTATGAACTCGGCGCTGCCGGCAAGGATTGAGCCCACTGGAGCCGAGAGCCCCTTAGACAGGCAGAACATCACCGAGTCCACATGCTCTGCTATCTCCTGTGCCTCTACCCCGAGCGCCAGTGCGGCGTTGAATATGCGGGCGCCGTCGAGGTGAACTGTCAGTCCATTCTCGTCGGCAACCCTGCGAAGCGCGGCCATCGCAGGAATGGGCGTCACTGTCCCCCCGCCCCTGTTGTGAGTATTCTCTATGGACAGACACGCGGCTTGCGCGTAATGGATGTTCTCCTCTCTGATTGCCGCCGTGACATCGTCCGGGTCGAGTACGCCGTTTCTCCCGCTCACGAGGCGCGGCACCACGCCGGCCACTGCGGATAGACCGCCCACTTCGTAGTAGTAGATGTGACAGTCGGATTCCAACACGATCTCGTCGCCTCGCCGGCAGTGGGTCATCACCGCCAACAGGTTGCCCATGGTTCCGGACGGAACGAACATCGCCGCTTCCTTGCCCACTTTCCCAGCCGCCAATTCCTCCAGACGTTTCACAGTCGGATCCTCGCCGTACACGTCATCTCCCACATCGGCCCAGCGCATCGCCTCGCGCATCTCGCCCGTGGGAAGAGTCAGAGTGTCGCTTCGCATCTCGATGAAGTCCATACACAACACCGCCTTTGCGCTAGGTAGTGAGTGATACGCCGAGCGACAGGCGGATTCCTGCATCCAGCGAGCGGCGAGGGTAGCGGGTTGTGGCAGGAGTTCACTCTAGAGTGTATAATGGGTTTGGTATGCATAATGCGCACAGGCCTGATCGAGCGATTGAGCGAGGTGAGTTTATTTGGGCGACAATGACAAGCTCCGCGAACTTGGTGCCCGAAAAGGCAAGGCGCTCAATGGGGGCGGCCCCAAGAGCGTCGAAAAGCAGCATGCTGCAGGCAAGCTGACTGCCAGAGAGCGGCTCGAACGTCTGTTGGATCCAGGAAGCTTCGCCGAACTTGACATGTTTGTCGAGCACAGGTGCCATGATCTGGGCATGGCCGAACGGCAACTCCCGGGCGAAGGGGTCGTCACAGGCTGTGGAAGCATAGACGGGCGAAAGGTGTTCGTCTTCGCACAGGACTTCACGGTTATGGGCGGATCCCTCGGAGAAATGCACGCCAAGAAGATCTGCAAGGTCATGGATCTAGCAGTAAAGGTCGGAGCGCCTTTCATCGGAATCAACGACTCCGGCGGAGCGCGCATTCAGGAGGGCGTGGACGCGCTCTCGGGCTACGGTCAGATATTCTACAGAAACACCATTTCATCGGGCGTAATCCCGCAGATCTCGGTAATCATGGGGCCGTGCGCCGGCGGCGCAGTCTACTCCCCTGCCCTGACCGACTTCGTCTTCATGGTGCAGGGAGCCAACATGTTCATCACCGGTCCGCAGGTAATCAAAGCCGTCACAGGCGAGGACGTATCCGCCGACGAACTCGGCGGCGCCGCGACGCACAACCGCACGAGCGGCGTCGCGCACTTCATGTACAGCACCGAGGACGACTGCTTCCTGGCCATTCGCAAGCTCCTGTCCTACCTCCCGGCGAACAACCTGGAGGATCCTCCGGTTCTGCCCGCTCCCGATGAGGCCAAAGATGCTAACCCGAAGATGCGCGAAATCGTGCCGTCCGAATCGAACAGGCCCTATGATATGCGCCATGTAATCGCCGGCTTCGTCGACAATGCCGACTTTTTCGAGGTGCATCAGCACTTCGCCATGAACATCGTCGTGGGCTTCGCGCGCCTAGGCGGACGCCCGATCGGGATCATCGCCAACCAACCCGCTATGGCGGCGGGATGCCTCGACATAAACGCATCCGACAAGGCCGCCCGTTTCATCAGGTTCTGCGATGCGTTCAACGTCCCCATAATCAACCTGGTGGACGTGCCAGGATTTCTGCCCGGCGTCAATCAGGAGACCGGAGGGATAATTCGGCACGGCGCCAAGTTGCTGTACGCCTACTCTGAGGCCACCGTGCCCAAAATAACCCTTATCGTCCGCAAGGCTTACGGAGGAGCGTATCTCGCCATGTGCAGCCGCGACCTGGGCGCCGACGCCGTGTTCGCGTGGCCCGGTGCCGAAATCGCGGTCATGGGACCCGACGGCGCAGCCAACATCATATTCCGCCGCGAGATCCAAGCAGCCGAGAACCCAGCAGAAGCCCGCAAGGAGAAGATCGAGGATTACCGCTCCAAGTTCGCCAACCCTTTTGTCGCGGCGGCGCGCGGGTTCGTAGACGATGTGATCGACCCGGCAGAAACCCGCGTCAGGCTTCTGGGGGCACTGGACATGCTGTCTACCAAGCGAGAGTCGCGTCCTCCCAGGAAACATGGGAACATCCCGGTGTGATGGGAGGCGTATACAATGACCACAGGTGAGAATCTGCTGCTCGGCTTGCAGACACTGCTCCTCGGCATGGCGGTCACTTTCGTGGGCCTGCTCATACTGCAGGGAGTCATGAAGCTCATGGCCAGGTTCAGTCGGGCAAAGAGGCGCGATGCCGGCGCTCCCGTAGCGTCAGGCCCTCTTGCGTCCGCCGACGCCCAGGCTGAGCTCCCAATCCGGCACGATGAGGAGATAGCCGCGATATCGGCCGTCATGGCCATGCTAACAGCCGACGACGAACCGCCCATGCAAGTCAAGTCGGTTAGGCCGGTGGATCCCGCCACGGCCGGCGTATCGAACGTCTGGGGCCTTGCAGGCCGTCAGGAGATCATGGCGTCTCGCCGCAGAGCGTAGCAAGTCGCCTGGTAGAGCAATCAGCTTAATCCTGTTTGGAGGAGGACTGCTAAGTGAGAAAGTTCCGCGTTCAGGTGAACGGGACCACGTACGAGGTGGAAGTGGAAGAGATCGGCGGAGCGCCCGCAATCACGCGACCCGCGCCGATTGCTGCGGTGCCGACAGCGCCGGCCCCTGCACCTGCCGCCTCGAAAGCCTCACCCATCCCCGCAAGCCGCAACGGCAACGCAGTTTCCGCGCCAATGCCGGGCACAGTCACCGATGTCCGCGTGAAGGTGGGCGATAAGGTCGATCCCAGGACCGTTGTGATGATGCTCGAGGCCATGAAGATGGAAAACGAGATCTACGCGGGCCGCGAAGGCACAGTCAGCGAGGTTGTAGTTCAGAAGGGGGCATCTGTCAACACCGGAGACCTCCTTATGATTATTGATCCGGCCTAAGGAGGACTCCATCTGTGCAAGAAGCCTTCATAGAGTTGCTGCAAAGCACGGGTTTCTCCGCGATCACAGGGCGCGAACTCGTGATGATCGCTATTTCCCTGACACTGATGTACCTGGCCATTGAGCGCAAATTCGAACCCTTATTGCTTCTCCCCATCTCCTTCGGCATACTTCTCGCGAACTTGCCGTTGACGGGGTTCATGGACGCCCCCAATGGCGGCGTAGTGGGCGGGCTGCTCTACTACCTATATCAAGGGGTAAAACTGGGCATATACCCGCCGCTTGTGTTTATGGGAATCGGAGCCATGACCGATTTCGGCCCGCTAATCGCCAACCCGTCCACCATATTGCTGGGCGGCGCAGCGCAACTCGGAATATTCATAGCTTTCATGGGGGCACTGCTCTTCGGTTACTCGCCGCAGCAGTCCGCGGCAATAGGGATCATTGGCGGAGCCAATGGCCCGGCGTCGATACTGGTGGCTACTCGGCTCGCGCCTGAGCTGCTCGGCCCGATAGCCATAGCTGCCTACTCCTACATGGCGCTGGTACCTATCATCCAACCGCCGATCATGCGCGCACTGACTCGCAAAGCTGACCGTCAGATAGTCATGGCCCAGCTCAGGCCGGTATCGAAGACCGAAAGAATCCTGTTCGCAGTAGTCGTTACAATCCTAGTGGCCCTCATGTTGCCCTCGGCCGCCACCCTCGTCAGCATGCTGATGCTGGGGAATATCCTGAGGGAATCAGGAGTCGTGGAAAGGCTATCGAAGACAGCGCAGAATGAGCTGATCAACTTGATCACCATTTTCCTAGGAACCACACTGGGCGCCACCGCCAAGGCAGAGACGTTTCTGACCCTGCAGACCATCGGCATCATACTCCTCGGCCTGGTGGCCTTCGCGGGGGGCACAGTTGGCGGACTGCTGCAAGGCAACCTCATGTGCTGGGCTTCACGGGGCAAGATCAACCCGCTGATCGGTTCGGCCGGCGTGTCCGCTGTGCCGATGTCAGCCAGAGTCGTGCAGGTCGTGGTGCAAGAGGAGAATCCAGGCAACTACCTTCTGATGCATGCCATGGGCCCCAACGTAGCCGGTACCATCGGCTCGGCCATCGTTGCCGGCGTTCTGCTATCTCGGTTCGGATAAGCTCCGGCCCCCCGGCATCGCCGCTTGCGGCCGCGCCGGGGGGTGTTCTCAGATAATCGTCGTCCAAGTATCAGGGCTCGCCCAGGGGCCCACCGAAAGCAATACCCACTTCGATGAAGGGGATTCCCATGGTCTTGAGAGGTCCATCAATGGCGTTCTTGAAATTCATTCCATCAAGCCATCCGATGGGTGCATAGAAGAAAGAGTATCCTCCGGCTATCCGAACATCGGCGAAGGTTGACGCCGGGAACGTGATCGATGCCTGCGGTTGGGCCATTAGGTACAGCCGCCAAAGCGAAGCGGAGTTGCCGGCGCCCAGAAGCTCATCGAAGTCGGCGATGGCTCCCTGTTTCGTCGTGAGCGTAGCGGCTCCCCCGCCCAACACGGCACCTATTCCCAGGCTGGCCTTGTCGGAACGCCAGACATTGTACTGGACCAGAACCCCTCCGTATCCGATCTCGAGCGAGGCTGTTTTTGGGGGTGTACCCTCGCTCGCAGGCGATGTCGCAGATCCGCGTCCGCCAACGCCGCCTATGGACCACTTACCATCGCCTATCTCTCCAACTCCGTAGCCGCCCCAGACACACATGCCCTTGGGCATTTCGTTGAAGCCCGCCCCAGTCAGTTCCTGATTGAGATCGTCGAGCTTGAGGAAGAGATAGCCGACGGCATTTCCGCCTCCGCCTGCCTGCGCAGAGCAGGCGCCTGCCGCCACTAAGGCCGCAAGAACCGCTATCGTACATACGCCCAGTCGCTTGAACCTCATATCCGGCTGCCCTCCCTTGCTATTCGCGTTCGCACAGCTCAACCAGAACACCGCCGGTGGACTTGGGGTGCAGGAATGCGATGCGCGCTCCTCCCGCCCCGTAGCGAGGTTTCTCGTCGATGAGACGTACTCCCTTCTGCCTCATCCGCTCGAGCGCCTCGTCGATGTCGTCTACTCTGAGTGCGATGTGCTGCATGCCTTGGCCACGCTTCTCAATGAACTTGGCGATCGGGCCTTCCGGATCAGTGGACTCCAGGAGTTCGATCTCTGTGTCGCCCACCGGCAGAAACGCCACCCGAACCTTCTGCTCCTCCACGACCTCCGTGCCGTGCAGCTTGAGCCCCAGCACCTCGGTGTAGATCTTGAGCGCTTCCTCCAGATTGGATACTGCCACGCCAATATGATCGACCTTACGGACCACGACTACCCCTCCCCAGCATAAGCAGATGTCAGCTGACTACCAGTTCACGCAGGTCCCGACCGGCAGCATACGGGTCTATCTCCCTGCGTGCCACCTTCCAGGCCAACCCCTCCGCTGCCCCGAGCGTCCGCGCATCATCGGCAAGCCCCCTCCAGATCAGATCGGACGCGATCTTCATAGTCTCCGACCTGGCGCGCCGGAATCGCCGCTCGACCAGGGCGTTGTCGGTCACGAGGCACCGCATGTGCGCATCGCACGCTTCGCATACCTCCGCCACGCCTTCGCCGGATTCAGCCATGGTCTGCAGGATGGGCGGATGCCACGCATTGGCTGCGATGGCAGCGGTCGCCGTGGCCGTGGCAGTCGCCGCAGCCATCGCAGTCGCCGGCCCATGATGCCCCGAGTACTTGCCGGCCAGATCGAGCGACATGCGTATCTCCGCCACAACTCTCTCCACGCCCGGCCGGTCCTTCTTGTTGACCACGAACACGTCGCCGATCTCCATGACGCCGGCCTTGATGACCTGAATATCGTCGCCGAGCCCGGGCACCTGTACAAGAGCCACCGTATCGGCAAGCGATGCGATCTCCACCTCTGACTGGCCGACCCCCACAGTCTCAATGACCACGTAATCGTAGCCGGCGGCATCGAGCACATCGACCACGCCCGATGTTGCCCGCGACAGGCCGCCCAGATGCCCGCGGGTGCCCATGCTTCTGATGAACACGCCGTTGTCCAGCGAGTGGCGCTGCATGCGCAACCTGTCGCCCAAGAGGGCGCCGCCAGTGAACGGACTAGTGGGATCGACTGCCACAATCCCAACCGTCTTGCCTCGACTCCGGTATTCGGCGGCTATCTTGTCAACGAGCGTGCTCTTGCCGGATCCAGGCGGGCCGGTAATGCCGATCACGTGGGCTCTGCCTGTGCGCGGGTATATCGCTGCGTACACATCCTCGAACCCAGCACGCCGGTCTTCTACGATGGATATGAGCCGAGAAACTGCGCGGACCTCGCGTGATAGCGCCCGGCTCACGATCTCCTGCCAATCCATGTCGATGCCTACCTCTTGATGTTCTCACGTATGAACTTGACTGTATCGCCAGTCGAGGTCCCGGGGGTGAAAACCGCTGCTATGCCGCACTCCTGGAGGCCGGGAATATCCTCATCGGGTATGATCCCGCCGCCAACCACCAGCACATCGTCGGCTCCCCGTTCGCGCAGCAGTTGCGTCACTCTGGGGAACAAGTAGTTGTGGGCCCCCGAGAGAATGGACATGGCTACGACATCCACGTCCTCCTGAATGGCAGCCGCCACAATCTGCTCCGGCGTCTGCCGAAGCCCTGTGTATATCACTTCCATGCCAGCGTCGCGCAGGGCGCGCGCGACTACCTTCGCGCCCCGGTCATGCCCGTCAAGGCCGGGCTTGGCGACGAGGACTCTGATCTTCCTGCCCTCATCCATCATGTCGCTCTCCCCCTTCCTAGTAGGCCACCGTGGGCTTGTACTCGCCGAATACATCGCGCAAAACGCCGCACATCTCGCCAAGCGTGGCGTATGCCCTCACAGCGTCCAGAATGTGCGGCATCAGATTGTCGGACCCCTCCGCCGCTCGCTTGAGCGCCGCAAGACTCGCCTCAACGGTTGCACCGTCCCGCTTTGCCCTCAGTTCCTCCAGTTTCCTGCACTGCAGGTCTCCCACGGCCGG
The DNA here is from genome assembly GCA_002409965.1 of Firmicutes bacterium UBA5389. Lineage (GTDB taxonomy): Bacteria > Bacillota > DTU025 > DTU025 > DTU025 > UBA5389. Next base: position 32,484 of record DHON01000112.1, read on the forward strand.
GTCGACCTTGAGAAGGCCGCTTGGCCGCTCCTCTTCTATTTGGAAATCGTTGAGCCCCACTATTTTTCGCTGGCCCGACTCTATTTCCATCTGGTAACGGTACGCGCTCTCCTCGATCTCGGCCTGGATGAACCCGCGTTCGATGGCTGCCGGGGCGCCGCCGATCTCGTCGATCCTCTGGATGTAGTCCGCCGCTTTCTGCTCGATCTCGTCGGTCAGCGCCTCGATATAGTAGGAACCTGCAAGCGGATCGACAGTGTCGGCTACGCCGCTTTCATACGCGATGATCTGCTGGGTTCTGAGAGCGATGCGCACCGAATCCTGCGATGGAAGCGCCAGCGCCTCATCGCGGGAGTTGGTGTGGAGCGACTGGGTGCTTCCAAGCACCGCCGCGAGCGCCTGCAAAGTCACCCTGACGATGTTGTTGTCGGGCTGCTGAGCCGTGAGTGTGCACCCTGCAGTCTGGGTGTGGAACCGAAGTTGCATCGACTTGCGATCCTTGGCCCCGAATCTGTCGCGCATGATCCGTGCCCAAAGTCTCCTGGCCGCCCTGAACTTGGCCACTTCCTCAAATAAGTCGTTGTGGGCGTTGAAGAAGAACGAGAGCCTGGGTCCGAAATCGTCCACGTCTAGGCCTGCATCGATCGCGGCCTTCACATATGCGATTCCATCCGCTAAAGTGAACGCCACCTCCTGAACTGCAGTGGCCCCGGCTTCCCTGATATGGTAGCCGCTGATGCTGATCGTGTTCCACCTCGGCACGTTCTTGGAGCAGTACTCGAAGATGTTCGTGATCAGCCTCATAGACTGCTTCGGAGGGTATATGTAGGTACCTCGAGCAGCATATTCCTTGAGGATATCGTTCTGAATCGTGCCGTTGAGCTTGTCGGCGGGCACGCCCTGCTTCTCGGCGACGGCAATGTACATCGCAAGAAGCATTGAAGCGGGCGCGTTGATCGTCATCGACGTGGAGACCTTGTTCAGGGGTATACCGTCGAATAGAGTCTCCATGTCGGCCAGGGAATCGATGGCCACGCCCACCTTCCCCACTTCGCCTGCGGAGAGCTCATGATCGGAATCGTACCCGATCTGCGTGGGCAGGTCGAACGCCACCGACAGACCGGTCTGCCCCTGCTCCAAAAGGTACTTGTAGCGCCTGTTCGATTCCTCCGCAGTCGCGAATCCTGCATACTGCCTCATGGTCCAGAATCGACCGCGGTACATCGTGGGCTGGACACCGCGGGTGTACGGGTACTCACCCGGAAAGCCGAGGTCATCGAGGTAATCGATGCGCTCGACGTCGAGAGGCGTGTACAGCGGTTTGACCTCTATCCCAGAGCTGCCCTCAAACCTCTCTCTGCGCTCAGGGAATCTGGCGCAAGCCTTCCCATACGTGCCGCTCTTCCAGCGACCATACTCGCCCTTGAGATCCCCCTGGTTCAATGTAGTAATCCCTCCAAATGCAAACGATCCTGTGCAATATTCAACACAAACCCGAAATTACCTCTTGTCCACCCTGTGACCGGCTCATCCCTCCTCACCCTTGTGCGCGGCGATTCAATCAAACCGCCTTAGCCTGAGCGAGTTCGACACCACCGATACAGAACTCGCGGCCATGGCTGCGCCGGCGTATACCGGCGGCATCACGCCGAGGGCGGCCAATGGAATGCCGATGGCATTGTAGATGAACGCCCAGAAAAGGTTCTGCTTGATGATCCCGAGCGTGGCTCTTGACAGCCTGATCGCGCTGGGCAGTCTCTGCAATCCCCCCACTATAGTTATGTCCGCGGCCTCCATCGCGATGTCTGTACCCGTGCTCATGGCGATCCCCACGTCCGCAGTAGCCAGAGCGGGGGCATCGTTGATGCCGTCTCCTACCATGGCAACGGCCAGGCCGCGGCGCTTCAGCAGCGCTACATGGTCGGCCTTGGCATTGGGCAGTACCTCGGCCATTACATGATCATCGGGCACTCCCACCTGGCGCGCGATAGCCGCTGCAGTGCGAGGATTGTCGCCGGTGATCATGTACACCTCGAGCCCCAGTCCGAACAGGTCGGCGACAACCCCGGCGGATTCCGGGCGGAGTTGATCGGCAATCCCGTACACAGCTGCAATGGCGCCGTCCACCGCCTGGGCAACGGCAGTCTCTCCCCGCTCCTCCATGCGTTCAAGGGAGCTCACGGCGCTTGCCCCAAGGCTAACCCCGAGTTCCGACATGAAACTGAGCGTTCCCACGGCCACCTGATGACCGTCTACCTGCGCCAACACTCCCCGACCGGGCACACTGCGGAAGTCCGTCGGCATGGGCACATCCAGCCTCTGTCGAACGGCCTCCTCCACGATCGCCTTGCCCAGTGGGTGCTCCGATCCCCATTCGGCAGCTGCAGCCAACCTCAGAGCTTCCCTGGGCCCCAACGACAGAACAGCCCTGTAGCCCACCACTGAAGGCATTCCCCGGGTCAGTGTACCCGTCTTGTCGAGAATCACTGCGTCGACCCGGCTCAGCCTCTCCAGGTGTTCCCCGCCGCGTATGAGCACTCCAAGTTCAGCCCCGCGCCCCGTGGCGACCATTATCCCCGTGGGTGTAGCCAGCCCAAGCGCACACGGGCATGCAACCACTAGAACGGAAGCGGCATTCACCAGAGCCTGTGCGACGCCTGCGCCCGCCAGGCGCCAACCCACGAAAGCAGCCACTGCAATAGCCAGAACTGCCGGGACGAAGTATGAAGCTGCAACATCCGCTAGCCGCTGTATCGGGGCCTTGCTGCCCTGGGCCTGCTCGACCAAGCGTACTATGTGCGCCAGCGCAGTGTCGGCCCCCACGCGCGTGGCTTGCACCTTGAACATGCCCTGCTGGTTCACTGTTCCCCCGGCGACCATATCTCCGGGTTCCTTGTCGACAGGGATACTCTCGCCAGTGAGCATAGACTCGTCTATGGATGTGTGGCCCTCGATGATCTCTCCGTCAACGGGCACGCGCTCGCCGGGCCTGACGACCACCACTTCGCCGGGGGCGACATCCTCGACCGGCACCGCCGCCTCGCTCTCTCCCCGCATAACCGTGGCTGTGCGCGGGGTCAGCGATGCCAGCTTGCGTATGGCCTCGCTCGCTCTTCCCTTTGCGCCGCGCTCAAGGTTCTTCCCCAGCAGCACCAGGGTGATCACCACTGCAGCCGCCTCGTAGTGGACCGCGCCTTCCGCAAAGAACGTGTTGACCACGCTCAAAGCGTAGGCAGTGCCAGTGCCCAGAGCCACAAGCACATCCATATTCGCCCCGCCGTGCGTCAAGGTCCGATAGGCACTGACGTAGAAGCGCGAACCCGGTAACAGCACAACCGGGGTGGCCAGCACAAACCCGATCACAGGGTTCATCAGGAACATGAGCGAATGAACTCCGGCGAGCTCCGCCACCATGCCGATGACCATCGGAAGACTGAGAGCCGCGCTCAGGTAGAACATGCTCCAATCTCTAGTCATGACGGCCTGCCGCATGGCCTCGTCCTCGCGCCGATCCTCCTCGCCCCGGTCGCGGACAAGCTCTTGCGCGCCGTACCCAGCATCCTCCACGATTCTCCGAATCTGGCCGATGTCGATAACGTCGGGGTCATACAGCACCCGAGCGGTCCCCGATGCCAAGTTTACATTGGCGTCCATAATCCCGGGTTCCTTCTTGAGCGCGCGCTCGACGCGCGCGGAGCACGCCGCGCACGACATCCCAGCCACCGCCAGGTCCACTGAATGCGTCTCATCTGTCATGGGGGTCACCTCCAAGGCACTCGTCAGCTGCTGCGAATGCCCAGCGTGTAGCTGGGCATGGCGAAGTAGTTGGTCCGACTCGCGCCTCCGCCAAGAGCGGCAGAGCACGGAAGTGCCTGCGGCACGAGAACTTGACGGGGACGTCAGCAATATACTGCCATTGAACACGCGAGAACCCACACAACGAGGTGATACCACGTGCTGCCTTCTAACGAATTCCTCAGCATGGTGCAGGACGCCTACGGAGACGAGATCGAAGGCGTCAACTCCTACAGCAGGATCGCCCAGGTAGCTCCCACAGAATGCCTGAAACGGGCGATCCTCGAAATCTGCGGCGACGAGTTGCGGCACGCGTCTTTCTTCGGAACCGTTCTCTGCTGTCTGCCGGTGGAGGCGGTCCAGCCAACTCCGACGCCGATGCCAGCGCCAATCCCGATGCCTTGTCCGATGCCTCCGCCTGACACGATGTGGCCGCCTGCTCAGCCTGCCCCGGTAGCGCCATGTCCGATGCCATGGCCGACGCCATGTCCGGGATCGGCAATGCCTGTGCCCACCCAGTACCCCACTCCGATGCCCGCGCCATGTCCGATGCCATGGCCGACGCCGATGCCTTGTCCTATGCCGTGTCCGATGCCTGCGCCAGTGATGCCGGCCCCGTGTCCGCCCTACTACCCGTATCCGCAGCCTCCGTGCCCTACGATGCCAGGACCGTGCCCAATGCCGCAAGTACCCGAGTTCCCTGAACCTCCGCCCGCGCCTGCGCCTCATCCGCCCGGCGGACCGTGCCTAGGATGCATACCCTCGCGAACTGAGGACTGACCGTGCACTGACCCGGGCAAGAGCATGATCGCCCCAGTGCCGAGTCCTCCGGACACTCGAACCGTGGTCGTCTCTCGTCAGGCGCAACCACGGTTCAGTCTTTTCCAACATTACTCGGTGTCCAGCGCGAACAGGCGTAGCCGGCCCTCGGCAACCCAAGTGCCCACCCAAAGCCCGATACCGGCCCCGGCCACAACATCAGAAGGCCAGTGTACGCCGAGTTCAACCCGGCTCAGGCCTACGGCGACCGCAAGCCCGTAGAGTATGGGAGACCAGTCGGGATATCTGTGCGACAACACGGTAGCCATGGCGAACGCATTGGCGGTGTGGCCCGACGGCATCGAATGGTAATCGGGCGAAAGATTCGGACCGGTGAACCGCCCGTTCTCGCCGGGCACATACGGCCGGGCGCGACCGAAGCCTATCTTGAGCGCCTCCACAACCCCCGCGGCGCCGGCGGTGGCATTGACCAGCATCTCCCCTACAGGCGGGTCGTATGCCAGGAATGCCGCGCCGAGCGCGAACGACGCGCCGGCGCCGCCGAGATGGGTTATCACCCGGGCTATACTTGTCCAGCCCGACTCCGGCATCGACCCTCCTGCCGCCGGCGCAACCGCCGGCCCGGCCACCTGAGCTAAAGGCACGGCGGCAGCCGCCGGAGCCCTGCAAGAAATGCCGACCATAAGCGCAGCCACAGCCAGAGCAATTGCTTTGCTCATCGGTCAGACACCTCTTCCGTCGATCCTGCCGTTTCTGCCGAACCATATCCTATGGACACGTCGGCCGATGTGACCCTGACAGACTCGCCGGAGTCCTTCAACACCACCAGACCACCTTCCTCATCCAGACGCACCGCCACCGCCTCGAACTGGCCCGACATGGCCTTCACCGTTATCCGACGGCCAATTGTGGCCCGCATAAGCCGCTCGGCCTCGTCCCTGAGCGATGCAGCGCCCACGGCCCCTTGATCGAGCAACGCGCGGCGATCCGCCAGCTCATCGAGGACCGCTTCCAGCAGCCGCTCGCGATCAGCCGCCGCTTCCGCCGCCGGCCCTGTCAGATGCTCGGCTAGCGCGGTGGCCACCGGCTCCAGTTCAGGCGGAAACCCGCCTTCAGGAAGATGAAGATTGATCCCCACTCCGACCACGGCCCACTCGAGGCCGCCGTCCGCAGTTGACGCTTCTGCGAGCACGCCGCAGACCTTACGTCCGTCTATCAGCACATCGTTGGGCCACTTGAGATCCGCGCGCACGCCGGTGAGCTTGTCTATGGCACAAGCAACGGCAACGGCCGCCCCGATCCCCAGAAGGCCGGCGAGATTCGGCTCGAACTCGGGCCTGAACACTACCGAAAACCACAGCCCGAACTCCCCGCTCGACAGCCAGGATCTTCCCATTCGTCCACGGCCCGCCGTCTGTCGCCTGGCAACAATCACAGTGCCATCGCCTGCTCCGCCTTCTGCGAGCGCCCTCGCCATGCGGTTTGTGGAATCGGTCTGTTCCACCTGCATGATGCTAAAACTCGGCTTCACTCTCATCTACGCCATCTCCGGATCTGGATCCCGATTGCCCACCCGCAGGCGCGCCGCGGCTGATCTCGCACTCGACATAGTCGGCGAGCCCTCCCAAAGGCGCGTGGGGCTTGCGCACCCGCACCGTCACCCGGCTCACAGGGTGAATCGCCAACACCTCATCGCTAATGGCGGCGGCGAGCGCCTCGATGAGGTCGAACTCGCGCTCTTCCACGATCTCCTTGACCAGCGCGTACACATCCGCGTAGTTCACCGTCATGTCGATGTCGTCGGCGCGCGCCGAAGCCTGGAAGTCGCCGTACATGTCGACGTCCACCTCGAACCTCTGCCCCAGTTCCTTCTCAGCGGCAAACACACCGTGGTAGGCATAGAACACCAGGTTCTTGAGTGTGATCCTGTCAGCCTGCATTGCCGTCCTCCTCTCCGCGCCATCCTCTGATGACAGCGTCCGTCATCCGGGCAACCATCGCCATCTCGCCCACATCATGAACTCTCACCACGTCAGCGCCGGAGGAAATCGCCAGCGCAACGGTTGCCGCCGTGCCCCATACCCTGTCGTGCACTGGTCTACCCAGAACCCGTCCGATGGTGGACTTGCGCGATGTCCCCACCAGGATCGGCCTGCCCAGGCTCTTGAATTCACGAAGACGCCTCATGATCTCCAGGTTGTGCTGCGGCGTCTTACCAAAGCCTATTCCAGGGTCGACGATAGTGTTACACAGCCCGATCCCCCGCTCACACGCGTATGCCACACGCTCCCTGAGGAACTCGGACACATCGTGAACCACCTCGTCATATGTGGGGTTTGCCTGCATATCAGTGGGGCGCCCGATCATGTGCATCAGCACCACCGGGGCGCCGTATTGCAGCGCGACAGACGCCATGTCGCCCTCCCCGCGGAGGGCCGTTATGTCATTGATGATGTGCGCGCCCAGGTCCAGACATCTCTGCGCTACACTTGCCCTGTATGTATCTATGGATATGATAGCATTGGTGTGGCCGGCGACAAGACGCACGATGGGGAGCACGCGTGCAAGCTCCTCTTCCTCCGACACTGCGCCGGCGCCCGGCCTGGTCGACTCGCCCCCGATGTCGATGATGTCGGCGCCCGCCTCCAGCATAGCCTCAGCGTGCTTCAGCGCGGCATCGGGTGAGAGATGCTCCCCGCCGTTGGAAAAGGAATCCGGAGTCGCGTTCAGGATTCCCATGACGTACGTTCGCTCCCCGAACCGGAATGTCCTCTCCCCCACACACATCGGCTCCGGTTTTCCATCGAACGCCGCCAACGCGGCATCGATCTCCCTCGCGATCCCAGGCAGGCCGAACGGTTGGAGCCTGAGCGTTTCGGTGAGCCGCCCGAACTGCCTGAGCGTGCCGGTGAGAAGCACGTCGGACCGCTCCTCACACAGCCCGGCGGCGGCGTAGGGCAGTGCCGCCTCGCCGCCCTTAGCCAGCATCTCCTGTTTGATGATGAGAGCCGCCCTGATCGGCGCCTCGTGCAGACGGACAGCGCGGAACACCCCCTTAGGCGCCATGATGTCAGTCCCGGCCCGGCTTACCCCCATGGAGCGCAGCTGAGCTCGCATAGCGTCTTCCGAGTCGAGCACCATTACTCGTGCCCCAGTGCTGCCTGCATCGTCCATTCGGTCCATTCACACGATCCCCTCTGATAGTATTGCTCACCCGCCGATTCTCTCAGCCGTCGCGCGCCGAGCGCGCTGCCTGAGTTCATCTCGTTCCCGGGCGAAACGGTCAATCTCCGATTTCATCTCCGCTACGAACTCCGGATCCCGTATTGATGCCAGGTTGATCTGCATGTTGAGAATCGCCCCGCCCATGGCCGTATCCAAAAGCAGCGCGCCCACGCCTGCATCGCTAGCGGCATTCTCATTGCCCAGCTGCGCCATGCACGCTGCCATCTGCATCCCCTCGGCGGCCAAGTGCAACGTGCGGCGGGGAACGCTCACCGCGCCCTTCAGCGCGAGCTGAACAGCCTCCCGCCTAGCCCGCTTCTCCTCGTCAGTCTTCTTGGGCAGCTTGAAGGCCTTCATCACCTCGTTGAACGCGGCCGTGTCGTCGTCGGCGCACTCCAAGAGAGCCTGTATGAGCCCTTTCGACCTCTGACTGACCTGGTCCGCCCTGGACGCATCATCCACCGACATCTCGCTGGTATCTGTCAGACCAGCGACCATAGCGGCAAGGCCCACACCCATCGCGCCCGCAATCGCCGAAGCACTCCCACCGCCCGGAGCCGGGCTCGAAGACGCGAGTTCGTCTATGAAGCCACGAACGGTCATGTCCGCGAATGACATAATCGACCTCCTCCTCCTGCGCTCGTAACCACGTGCGCTCCGCGCTTCACCACGTCCCTGACGGGGTTGACCCCCACCGAGAACGGAAGGGCATCCACCGCCGGCACATCGCACACGATGAAGTCGGCATCGCGCCCGACTTCAATAGACCCTGCGCGGTCGCCTCGTCCAACCGCGTAAGCCGCGTTCACAGTAGCCGCGCACACAGCCTCGGCAGGCGTCATCTTCATCTGCAGACAGGCCAGGGTGATGACGAAAGGCATGGACATGGTGGGAGACGTTCCCGGGTTGAAGTCAGTGGCCAGAGCCACCGGGACCCCCGCGTCTATCATGCCTCTGGCATCCGCATACGCTCTGGACATGAGAGTGAACATCGTCGCCGGAAGCAGCACCGCCGCCACCCCCGCACGGGCCAGGCTGTGAATACCTTCTTGCGACGCCGCGGCCAGATGGTCGGCGGATACGGCTCCCAATTTGGCAGCCAACTCAGCTCCGCCGATGGGGAAGATCTCATCCGCGTGAATCTTGGGACGGAGACCATGTTCCATCCCTGCCAGGAGCACCCTTCTGGACTGCTCTACGGAAAAGACACCCTCCTCGCAGAAGACATCGCAGAACTCGGCGATCCCCTGCTCCCTCACTGCAGGCAGCGCATGCGATATCATGACATCCAGGTACCCATCAGGATCGCCCGCGAACTCGGGCGGCACTGCATGCGCCCCCATGAACGTGCTCACCACGTCAATCGGATGCGCCTCCGATGCGCGTCTTGCAGCCTCAAGCTGCCCAAGTTCAGTATCGACATCCAACCCGTAGCCGCTCTTGGCCTCGACAGTAGTGGCGCCGTGAAGCAGCATCGTATCCAGGCGCTTCATCGCGCCCTCCACCAACTCCGACAGGGACGCAGACCGGGTCGATGCCAATGTCGACAGTATGCCGCCTCCGGCGGCCAGGATGTCCAGGTACTTGGCCCCGCCGAGGCGCATCGCATGCTCTCTGTACCTCTCCCCCGCAAAGACCAGGTGGGTATGGGCATCGACAAATCCCGGCAGCACCGTGCGGCCAGATGCGTCTATGACATGGGCCGCTCGCGGGGCGCCCGATGCATCGCCTGAAGGCTCCCGCGACAGCACCTCCTGTGTAGTTCCAACATCGACTATGACTCCGGACCGCACGGCGATAGCGCCGTCCCGAATGATCCCTACGTCGCCCATAGCCGCGCCGCGCCTCGGCCCGTCTCCATTTGCGTCCAGGCATCCGTCGCCCCTGGCAGGCCTTGCGCAAGTGGCCAGCTCAGCGGCGTGAATCAGCAGCAAGTCCGATGGTTGCTCCCTCATGCGTCCGGCTTCAGCGCCCAAAACCATCCCCCCCGCCCCGCCGCCCCTAATCCCATATCCGCGCCTCGATCACCTGGTTCCTGCCTAGCTTGGGCAGTTGCAGGTAGTAGGCGGCCGTATCCAGCACGGCATCGAGCGGAATCAGCCCGATCAGCTCCGTTTCAGCCACCGGGACTCCGTATCGCGCAGCCTCGCGTCGAACCATCTCCAGCACACGGTGGACCGGTGTTTTCACGTAGTTGACCAGGTTCATCGAAACCTGCGCGACATGCTTGTCGTCAAGCATGACGCCGAGAGCCTTCACGTTCGCCAGTCCTCCGCTGGAACCGCGCACCGCCTTGGCGATCTTCTTGGCGATTTCCACATCTGATGTGCCCAGGTTGACGTTGAACGCAATCAGCGGCATTCGCGCGCCGATCACCGTAGCGCCGGCAGTCGGGTGCACCGCCGCCGGCCCGTAGTCCGGAGCGCGTTCAGGCGTGCCTATCGCCGCCTTCAGTCCCTCGTACTCCCCGCGCCTCACATCGGCCAGGTTCCGCCTGTCGGGCCGCATCGCAGCCTCCTCGTACATGTACACAGGTATCTGAAGCTCCTCGCCAACGCGCCTGCCCAAGCGGCGCGCGATCTCAACACACTCCTCCGTGGTCACACCGGCGATCGGGACAAATGGGACCACGTCCGTGGCTCCCAGTCGCGGATGCTCCCCGTGGTGCTGCTCCATGTCGATCAAGTCGCGCGCCCGCTCGATTCCCGCAAACGCCGCCGCCTCCACATCTTCCGGCGTTCCAACAAAGGTAACGACAGAACGGTTATGACTTGCATCAGACGAAAAATCAAGCAGCTTCACACCTTGAACGGACGTGATCGCCGCAACTATCTCCGCCACAACCTGCGACCGCCGGCCCTCCGAGAAATTCGGCACACACTCAACAATCCGCTGAGCCTGCCCAGAATCCACTAGCCATCACCCCCAACACATAACAGCCTGCATCACGCCGGATTAGCCTTTCTCCGCCGCCGCCGCAAATCCTCCTGCCTCCCTCTATGAGGGAGGTCGAGGCAGAAAAGCGAGTGGCTGCATGCCCAGGCGCATGGCAACACGCGGTTTCAGGAAGCAGGAAGGCGGAGACAAGCTCGCTGAAGTTGCGCCGGGGCATTCTGAGGGGCTATAATGGGATGATAATTGAAAGTGGTTTTCATTTGCTATCAGGGAGGCAACCACGTGCAAGCCGACTGCTTCGACAATGCTCTTCAAAAGCTCCGAAAGCGCGGGTTCAAGTTGACGCCGCAGCGCAGGGCGGTGCTCAGGCTGTTCTGCTCCGACGATGCTCGACACCTCACGGCTCAGCAAGCTCACGATGCAATCCGAGAGCGGGAACCGAGCATCGGTCTGGTGACTGTGTACCGCTCGCTCGAGCTGTTCACAAGTGTGGAAATCCTCCACAGGGTCAAGTTCAACGATGGTTTCGACCGGTACGAGCGACACCCGGGCGCCGCAGGTCACCATCACCACCTGGTATGCGCTGGATGCGGCCAGGTGGTCGAGTTCGGCGACTGCCTGATCAGGTCGATGGAGCAGAAACTGGAGAAGACGAGCGGCTTCTGTATCGAAGGACATTGGCTGGAGCTGATCGGCAGATGCCCCGAGTGTCGCGGACGCGCAAAGGAGGACAACTGATCCATGTCGCATCTTCACATCCCCGACGGCGTGCTCCCTCTGCCTTGGATTGCAGCCGGGATAGGCCTCACCGCTCTCTTCGTATACCTTGCGCTCGCAGCCCTCAAACGGCATGATCGCGCCAGAGTCGTATCGCGAATCGCCACGCTCTCCGCAGTCATGCTACTGGCAATGAGTCTTCCCATACCGCTGCTGGGCTACCATGTGAACCTCACAGTGCTCGCCGGCATACTCGCAGGTCCGGCAGAGGGGTTCATCGCCGCGTTCGTCACCAACCTGATCCTGGGGTTGATGGCCCACGGCGGCATCACCGTGGTCGGGTTGAATACCCTCGTCACAGGGCTGGAGGTCAGCCTTGGCTGGCTTATCTGGAGATCGCTCCGGCGCGCGCTGCGCCGACCATTCGCCGCAGCCGCCGTTTCCACAGTGATAGTCCTCCTCATATCCACCACAGCTATGCTTGGCATCGTGGCTGGAACACAGATCAACCCGGACCTCGCGTTGCACCGGCACGATCACTCGGAGCATGCAGATCACTCGGAGCATGCAGACAACGCGGACCACGCAGATGATACAGATCACGTTGGATCCCTCAAGGCTTTCGCCGCGGTCGTCTATGCTACAGGGGCGGTGGGGTGGGCCATCGAGGCCCTCGTGGTCGGGTCGGTGACGGAGTTCATCGCGAAATCCAGGCCCGACATGCTGAGTCCAAGCCCCGACAGGGAGGCTTGAGCTGGTGGATGTGCAGTTCGTCGACGAACTCGCGGCCAATGGCCGCACGCCGTTGCACGCCGCGCTGCCCTGGGTGAAGATATCGGCTTCCGCCGCCTTGCTCGCGGCATCGATAGCCGCGAGCACGCCTGTGGCTGCCGGTGCGGCGGCAGTCGCCGTGGTCGTCTTCGCATCGGCATCCCTTGGCCAACTGCGCTACACAGTGACGATGGCGCTCTACCCGGTGTTCTTCGCGAGCATTTTCGCCCTGGGCTCGGTTCAGCGGAGCCCGCTGTTCGCCCTGACAATAGTGGTCAAGGCCTTCTCGGCCGGCCTGGTCGCCTCCACTCTGATTACCACCACGCCCTTTGTCGACATCTTCGCCGGCGTCTCCCGGGCGATGCCGGCGATAGTCTCTGATGCGCTTTTCATGGGGTACAGGTCTTTCTTCATCCTCATCAACGAACTGCAGAATCTGCTCCGAGCTGTGCGGTTGCGCGGCGGAGCGGGGCGCGGGCTCGCGCAGCAGTTGCGCACATACGGCCAGGTCCTGGGCGTGGTGATCTTGCATTCGGCGGACATGACGGAACGCATGTACCGGGTCATGATAGTCCGGGGATACTCGCAGCGAATCGAGTCGGCGCGCGAATGGCCTCCGCCCCGCACCTTCGACTACCTGCTGATCGCGTACGCCGGGGCCGTGCTCGCTCTCATCCTGACACTGAAGTAAGGTAGACGCAGCCCGGGGCCGTCCGCGCGATCCATCTTTCAACACGCGACCTTCGAAACTCGAGAGGAGACAACTACGATGGAAAACGATGAGATAATCGCACAGGTGAATTGCCTAAAGCACGTGTATCCGGACCAGACAGCCGTCGACCTGTGCGGGCTGAACTTCACGGTCCATCGCGGCCAACGCGTTGCCGTGCTCGGCGCCAACGGCAGCGGGAAGTCCACGCTCATCTTCCACCTTCTTGGGCTGCTCTCCCCGGTTGACGGGCAAGTGAGCGTATTCGGGGTGAACCCGGCGAAGCAGTTCCGCGAGATACGCCACCGAGTGGGAGTCTTGCTGCAGAATGTGGACGACCAGATCATCGGCCCTACTGTATGGGATGACGTCACCTTCACTCCGCGCGCGCTGGGCTGGCCGCGCGAGCGGGTCGACGCCTGCGCCGGCGCCATCCTCGAGCGCATGGAGATATCGCACCTCAAAGACAGGATTCCGCACTACCTGAGCGGCGGCGAGAAGCGCAAGGTGGCCCTAGCGGGCGCGCTCGTGACCGAGCCAGAACTGCTCATAATGGACGAGCCCTTCACCGGCCTCGACCCCAGATCCCGCTCGGAGTTGGTCCGGCTGATGAACCACGTCCATTCAGAGTACGGCGTAACGTACATAATCTCCACGCACGAAATCGACTTCGTGCCGCACATCGCCGACTGGGTCTACGTCCTCGGAGGCCAGCACGGCATCACCCTGTCGGGCACGCCTCAGGAGGTGTTTTCCCAGCCCGAGGCGCTCCGCGCGGTCAGCGTCGACCTTCCCGCTCTCGCAGAGTTGTTCGAAGTCCTGCAGAAAAGGGGGTGGGACGTTGCCGTCCCACTCACTGTAGATCAGGCTGTCGTCGAACTTGAGAAGAGCAGGCCCGGCGCCGAGTCGCTTTCCTCGAAAGCTGCCCCGCCTACATCGCCGCCTACCCCACGTGCGGAATCTTGATCCCGTGCTCGCGCGCAAATTCCTGGGCTTCCTCATAGCCGGCGTCTGCGTGGCGCACCACGCCTGTGCCGGGGTCGCCAGTGAGTACGCGTTCCAGTCGGCGCGCCGCCGCCTCGGTCCCGTCGGCCACTATGACCATGCCGGCGTGGAGCGAGTACCCGATGCCCACTCCTCCGCCGTGGTGGAATGACACCCACGTGGCCCCGTTGACCGCGTTGAGCATCGCATTGAGCACCGGCCAGTCGGCGATGGCGTCAGAGCCGTCCTTCATGCCTTCAGTCTCCCGGTTGGGCGATGCCACCGACCCGCAATCCAGATGGTCGCGGCCTATCACGATGGGCGCGCTGATCTTACCCTGAGCCACCAGATCGTTGATGATCCGCCCGAACCTGGCCCGTTCACCGTAGCCCAGCCAGCATATGCGGGACGGGAGTCCTTGGAATGCTACCTTGTCGTGGGCCATCTGGATCCATCTCACCAGGTGCTCATCGTAGGCAAACTCCTTGAGGATGACTTCATCAGTGACCCAGATGTCCTTGGGGTCTCCCGATAAGGCCACCCACCTGAACGGTCCCTTGCCCTCGCAGAATAACGGGCGCACGTAGGCGGGGACGAACCCCGGGTAATCGAACGCATTCGTTACACCCTCGTCGAACGCGACTTGGCGCAGGTTGTTGCCGTAGTCGAACGCCACCGCGCCTCGTGCCGTCATGTCGAGAATCGCCCTGACTTGCGTAGCCATGGAGGCCTTGGCCCTGCGCACATACTCCTCAGGGTCGGCCCGGCGCAGCTCGGCAGCCTGCTCCAGAGTGAGCCCGGCGGGTACATACCCGTTGAGCGGGTCATGCGCAGAGGTCTGGTCGGTCACAAGATCCGGTATCATGCCTCGCCGCACAAACTCAGGATGCGTCTCGGCTGCATTGCCCACCAGAGCTATGGACCTCGGCATCCCCTTCTCCTGCGCCTCCCGGGCAAGGGCGATGGCCTCATCGATGCTGTCGGTAACCATCTCACAGTACCGAGTGGCGATACGCCGCTCGATCCTAGTCCTGTCCACCTCGACTGCTATGATCACCCCATCGTTGAACGTCGCCGCCAGCGGCTGGGCGCCGCTCATTCCTCCAAGCCCCGCCGTCAGAACCAGTCTACCCTTGAGGCTGCCGCCGAAGTGCTTGCGGGCCGCCGCGGCGAAGGTCTCATAGGTTCCCTGCAGGATTCCCTGCGTACCTATGTAGATCCAGCTACCCGCGGTCATCTGCCCGTACATCGTCAGCCCCATCGCCTCAAGCTCCCAAAACTTCTCCCAGGTGGCCCAGTGCGGCACGAGCATAGAGTTGGAGATCAGAACGCGCGGCGCGTCTGGATGTGACCGGAACACCGCGACCGGCTTCCCCGACTGAACAAGCAGCGTCTCGTCGGGCTCGAGCTCGCGAAGCGCCCGAACGATGGCATCGAACGCCTCAAAGCTGCGCGCGGCCTTACCCCTGCCGCCGTAAACTACCAGGTCATCCGGGCGCTCAGCCACATCAGGGTCGAGGTTGTTCATGAGCATTCGAAGCGCCGCTTCCTGCTGCCACCCCTTGCACGAGATCTCAGTCCCGCGCGGAGCCCTTATGACTCTTAACATCCGCTGATCCCTCCAGCCGTGTATCTCGTATATCGCGAGATCGATTCCCTTGCCGCGCGCATGCCAGCCCGCGGCGGCGTCTACTCCAACCTACTCCAACGAACCTACGGCCTGTTCCGCCGCGCGCAGCAGAGTCTCGTCCTGAACCAGCTCCGAGATGCGGGCAATATCGGTCGCCAGCACCCTGTCGTGATCGAGGTGTGCCACCTTCGCCCTGACTGCTCTGTGCACCGCCGCGATGCCCGCGCCCGGCTCCAGCGGAGCCAGGAAGTCCACGCCCTGCGCGGCACACATGATCTCAATCGCGAGCACATTCGCAGCATTCGCCCGAATCTGCCTGGCCTTGCGGGCGGCGATCGTGCCCATGCTCACGTGGTCTTCCTGGTTGCCCGAGGTCGGTATGGAGTCAACCACCGCAGGCGACGCCAGTATCTTGTTCTCGGAGACCAACGCGGCTGCGGTGTACTGCGCTATCATCATGCCGGAATTCAGCCCGCCGTGCTCAGTCAGGAATGGCGGCAACCCTGAAAGCTGGGGATTGACCATTCTCTCAGTGCGGCGTTCGGATATACTGGCCAGCTCAGACGCTGCTATGCCCAGAAAGTCCATGGCCATGGCCACCGGCTCCCCATGGAAATTGCCCCCAGAGATCACATCGCCGTCTTCGGGAAAAATGAGAGGATTGTCGGTGGCCGAGTTCATCTCACGCTCCACCACTTGCCGCGCATACTCCATGGCATCGCGCGCCGCCCCGTGCACCTGCGGCGCGCACCTGAGCGAGTAGGCGTCCTGCACCTTTGAGCAGTCCCTGTGCGACTCGCGGATGGCGCTCCCCTCCATCAGACGGAGCATGTTGCGGGCCGATGCCGCCTGTCCCGGATGGGGGCGCGCCGCGTGCACCCGCGGATCGAAGGCGGACGCCGTCCCGCGCAGGGCCTCGGTGGTCATCGCGGCCGCGATATCGGCCGTCCGGGCCAGCACCGACACATCATACACCGCGAGCGAACCTATTGCCGTCATGACCTGAGTGCCGTTTATCAGGGCCAGACCCTCTTTGGCGCGCAGAGCGACTACGGGGATTCCCGCCCGCGCCATCGCCTCTGCACCAGTCAGCGTGTCGCCTCTGTATCGAGCCGTGCCCTCGCCTATCACCACCAGCATGGTGTGGGCAAGAGGCGCCAGATCGCCGCTCGAGCCCACCGAACCCTGCGACGGTACCTCGGGGTGCACGCCCTGGTTGAGCATGGCGATGAGAGTATCGACGACCTCCCCCCGGGCGCCCGAGTATCCACAGGCCAGCGCATTCGCCCTAAGCAGCAGAATCGCCCGCACCACCTCGTCCGGCAGGAGCTCGCCCACGCCCGATGCGTGCGACAGCAACAGATTTCGCTGCAGAGTCGCTGAGTCCTCGGGCGAGATCACCACATCGGCGAACCTTCCGAACCCAGTCGTCACTCCGTACACCGGCCTCTCGCGCCCAAGCAACGTATCCACATACGCCGAGGCCTGGTCTATCCTTCGCCGTGCGTCCGGATCGAGCGACACAGGCGCCCCGCCTCTAGCCACCGCGACGACATCCGCGATTGACAGGTTCGCGCCGTCGATACTGACATGCATGCCGGTCCCTTCCTTCCTCGCCTCATCCCGTGCTCTGCGCAGACGGCGCCGGCGGCGCTGACCGCGCAGGGCACGCCTTACCCCCGCGCAATCCTCCGCGCGACATCGCAAGTCCAGTCAGTGAGCCTGCCAAGTTCGATGCTGGCAAAGCCGATAACATCGGTATCCAGACGGCCCGCGATGGACTCCTTCCACCTTGCCGGGATGGCGCGCTCGCCTATGAGGGCTCCAACAGTGGCGCCCACCTGCCCCGTGCTGCAATCGCAGTCCCAACCGCAGCTGGCCGCGATTGAGACGCTCTCGCTGAAGTCGCCGCCTCCCAAGAGCAAGCTCATCACCACGATCGCGGCATTCGGGAAGGTGTGTATCCAGTGCAGATCGCCGTAGGTCTGGTCGATCCAGTCGAGCACATCCTCCCACCGGCCACGCTCCTTGCACTTGGCCACCGTTGATCGGACAACCGATGCAAACTCGCTGTCCCTAGGGACATACCCCAGCGCCCGGCTGATGATCTTGCTGACATCGCCCATGACGAACGCCAGGCTCACCATGACCGAGTTGAAGACCTCCCCGTATACGCCTTCCTTGACATGCGAGATGATCGCGTCCTTATATGCCAGCTCAGCCGCGAGTTCAGGTCTGCCGGGAGCGATGAGCCCGTGCACCTCGCCGCGCATCTGAGCCCCGATCCAATCGCTGAACGGGTTGTTCTCGCGCGCCGAGTACGGCGGGATGAGCCCCCTGTGCAAGTTCTCAAGCGCTTGCCTTTCAGCGGTATAGGTCTGATCCAGCTCCAGATGCTGTACCCACTCATATCCGAGATCCCTGCTGGTAAATCCCGGGCCGTGCTCTTCGATGCAGTGCAACACGATGATCTGGTAGTTGATGTCGTCGTTCCTGGTGTCCGGCTTCTGCAGGTAGTCCGTGACCCTGCCGCGCTCTTTCCGCACCTTGGCGCTGGGCCATCCCGCGGAAGGGTCTCCCAGGGCGCAGCCTATACACTTGCCGTACCAAGCGCCATATACTTTGTCACGATAGGCCTGATTCCCTGCATCCACACTGCATATTTCGCGCCCTGCGACAGCGGTCCAGCTTCGCTTGAGTTCGTCCCAAGTATCGGGCAGGTGGTCGTCGTTCACCATTTTCGGGGCCCGCCGCAGAGCCTCCCACATCATCGCGATCACTTTCTGAAGAGCCCAGTAGTCTCCGGAATTGTATGCCTCCCACCCCCGAGGAATGAGCTGCCTTGCCTCCGACACGTCGTAACCCCGCTTCTCGAGGGCATCCACGCACTCGATCATCCGGTTCTCCACAATACCGCTCATGGGCATTACATCCTGCCACATCGCGGCTGCCTGTTTCTCAGCATGCGTCATACCTGTATTCCTCCTCCGCATCGTCCTGTTGCTTCTGGACCTTCGCTGCTTTCTAGCTCTTGACACTGCCTGCCGGCTGCCCAAGACGGCGATTCAGCGGTGGAATCGTGTGCGCAAAAACCGGCCGCGCCGGCGCACTCTACCATGCGCCGATGCGACCGGTATGTCAGGCAGACCCGGCATGGGCCCTGCCCGCCCCATTGACGGATTGCACGCACCCTCGCGGCCGGCGCTAGGCCGGCGCGCCTTCGGGGTTGGGCTCACGCTTGCCGCCCGACTTCAACCTCTCCTCGATGGCTGCAAGGGTGCCTCTGGCGTCCCCGGCTGACGGAGCCGGCGACTCCGATCCCGGTCCACGAGTCGCCGCAGTCTGCGCGCCCCGCGCCCCGGCCCGGCTAGCTTCGGCAGTGTCTGCCAGGATGCCCTCGAGTTCATCGCCCTCGACGGTCTCCCTCTCCTTGAGGGTCTGAGCCAGCTTGTGCAGCTTATCGACGTTATCGGAGAGCATCTGCCGCGCCCGATCATGGGCAGCGGTCACTATCTTGTGAACCTCTTCGTCGATCTTCGCGGCCACCTCTTCACTGTAGTTACGGTCGCGGGAAATATCGCGCCCCAGGAAGACCTGCTCCTCCTGGCTGCGGCCGAACGTCATCGGGCCGAGTTCGCTCATGCCGTATTCAGTGACCATCTTGCGAGCGGTCTTGCTCACGCGCTCCAAGTCCATGCCGGCGCCGGTGCTGATCTCGCCCAGCACCAGCTCTTCTGCAACCCGACCGCCCAGGGCCACTATGATCTCATTCATGATCTCAGACTTCGTGGAGTACCGATATCTCCTGTCGTCCTCCGGCACCATCAGGGTGTAGCCTCCGGCCCGTCCTCGGCCCACTATCGACACCTTGACAACCGGATCGGCTCCCGGCAGGAGGTGGGCCAGCATCGCGTGGCCCGACTCATGATAGGCCACCAGATCCCTCTCGCGCTCGCTCATGATCCGGCCCTTCTTGGCGGGACCCGCCACTATTCGCTCTATCGCCTCCGACATCTCGGCCATAGCCACCTTTTTCTTGTTGAGCCTGGCCGCCAGTAGCGCCGCTTCGTTCAAGAGGTTCGCAAGGTCAGCGCCGGTGAAACCGGGGGTGCGCTTGGAAAGCGCTTTGAGATCCACATCCGGTTCCAGAGGTTTGTTCTTGGCGTGAATCTTGAGTATCTCCTCTCTCCCGCGCTGATCGGGCGCATCCACCACTATGTGCCGGTCGAACCTGCCCGCGCGCAGCAACGCGGGATCGAGGACATCGGGCCTGTTAGTCGCGGCCAGGATTATGATCCCGGAATTGGGATCGAACCCGTCCATCTCGGAGAGCAGCTGATTGAGGGTCTGCTCACGCTCATCATGACCGCCGCCCAAACCGGCGCCTCTCTGCCGCCCCACCGCGTCGATCTCATCGATAAACACAATACACGGAGCGTTCTTCTTCGCCTGGTCGAACATGTCGCGCACACGGCTCGCGCCCACGCCCACGAACATCTCCACAAAGTCGGAGCCGCTGACGCTGAAGAACGGAACATCCGCCTCGCCCGCCACTGCCTTGGCGAGCAGGGTCTTGCCGGTTCCGGGAGGACCCACCAGCAGAATGCCCCTGGGTATCCTGGCCCCAAGCTCGATATAGCGCTTGGGGTGCTTCAAGTAGTCGACGATCTCCACGAGTTCCTCTTTGACCTCGTCCACTCCGGCAACGTCGTCGAATGTCACGCGCCCTCGCTCGCTGGCATGGAGTTTGGCCCGGCTCCGCCCGAACTGCATCGCCTTGTTGCCCCCGCCCTGAAGCTGGTTCATGATGAAGAAGAACACAGCGAACAGCAACACTATCGATATCAGATTGGGGATAAGCGCAATCCACCAGGCCCCCTGACTTTCAGGAATCATGCTGATCTCGACGCGCGATGCAAGTTCAGGGTCGTTCCTAACATCCTCGACCAAGCCCTTCACATCGGGGTAGTACAGCTTGAACTTTCGCCCATCGTCAAGAGTGCCCCGGATTGCGTTATCGCCGACTATCTCGAGTTGCGTAACCTTCCGATCCTGCCAGTATTTCATGAACTGGCTAGCCGAGATCTCATCGGTGCGGGATTTGCCCATGAAGAGCGAGTTGGATATGGAGACTGCTATCAGGCCGAGCAACAGCCATAGAGCAAGGCTTTTCATCAACCTATTGTTCACGGCAAGTAGGCGCAAGACGCCCTCTGCATCAGGACATCGTGGTACATGCGCCTTCCTCCTTCCCTGACTAATTCAGGTGCATGCTGCAAATGCAACCCCAAATAATAGATAATCCCCGTTATGCGTGAACACATTATAGCATAGCGCCTTTTCTATCACAAACGAAACACATGGCCGTACAGTTTCCTCACCAACCGGTTTATGCATCATCGACGCAATCATCCGCGTTGGCCACCACGACGACCAGATGCTTCGTGGAAGATGTCACCGCTCCTCGCCCGCTCGCTCTCACGCCCACAACCCACAGTACCTCATCGCCGGAAGCCAGCACCGCCAGGCGCGACCGGTGCGACCGGGGCACCTTCTCGTCCACGAACAGATCAGACAGTCTCTTGGCGCCCGCCATCCCAAAAGGAGAGATCCTGTCGCCTGCGCGCCAAGGGCGGACGACCAGCGTATTCAGGTCTATCTGGTCTGCGTCGAACACTGCCCACTCCCGACCGATGCCGAGAGCATCCACACACAGCCCGCGAAACCCTGAGCCGGCCAGCGCGCAGTTGGCCATGCAGGCCAGTTCGGCCAGGCTTGAGGGCTCGCCGGCCGGCCCTTCACCTGCGCCTGCGCAGACTGTGATCCCAGCCCACCCCACAGGGCTCACTCCCGGCACAGCGACTTGAATCTCACGTGGCTCGCAGGACCCGCCCGCGCTGAACAGACCGTCAAGCTCGGCAGACTCGGCCGACTCTACCACTATTGTATCGTACGTGAGGCGGGCCCGTACGCCTTTGGGCAAGTCTATCGAATTCCCTGCACTCCCGCTACTAGCCAGAGCCGCCATGGCGTCTATGTGAGTCCAGTAGAGATCGCGGCTCCCTCCCGCCGCTGCCGCGAAAGCCAGCGCGAACGCGCGCGAGGCGACAGGCGCTGCGGCTTGCCGCAGCGTATCCCGGTCGAGTTCGACCCGCCCCTGCCGTGCGCCAGAATCCACGGTTGCGCCGGCGGTCGCCGCAGCCGCAGCCGCGTCCAGCAGCTCGAGCGCCTGCTTCTCAAGGTATTGCTCATCTTGCGCCGCCAGGTGCGCAAGCCGGGCCAGTCCAACGCGGATGTGGGAGTTGTAGTCGCGCTCCAGAAGCGGCAGAAGTTCACAGCGCACCCTGTTGCGGAAGTACTGCGTGTCCGCATTCGTCGGATCAGTGCGCGTTGCCAGCCCCCGCTGCATGCAGTACTCTTCTATCTGCGCGCGCGACACTTCAATGAACGGCCTGATCACCGTGACCCCATCGCCCAGCTCGCGCACGGGCGGAATGCCGGCCAATCCGCGCAGGCCGGCGCCGCGAAGTATGCGCATGAGCACCGTTTCGGCCTGGTCGTCGGCGTGGTGGGCCACCGCCGCCCGGGCAAACCCGCGCTCGACGCAGATTCTGCGGTACAGCCCGTAACGGGCATCGCGCCCTGCGTCTTCCACAGTAACCCCGAGTTCCCTCGCCAGTCGCGGCACGTCCACCCTCTCCACAGTAAAGGGTATACTCAAAGACTGCGCCAACTCCTCCACGAACAGTGCATCCTCATCGGCGCCGACCCCGCGTATCATGTGATTCACATGGGCTATATGAAGCTTGAGACTGTACCGTGGAGCAATAGAGTTGAGAAAATGAAGGAGAGATACGGAATCGGGCCCCCCCGAGACCCCCACCACCACGCCATCGCCAGTATCGATCATGGAATACTTGCGCATCGTCTCCAGAGCGATCCTGGCCAGACTATTGCGGCTCATCAACCTCACCCTCCGGGGAAGACGTTTCCACAACACGCGCGTCTATCCCTGCCACGCCTGCCATTCCTGCATCCGCCGTTGCCTTCGCCAACCGGGCCACGAACACCGTCATATCGTCTCTGGACGGCTTCTGCACACCTCCACCCCGCGTGGGCGTTCCGGCCCTGGCCCAGTTCATCACCGTCTGCGCCACACTCGACGGGCAGCCGTCCGGGGCCCGCTGGATGACGCGCGCTAGCTCAGCATCGACTTCGGGCAGGTCGCTCTGGCCCTCGGTCACTCCGTCTGTAGCCAGCACGATGATGTCGCCCTCTTCGAGGGTATGATGGAAACTCGCAGTACGGGCAGGAATCGACACGCCGGCCGGCGCAGACGGCGCGCCGATGGCCGTTACGCGTGAGCCGCGCCTGATATAGGCAGGCGGAGCCCCCGCCTTGATCATCTCGGCATCGCCACTGTAGAGATCAACGACCACAACATCCAGCGTGGCGAAGGGGTCGGAGGCTGGGCGCACCGACATGAGGGCGTTCACAGTCTCCACTGCGAACGCGGCGTCCAGGCCAGTCTGGAGCAGCCTGGCCAAAGCCGACACCGTAGCCTGGCTCTGGGCCGATGCGACCCGGCCCACGCCCATCCCGTCTGAGATGAGCACTGCGACCCTGCCATCGCCCAGACTGACCACACTGTGATAGTCCCCGCTAACATCATTCTCAGTCCTCGGCACCGAGAGCGCCTCCGTCTCCAGCGCATACCGACACGCGGGCAACAGACGCACACTGCACTCGGCCGTTGTCGGCCGCCGGGGGGCGCAAGAAGAGCGCTGGACATCCCCAACCAACATGGAGCGTCCTACCACTCCGGAAACAGCCGGAGCCATGGTGTGGACGCACTCGCCGGCACACTCGCACGCGCGATCGCACTCTGCCCTTACCACCTGCACCTGGAGCCCTCCCCGCCCAGTGTTGGACACGCTCACACACTTGGTCTCGATGCCGGCTCGCTTGAGGCGCCCGCGGATGGCGCGCTCAGCCTCTTCGTTGGACGCCATCGCCGACTGCGACTCGAACGCCGCGCGGGTTAGGGCGTGGGCGACGCCGGCTGTCTGCAGCGACAAGATGGCCGCGGCCGCCTCCATCGGCATGGAAAACGAAGCCTCCCTTGTAGGCTGCGCCGCCGGGGCAACCAACAGCGGCCCCACGACGCAAGCGGCCGCCCTGGCCAGCGCCTCGCGGCGCGAACACCGGCCCACTAGCCCCCGGGGCAGTCCGGCTGCATCAATCTCACCGAATAGCTCAGCAAGGGCCAGTGCATCCACGATCTCTCGATAGGTACGGAAGAATAGCTCCTTCCAGCATGAATTGTAGGACGCGCAGCCGGAGCATGCCCGAGCTCTGACAGCCGCGACTGATGAGGCTATGTCGCGCGGCCGTTCGTCCAGATCCTCCCCGTGGTCAGCCGCAGCCGACTCGCCCGCCGCCGAGTTCACGGTGCCGAACGGCGCCCCGCCATATGCGAGCGACAGGTCCTGGAAGACTCTCGCAGTCGCAAGCAGCCTCTCGTACACCAGATGGTGCACCCGGGCGCGGCACTCATCCTGACGTCCCGCGGCATGGGCCTCAAGCGGAAGCCTCCAGGCGATTTCCCCCACCCACCTAGCCGGGGTCGCCATCAGAGCGACCGCAGCCATGGATGCCTCGACGAGGAACCCAGTCAGTTCGCCGGGCGTGCCGAACTGCCTCCCGAAGAACATCGCCGACAGCAAAATGGCAGGGGCAGCGAGGCCTCTGCTCCGTCTGCCCACGATCCCGGATACAGCCCCCGCGGCCGCGGCGGCGCCGACAATGGCCCCCGGCACATCGCCGGCCGCGGACATGGCCAACCCGGCCGCGCCTCCTGCTATGGCCCCGGCGCCGGGGCCCGCCATGATGCCTGAGACCGCCGACAAGTAGAAAGCCGCAATTGCCCCCAAAGACACACCCGAGAAGGAGATTCGGTCAAGCCCGGCGCACGCGATCCCAGCGCCGAGAAGCAGCGATGCGACATCCAGTCGCGAAGGCAGGCGCGGATCGCCGCCCCCCGGGCTCCGCCACGCCAGTGCCGCCGGGACAATGACGGCGGCTGCAGCGCCGGCAAGCGCCGCTTCGGACAGGGCTACTACAGGCAGGTGCACGCCCTGACCTGCGATGATCTGGGCGAGCGCCGCTCCGGTGCCAGACGCAAGAAACACGCACGTCCCCGCCAACCATCCCGTCCATTTTCGAACGCCTCCCGGAAGCGCCAAAAGAAGAGCAGACGATATGGACAGGGCCATCACCGCCACAGGCCCGCCCGCAAATGCACTACCGATGAACGCGCCCGCGATCGCGGGCATGACGCGCGCTGCATCGCTGTTGCATGACGCCGCGGCGGCCCCGACAGCCACTATCCCAAAAGGAGAATAGGCGCCAAGCAACCTGGCAGTACCGGCCAGGAAGCCTGCGGCGCCTATTGCCATGGGCCCTAGGGCCCAGAGAAAACGCGAGAGGCGCAGGCCGCGCGAACCACGCGCGCGCTGCGGGATGCGTGGGGCGCGTGGGGCGCGTGGGGTGTGCGCTGCGCTGGGTCTGCCGCCCGATGGCGGTCTTCGCTGTCTTCGGAATACACCCACGCGGTCGTCTATCATCCGTGCCACCCTCCGGTGTATGTAGGCGCCGCCCCCCGCCGGCAGCATTCCTCACACACACTGCGTTGATGCCTCGGATGATTCTAACACGCAAGCAGCGTGAAACATGTAGATTGGTCTAGGGGCGGCCCATGAAAAGACGACATCAAATGTGTACTGCTCGCCCCATAACCGCCTCCGCCGCCTCCGCCGTGGATTCGGCCAGAGTAGGATGGGCGTGAATGGTGTGCTCGATGTCTTCCAGTTTGAGGCGGCGCGACACGGCCAAGGCAATCTCAGCAATGAGATCGGACGCGTGCGCGCCAACAACCTGACCCCCGATCACCCGACCGGCGCTGTCGACGATGATCTTGACGAATCCCTCCGGCGCGCCCATAGCCATCGCCTTGCCTGATGCCAGGAAGGGGAACTTGCCCACTCTGTGGTCGATGCCCGACTCGAGCGCGCTCCGCTCCGACACGCCCACCACGGCAATCTCCGGGTTCGTGAATATGCAGTTCGGGACGGCGTAATACTCCATGCTGCGGTTCTGGCCAGCCGCGTTGGCTGCCACTGCAAGGCCTTGTGCAGAAGCAACGTGAGCCAGTTGCGACTTGCCGGTGACATCGCCGATCGCCCAGATCCCTGCCACGTTAGTCCGCATGCGCGAATCCACGACGATCTCTCCGGAATTGCCGGTCTCGACGCCTACATCGGAAGCGCCGACTCCGCCTGTAGTCGAGCGACGCCCCACCGACAGCACGCCCTTCTCGGCCGCTAGCGTCTTTCCGTTCTCGCAAGCCGCTTCAACTCGGCCGTCCGCGACCTTCACTTCAGTTATCTTCGTCCCGGTGTGTATCCTAATACCTCGTTTCGCGAAGGCCGTGCGCACCACAGCAGCCACATCGTCATCGACCATAGGCAGTATGCTGGGCATTATGTCGACCAGAGTGACCTCACAGCCGAACGCGCGAAAGATACTGGCGAATTCGCATCCGATCACCCCGGCCCCCACGATCAGCATGCTCTCCGGCAGTTCCTTCAGCTTCAGGACATCCTCGCTGGTAAGCATGTTGACTCCATCATACCCGAACATCCTCGGGGCAATGGGCTCAGACCCTGTGGCGATCACAATGGTGCGTGCTTCCAGCCGCGTGGTCGACCCGTCCAAGGCCGTCGCCTCAACCGCGCGCGTGCCGGCCAGCGTGCCAACGCCGCTCAATACGTCGATCTTGCGTCTCTTAAGCAACAAGCCGATGCCGCCGCGAAGCCTCGCAACCACCCTGTCTTTCCTAGCCATCACACGGGCGAAATCCACCCGCGCTTCTGGGATGACGAGCCCCAGATCCGCGCCGCGGCTCACCGCATCCATGACATCCGCTGTGTGGGCAAGAGCCTTCGTGGGTATGCAACCTCGATTGAGGCACGTGCCTCCGAGCTGACCTTTCTCTACGAGCGCCACCGACAGGCCGTTCTGGGCGGCTCTGATGGCGCATACGTAACCCCCTGGACCTCCGCCGATTATCACGATATCGTGCATAGTCTTGATCCTCCTAGTTACTGGCCGCTGATGACAGTCGCAAGCCTGCCGTTGTATTCGTCCCTTAGGGTGCCCGTTCCTCCCGCTCTGCGGCTCAACCGCCCCGAGCTGCCGCTCGGCCGGTCGGCGAAGAGGAGAAGGACTTTGCATAGGCACAATGAATTAGAAGTAGGCAGCATGTTGTCAGCGAAAAAAGGAGGTGGCGTGATGTCGGAACTCCGCAAGACCCCACTATATGAAGCGCACGTGAAAGCAGGAGGGCGGATAGTGGACTTCGGCGGCTGGGCTCTTCCCGTGCAGTATTCCGGCATTCTCGAGGAACACCGGGCGGTGAGGGAGAAGGCAGGGCTGTTTGACGTGTCGCACATGGGCGAGGTTCACCTGACCGGACCGGACGCCCTGCCGTTCATCCAGCGCCTGGTGACCAATGACTGTTCGAAGATGCAGGTGCGGCAGATCGTCTACAGCCCCATGTGCTACCCTGACGGCGGCGTGGTCGACGACATACTAATCTACCGAGTATGCGAGAATGACTACTGGTTGGTAGTTAATGCCTCCAACACAGGCAAGGACTACGACTGGATCTTGCGCAATATCTCAGGATATGATGCGACAGTCAAGAATATCTCTTCGCAGGTGGCGCAGATAGCGATACAGGGCCCGGCAGCGCAGACCATACTGCAGAGGAACGCCGCGGACGACCTGGACTCGATCAAGTTCTTCTGGTGCCTTCCCGCGGCGACGATAGCCGGGCGGAAGTGCCTAGTATCGCGCACTGGATACACAGGTGAAGACGGTTTTGAGATCTACTGCAAGCCCGAAGACGCCCGCCATATCTGGGATACTCTCCTGGAGTCGGGCAAGGCCGACGGGCTGATCCCCGCGGGCCTGGGCGCCCGCGACTCACTCCGCTTTGAGGCGGCTCTGCCCCTGTACGGGCATGAGATCTCGCAGTCCATTTCGCCTCTCCAGGGCAATCTGGGCTTCTTCGTGAAACTCGACAAACCCGATTTCATCGGGCGCGAGGCGCTCACGGCCGCAAAGCAGCAGGGGCTGGCCTCCCGGGTGGTCGGCCTGGAGCTTGCCGGCCGCGGCGTGCCGCGCGAGGGCTACCCTGTGCTGGCCGCAGGCCAGGAGATCGGTCGGGTCACGTCCGGAATGTTCTCGCCAACGTTTGGTCGGGGCCTCGCAATGGCCCTGGTATCCACAGAATATGCCAAGGCTGGAACGGAGCTCGCCATCGATATCCGGGGCAAAGCCGTGCCGGTCCGAGTGGTCAAAACTCCATTCTACAAAAAGGCTTACAGGAAGGGGTAGATCGGAAATGTCTTCAGTGAAGTACACTCGCGAGCACGAATGGGTCAAGGTCGAAGAGAACATAGCCACCATCGGCATCACCGACTTCGCCGTGCAGGAACTGGGGGACCTGGTGTACGTGGAACTACCTGCGCCGGGCGAAAAGATCCGGGCTGGCGAAAGACTCGCAGCGGTGGAATCGGTGAAGGCCGCGTCGGACGTGTTCGCCCCTGTGTCAGGCGAGGTCGTAGAGGCCAACGAGGCGCTCGAGGACGAGGCCGGTCTTCTGAATGAGAGCCCTATGGGCGAAGGGTGGATCGCCCGATTGGAAATGAGCGACCCTTCCGAGTTGGACGCCCTCATGGACCGCGCCCAGTATGACGAGTTCGTGAAGGAGGCCGGCCACTGATGGGCTCGCCGCACAGGTTCATCCCCAATACTGAGGCCGATGTGCAGGCGATGCTCGAGGTGGTGGGCGCAAGCCGCATCGACGACCTCTTCGCCGACATTCCACAGGAGTTCCGTCTGACGCGCCCGCTGGCCATGCCGGCGGCGCTCACTGAACCCGAACTCATGTCGGAGCTATCGCGTCTTTCGTCGAAGTGCGCCAACGCCGACGAGTGCGCGTGCTACCTCGGGGCCGGGATCTACGACCACTACATTCCAAGCGTGATCGATCACATGATCAGCCGCGGCGAGTTCTACACCGCCTATACCCCCTATCAAGCTGAGGTGAGCCAGGGCACACTGCAGGCGATCTTCGAGTATCAGACCATGATCTCGGAGCTGACCGGCATGGAGGTATCCAACGCGTCCATGTACGACGCTGGCACCGGCACGGCCGAGGCGGCCATCATGGCATGCGCCTCCACCAGACGCAGCAAGGTGCTGGTATCGAAGGCAGTCAACCCCAGGTACCGGCAGGTTCTGCAGACCTACGCCGCCCCGCGCGGCATAGACGTGACGGAAGTCGACTTCTGCAAAAGTCGCGGCGTCACCCCGGTTTCGCAAGTGCCGGCTTCCCTCGCTGAAGACGCTGCTTGCCTCATAGTCCAGTCGCCCAACTATTTCGGCATCGTGGAGGAGATGGACCAGCTGGGCGAGGCTGTTCACGCGGGAGGCGGACTTCTTGTGGCGGTGGTAAACCCGATCTCGCTGGGCATTCTGGCTCCTCCGGGGTCCTACGGCGCCGACATCGCCGTGGGAGAGGGGCAGCCCATGGGGATATCCATGAGCTTCGGCGGACCGCTCTTGGGGTTCTTCGCAACCACAAGCAAACTGATGCGCAAGATGCCGGGGCGGCTGGTTGGACAGACAGTGGACGATGCCGGGCGGCGCGGGTTCGCGCTCACACTTCAGGCGCGCGAACAGCATATCCGGCGCGAGAGCGCCACCAGCAATATCTGCTCCAACGAGGCCCTGTGCGCGCTGGCTTCCACGATATACATGAGCTTGATGGGGCCGGCAGGCATGCGGAAGGTAGCGGAAATCTGCACATACAGAGCCCACTACCTGCGGGATCGGATGGAGTCCATCGCCGGATTCCAGATCCCGCTCTCCGGGCCGTTCTTCAACGAGTTCGTTGTGCGCTCTTCAATGCCATGCGATGACATGAACGAGGAGCTCCTGGCAGCCGGGATAATCGGCGGCAAGACCATCGAGCCCGAGTACCCGGAGCTTTCAGGGTGCACGCTGTGGGCGGTTACCGAGAAGCGCACTCGGGAACAGCTCGACACACTCATTCGGGAACTGGAGGTGCTAGCATGAGAGGCCCGCAGCCGCTTATCTTCGAACTGTCGTCGCCAGGGCGGACCGCCATCAGCCTTCCGGCCCCGGAGGTGCCCACTCCAGATCTGGCTTCGTTCCTCCCCAAGCAGGTGCTCAGGCACGAGCCTTTGGGACTGCCCGAAGTGAGCGAGGTCGACGTAGTTAGGCATTTCGTCAACCTGTCGCAGCTCAACCACTCTGTAGACACCGGGTTCTACCCGCTGGGTTCGTGCACCATGAAGTACAATCCCAAGGTGAACGAGGACGCCGCGCGCATGCCGGGATTCGCGCTGATCCACCCGGACCAGGACGAGGCGACTGTGCAAGGGGCCATGGAGCTCCTTCACTCCATGGACAACTACCTCTCCGAGCTGTGCGGGATGAGTCGTTTCACCTTCCAGCCTGCAGCCGGAGCCCACGGAGAGATCACCGGTCTGTTCATAATCCGAGCATACCACGGATCAAGGGGTGAACACCGCACACGCGTGCTCGTGCCCGACTCGGCTCATGGCACCAACCCTGCCAGCGCCGCTAGCGCCGGAATGGAGATCGTAGTAGTCAAGTCGGACGAGCGAGGCAACGTAGACGTGGACGACCTTCGGTCGAAGGTCGGGCCGGAGACGGCGGCCCTTATGCTCACCAACCCCAACACCCTGGGCCTGTTCGAGGAGAATGTACGCGAAATCGCAGCGCTGGTCCACGGGTGCGGCGCGCTGCTCTACTACGACGGCGCCAACGCCAACGCGATAATGGGCAAATCGCGCCCGGGCGACATGGGCTTCGATGTCGTGCACCTCAACGTGCACAAGACCCTGTCCACACCGCACGGAGGCGGAGGCCCCGGGGCCGGCCCGGTAGGGGTCAAGGCATTCCTCGAGCCGTTCCTGCCGGCGCCCCTGGTTAAGTTGGAGGAAGAAACAGGGATGTACGTGTGGGACTACGATAGGCCCCAGTCCATCGGACGGGTCCACTCGTTCAACGGCAACTTCGGCGTAGTGGTCAAGGCCTGGGCCTACATCCGGTCCATGGGGCCCAACGGCCTCAGAGCCGCAAGTGAACACGCAGTCCTTGCCGCCAACTACATCATGCGGAAGCTCCAGCCCTACTATGATCTCCCGTACGACCGTGACTGCAAGCACGAGTGCGTGCTGGCCGGCACGCGGCAGAAGCGGGAACACGGAGTGCGCACGCTGGACATCGCCAAGCGCCTGCTGGACTTCGGGTTCCACGCTCCGACGATCTACTTCCCGCTCATCGTGGACGAGGCGTTCATGATCGAGCCCACTGAGACCGAGAGCCGGGAGACGCTGGACGAGTTCATCGACGCGATGATCCGGATCGCAAAGGAAGCCGAAACCCATCCTGAGGTGCTACACGATGCACCGCATCATACGCCCGTCGGTCGGCTGGACGAAACCCAGGCCGCTAGGAAGCCGATCCTGCGCTACACCCGAGAATCGTAGGGAACAGCGCGCAATCGCGAGGGATCGCAAGCCGCAGGGTCCGCCGGCAACGTGCACCAAAGGCGACAGCCGGTCAACTAGTGGAGAACCGTTGACACCTCGCTGCCGAGGAGTCAGCGGTTCTCTCAGCATCAGTCTGAGAATCAGTCCAGGTATTGGCCCAGAGGAGCGGACATGACATGGCACACGACGAGTTGAACAAGATCAGAGTATCAGCCGGCACCGCGAGCGTCCTGGGGCTTTCGCCCATTGCGTCGTTCGACGAACCGACCTGCGCGTATATTATGGTAGGCGAACGATGCGCCCATGACTGCGCCTTCTGCGCCCAGGCGCGCGGCAGCGCGGCATCGGCCGACAAGCTCTCCAGAGTGACGTGGCCGGAGTTCGCAGCGGATGACCTGGCCCGGGCCCTCGGCGCCGCGGCCGGCGCGGGCAGTGTGCAGAGGGCCTGCGCGCAGGTGGTGGGCTCGCCCGGGGCGTTCGCGAGATCGCTCGCCGCCGTGAAGTTGCTCCGAAGCGCGGCCGGGACGGATGTGCCTGTGAGCGTGTCGTACTCGGCCACGGCCAGAAGCCAGCAGGTCGCGGCGCTGATCGAAGCCGGCGCCGACAGGGTCGCCCTTCCCATAGATGCCTGCAACCAGCGACTATACCGCGAGATCAAGGGACACGACATGTCGCGGGCGCTCGATCTGATAGGCGAGTGCGCGTCCCGCTTCCCCGGCCGCATCAGCACCCATCTCATAGCCGGACTGGGCGAAACCGAAGAGGAGATCATCTCGCTTGCGGCATCCATGCATCAGCAGGGCGTCGCCGTAGGCTTGTTCGCCTTCACTCCGCTCCGAGGCACTCGCCTGGCCTCGAGACGGCCCCCCGACCTGAACTCATATCGCCGGATCCAGCTCTGCTGCTACCTACTGAGGCATGCGCATCTGGAGCAGGCCGCCGCGGGTCTTTCGGAGTTCCGATTCTGGTCGGGACGTCTCGTGGCCATAGCGCTTCCTCGCTCCCTGGTGGAGGCGATCGCCGCATCGGGCGCGGCTTTCCAAACATCCGGATGCCCCGGATGCAACCGGCCCTGCTACAATGAGCGCCCGGGCCGCACTCCTTACAACTATCCACGCCCGCTTACCCCGGCAGAAGCCGCAGCCGCCGCCGACATGGCGCTAGCAGGCGTAGAATTGACCGATCCGGAGCTGCCCGGCGCTGAGCCGGCCGACGAGGACCCGGTCGATGCAGAGAGGAGACCAGCTCGATGACACAGAGTTCTGCTGCGTGGAGAATCATCAACTCGCCAGCAGCCGACGGCGCTACCAACATGGCCATAGACGAGGCCATACTCGAGGCCGTTCGCCAGGGGCAATCGCCCCCGACGCTCCGGCTCTACAGCTGGCAGCCGGCGTGCCTTTCGATAGGCCGGTTCCAGCGTGCCGCGCGGTCAGCTGATTTGGACGCTCTTGCGACCCTGGGCTACGGCTTCGTGCGGCGCCCAACTGGAGGTCGAGCGGTTCTGCACGATCATGAGCTGACCTACGCTGTAGTTGCAGCCACATCGGAACTGGCCTGCGCGCGCGAGGGCGATGGCAACTGCAACCGCGACTGCAACAGCAGCAGCGCACGGGGGGGCACAAGCACCGGCGTGCTCGACACCTACCTGACACTCAGTCGCGGGCTAGCCGCCGGCCTAGCCCGAATGGGGATACCCGTGGAACTTGCGCCGCGCGATGCCGGCCGGGCCCATCGAGGGAGCCGCCGAGACTGCGATTGTGATGGCGACCGCGAGCTCGGTCGCGAGCCCGACCGCGGCATCTCGGCGGCGTGCTTCGATTCGCCGTCCTCCTACGAACTCCTGGCGGCAGGACGAAAGATCGTGGGATCCGCCCAGGTCAGGCGGGGCTCGACTCTTCTGCAACACGGCTCCATCCTCATATCCATGGACTTCACCACCACAGAAGCTGTGATGGGCCTGTCGCCAGGATCGGGGCTCGAGCTGTCGAGTCGCGTGGCCACTGCGGGTGAGTTCATCCCAGGGTTCCCAGTGGATATCTCCCCTGAACGCCTGCTGACACAGCTGGCCAAGGCCATCGCAGCCGGACTGACATCAGAAGTGATGAGAAATGCCCGGCCTGGGCAGTTGACCCAGGCCGAGCTGGATTTGGCATCGGAGTTGGCTGTCAAGTACAGAAGCGACGAGTGGAATCTCTCTAGGTAGTTCTCAGCAAGTCGTTGCGGGTCGGCGTGGTCGGAATCGGGGCGCTTGACCCGCCTCCGGCGCCGCCGCAGCAGCTACACGATGCGGGCCGCGGCAGCAAGCCGGTCGACGTGCCGCGCGGCCGAAAGCCCGGCCGCCAACCCCTCGCCTACAGCCTTGGCCACCTGCCATGGACGGCCGGTGCAGTCGCCGGCAGCGAACACTCCTGGAACGCTTGTGGCCATCTCCCGGTCGACTGCGATGGCGCCGTCGGCGATGGTCAACCCGTCCAGAAGTCGCTCAATGGGGATGGACTCGCGGATGACAAACACCCCGTCCGCCGGTATTGACTCCTCTTCCAGCTGGACATGGGTAGCAATCGTCTCCCCACGTATGCTGAGAACCTTCCCGGTAACCACCCGGATCGAGTCGGCCAGCGATGGGCCATCGCCCATCTTGCCTCGCTGCAAGTCCACATACGTGACTTCCGAGCATATCTCGGCAAGAAAGTTGGCTTCCTCGCGCGCCGCGGCTGTGTATCCCAAAACCACCACGCGCTTGCCCCGGTACAGAGGGCCATCGCACGTGGCGCAGTAGCTGACCCCCGAGCCCACCAGGGTCGATTCGCCTGGAATCGACGCCGACTGGACGGCGCCTGTCGCGATTACCACGGCTCGGGCTGAGATGTCGCCGGCGGAGGCCAGCGCCGAAAAGTATCCGCCCATGTCGTATATCCCGATCACGTCGGATTCGATCAGTTGCGCCTCCGACCTGCGCGCGTGCTCCAGGAACCGCTTGTACAACTCCGACCCGGAGACACCCTCCACGCCCAGGTAGTTATGGATAGCCGGTGCCCGGGCAAGACTGGGGCTGGTGAACCTGCGAGACACGAGAGCGACCGACTTGTTGCGAACGCGCGCGTTCACCGCCGCCGACATGCCTGCAGGACCCGCCCCGACGATCATCACATCATAGATCTCTTGCTCCACCTGTGATCAGCCCCCGAGCTTTCACTGCTGGGCCGCGAAAGCCGCCTGCACGCAGTTGTGCATCAACATGGCGATGGTCATTGGTCCCACACCGCCGGGCACAGGGGTTATCGCGGCTGCGACTGCGCTTGCTCCCGCGAAATCCACATCGCCCACGAGTTTCTTCTCAGCTATCCTGTTCACTCCCACGTCTATGACCACGGCGCCGGGCTTGATCCAGTCTCCCTTTATCATCTGGGGTCGCCCCACCGCCGCCACTAACACGTCCGCGCTGCGGCACACGGCAGGCAAGTCCTGAGTGCGCGAATGGCATATCGTGACAGTGGCGTGCTCCGCCAGGAGCATCAGCGCGACCGGCTTACCCACTATGTTGCTCCTGCCCACCACCACAGCATGCTTGCCCTTGAGCGCTATTCCAGTGCGGTGTATCAGCTCCATGATCCCGGCGGGCGTGCACGGTCGCAGCGCCGGCTTGCCCACGACTAGGTTTCCGACATTGATCGGGTGAAAACCGTCCACGTCTTTGGACGGGGCTATGGTTTCGATGATCTTGTCTTCAGAGATGTGCTCCGGCAGCGGCAATTGTACCAGGACGCCGTCGATATTGGGATCGCCATTCAGGCGGCGCACCAGATCAAGCGTTTCACCCTCGGTGACATCGGCGGGCAGCGCGTGCTCTTCAGAGTAGATGCCGCACTGAGCGCACGCCTTCTTCTTGCTGTTCACGTAGACGCGGGACGCCGGATTGTCGCCTACGATGACCACTGCGAGCCCGGGTTCACGCCCGTACTCCTCCTTGAACCGGGCCGCTTTAGCAGCGGCGTCCTGCCGGATCGACGCAGCCACAGCTTTGCCGTCGATTATCGTAGCAGGCATGGAATCACTCCTATCAACAGTAATGCAGCCGTTGGCCCCATGTTGGCTAGACAGTTGCATTATACCATGGCACGCGAAGGCATTGGGAGAACGCTGCCCTCGCCCACAAAGCAGCGCCTGCCGTCAGGCAGCTTCACCCGGAGCAGGTGAGGCGGGCTGAACACGAGTCCCTCCACACACTGCCCCTCCGCCTCCAGCACCGCAAGGTCGGTTCCAGCCGCAATGCTGAACCCGCCTGCCGCTCGCGGATACTCCATGCCCGTCGCCCCGTCCCGACCGACTATCGCCTCTGAAAGGATGAACGCGTTCCACCGGTCGCTCCAGTAGTAGGTCTGTGCGACTTCCCGCGACTTGATGGTAGTGAACACATCGTTGTTCTCATCGTATGACTCATGTCTCTGAGACGATCGCAGCATGATCGAAGGCCGCGGCCCGGCGCTGAACTCCACCTTCGAAACGCCGGTCAGACGGACCCAGTCTCCGGCGCCCAGACGCGCCCCTCTCCCGATGACGGCGGTCTCCTCCGACTGGCCCCAGCCCAGGTTCCATACCGCCTCCGACTGCGTCGTAGCCGACCAGACCTCGACCAGCTTGCGGCCGTCCCAGGCATAGGCTGTTGTAACCGTGGACCGGCTCATCGCGCCCACGCTCTGATCGTATTCGGCCGCGGCTACCAACAGCACGCCCCAGATCGGCTTGTCGGGTTGAGCGCCGAGCAATCCAGCTTCTGCCGACGGCGCCAGCGCTACCTGCGACAGCTCAACCACAGGACCTGCCTGGACGCGGTCCAGCAGACGGTAGCCCCCGCTTTTCGAGGAGGACTCATCACGCGCGTATAGCTCGATGACCCCCTCCTGCGACGATGCCCAGCGCGAGCTGGCGACCTCGCACCCGGGATCCGCTGTGATGTCGATATCCAGGCTGAGCATCGGGCCGACTTGGCCGGAGCTTGCGGTGGGCACAGCCGCGCCCATCGGGTATCCCGGCTCCAGCCGCTGCCACAGCGCATTCGCAGCCAGAACCATCGCGCATATCCCGAACAGAGCCACAGCGCTCGCCGGTCGCGTCCAACTGTCGCGGCGAGCCTGCGCGATCCTGACCCGGGCATGTTTTCGTCTTCTTCTGCCCATATCGACATACATTAGAACAACCCCCCACACGAGCCTAGTCTAATCGTACTCGTGAGGGGGGCTCAGAATTACGGATGACAGATGACGGGTTCCGGCATTGACTCGCCGATGCCGATCAGTCGCGGGCGAACTCCGACACCAGTTGCTTGAACGTGCGCCCTCTCTCCTCGAAGTTGCGGAACAAGCCGTAGCTGGCACACGCCGGCGAAAGCAGCACAACATCGCCTGGCCGGGCCGCGCCTCTCGCCGCCTCCACCGCCTCCCTAAACGCCCCCGCCCTGATGATCTGAGGAGGCTCGACGCCTGCTCGCTGCGCTGCCTCCACCAACGCCCGCTCGATCTTGTCGGCGGTCACCCCCACCAGCGCCACAGCTGTGACCTTCCCCAATGCTAGCTGAGCCATTTCGGAGAAGGGCAGGTGTTTGTCGTATCCGCCGGCAATCAGAACAACGGGGCGCTCCATCGCCTCAAGCGCCGCGATTGCTCGCGATGGGGTGGTCGCAATCGAATCGTTTATGTAGCTCACGCCGTCGATCTCGCCCGCCGGCTCCAGACGGTGCTCCACTCCGGAAAACGCCGCTATCGCATCGCGCATCGCGCCGGGATGCGCGCCAACTACAGAGCATACTGCTATGGCCGCCAGTGCGTTCTGCACGTTGTGCATCCCCGGAATCCTGATATCGGAGCGGTGCGCCACAACTGTGTCGCCTGCGCCTGGCTCGCCACGGTCGGACCACCTCGTCACCAACCGGTCGCCGTCGAGGAACGCCCCGCAGGGCACCGAATGGGAAGCGCTGAAGAGCATCGTCCGCCCGGGAGCCCTTTCGACCATCGTCTGGGCGACCTCGTTGTCGGCGCCGAATACGGCCCAGTCCTGCTCGGTCTGGTGGCGCACGATATTCTCCTTGGACCAGATGTAGTCGTCCATGCTCGGGTGCACGTCGAGATGGTTCGGGGTGATGTTGAGCACCGCGGCCACGTGCGGGCTGATCTGCAGCAGCTTAAGCTGGAAGCTGGACAGTTCCAGCACAATGAGGTCATCGGCGCCCACGGTGAGCACTCGCTCGATGAGGGGAGCGCCGATATTGCCGCCCACCAGCACCTGGCGGTCGGGGTGGAAGCGCCGCGCGTCCTCGCGCAGCATGAGCCCTGTGAGTGTAGTCGTGGTAGTCTTGCCTGAACTGCCGGTGATGCCCACAACCGGAGCGGCAGACAGCCTCAGCACAAGATCGATCTCCGAGCTTACGGCCGCGCCCGCTGCGCGCGCGGCCTCTATCTCCGGCTGGCCGGGATTGACGCCGGGCGACAGATACACGACATCGAAACTGGGCAGTGAATCGAGGTATCCCGGGCCCAGCAGATACTGTACGTCCAGTCCGGCCAGGGAGTCCATCTCAGCGGCCAGAGAATCAGCTTGTTTCTGATCGCATGCCGTTGCCTGAACCCCGCGGCTTGCCAGAAACCGGATCAGCGGCACGTTGGTCACGCCCATGCCGACTATGGCTGCGCGTTTCCCCGCAAGCCCCCTGAGGACGTTGGCTTGAGAATCGGTCAGCACCGTCCGAACCCTCCCGCAGGCCCGCCGCGACCGATGGAGACCAGCCGCGCCGCCGTCTCGGCCGCGTCCGCCACCAGCTGCCCGGCGTGCGCAATCGCCTCCTCGATAGTGCACGGTCCCTTTGCAATACTCATCAGAGCGTCAATGCCGTGCGCGTAGAGCCCCCTGGCATCCTCGGCAACGGAGCCGGATATCACCACAACGGGAATTCCGAGCGACTTGGCGACACTCGCTACTCCCATGGGGGTCTTGCCGAAGAGAGTCTGGAAGTCAGTACGGCCTTCGCCCGTGATGACCAGGGCGGCACCCTTCATCTTGTCTCCAAGGCGCGTGGTCTCCGTCACAATCTCTATGCCCCGCTTGAGGCGTGCGCCGAGGAACGCCGTCAGGCCGGCCCCCAAGCCCCCGGCGGCCCCAGCGCCCGGGATGCCGTCCACATCCGCGCCCAGATCGCGCCGGATGACCGCGGCCAAGTTTCTGAGGGCGTCATCAAGGATCTCCACCATCTCGGGCGTGGCGCCTTTCTGCGGACCATACACGGCCGATGCGCCTCGCGGCCCAGTGAGAGGGTTGTCTACATCGCACGCCACCAGGAACTCCGACTCCGATGCCCGCACGTCCAAGCCTGACGCGTCGATTCGGGCCAACCGCGCAAGCTCCGCGCCGCCCGGCCCGATATCGGCACCGCGCGCATCGAGCAGCCTGATCCCAAGCGCCTGCGCCATTCCGGCGCCTCCATCGTTGGTGGCGGAACCGCCGACGCCTATAATGAACCGGCGGCAACCCATATCGAGCGCGCTCGCGATGAGCTCGCCCGTGCCCCGGGTCGTGGCCGTAAGCGGATTTCTGCGGCCTCGCGGAACCAACGGCAATCCAGACGCCGCAGCCATCTCTATCACAGCTGTAACGGCGTCGCCGAGCACTCCGAAGAACGCGGCGACCGGTTCGCCGAGCGGACCAGCGACGTCGATATTGATGATCCGCCCGGCAGTTGCGTCCACCAGCGACTGGACTGTGCCTTCTCCTCCATCGGCCATGGGAACGGACACGACTTCGGCCTCGGGCCACACCCTGCGCAGCCCCTCTTGTGCAGCCTGGCATACCTGCCGGGCAGTGAGGCTGCCCTTGAATGAGTCAGGGGCGACCACGACTTTCGGTTGCTTTTCCATCAAACCACCCCCAAGAAATCCGCGTCACACGCGCGGGGAAAGGCGTTCAGCTTCGACGATTTCGCGAGCCAGTTCCAGCAGGCGCTGCTTGGTGTTCGCGGCGGGGTCCCGCAGCACCTCGCCGAGAAGCGCGGAAAGGACGCGTCTCACAGCAGGGCCGGGGCTAATGCCGGTGGAGCTCATCACGTCATGCCCGTCCACAGCCAGGTCTCGAACGCACAAGGCGGGTCGGGCGGCCAAGACGGCGCGGGCCAGCTCGCTTAGGGCGTGTCTTTCATCTTCAGAGCAGCTCTGCATGGCGCAGGCCACTCGAACAGCCGGCGCCAGGCTGCCCGCGCCTATCTGCGATGCCATCAGCCGAAGCGAATATGCAGTCGGACCGCCCGAGGCAGTCGCAGTCAGCGCCAACGCGCCCCGGATTATCGCAGCCACATCGGCCCCGGCGCGATTGGAAGCGCGCATCCGCGCCAGCGCTCGTCGGACCCCTGCGGCGCCTATCGGCGCAAACAGCAAGGCGAACCGTTCCGCAGGCTCGGCCGGCAACTCATCGCACATGGCATAGAGCGGAGCGCGCCGCCAGCGCGGCACGAGCGCGCACAGCTCGGGCAGGACGTATGGGGCGATTCCCATTTCATCGAGAAGCGCAAGGCCCAGCGATGGTCTGGGAGCCCTCATCATCTTGGTGAGTTCGTCGGTTACCCGCTCCACCGAAACCTGCTGTATCTGGGGCGCCAGTTCGCGCGCGGCCGCCGCCAGACGCGGATCGGGCCGAAAGCCCAGCTTCGCCGCAAAGCGCGCGGCCCGCACCATCCGGAGCTTGTCTTCGGCGAATCTGTCGGCAGGATCGCCCACGCATCTGATCAGGCCCCCTAAAATGTCTTCGCGCCCGCCGAAAGGATCCACTAGCTCCCCGGTAGTGGGATCGAAGGCCATGGCGTTTATGGTGAAGTCCCGCCTGGAAAGATCGTCCTCGATGCCCGCCACGAACCGCACGTACTCAGGATGCCTGCCGTCCGCGTAGGGTCCGTCTATTCGGTATGTGGTCACCTCGATGCTCATTCCGCCCTCGCGGACCGTCACCGTCCCGTGAGCCGCACCAGTGGGTATCACCCTGTCAAAGGCAGCCATCACCTGCTCCGGCTGCGCGGACGTGGCCACATCCCAGTCCTCGGGGCTGGGTCTCCCCATGACCATGTCCCTCACGGCACCGCCTGCAATGTATGCAGTATGGCCCAACGCTTTGAGGGCGGCGATGACCTCGACAACTTGAGCCGGTGCGACGGAACAATGCTCATCCGACACCTCAAGGCCCCCCTCTCCAACCTGATGCCCGGTCGCCCCGGGGGCTGCCGGCGGCTTCCAGCGAGTTCCCATTGAGGGCCCAAGCCGTCCTCGCCCGCCCGTCCGCAAAACGGTATAATTGGGGCGGGAACTCGTGCCGCGCGCATGACGTTGTTACCCAATTGAACGCACAATTACACGCACATCACGTGTAGGCGGGTGATACCTTTGGTCAACCAGCAGGCGCTTGCAGTAACTGCACAACACTTGTCAAAAGAAGCCGAGTTCGAATCGCTGGTACTGCGTTATCAGAACTCAGTATACAACATCGCGCTCCGAATGGCAGGCAACCCCGACGAGGCCCAGGATCTGGCGCAGGAGGCTTTCGTAAGAGCGTACCGGTCGTTCGACAGCTACCGGCGGGGCACCTCCTTCGACAAGTGGCTGTACAGAATCGTCACAAACCTCTACATCGACGAAGTCCGCAGGCGCAGACGCAGACCGTATGTGGAGTCTCTGGACGAGCGCATCATGATGGCCGGAGGAGACGAGATCGACCGCGAAATAGCCGACCTGTCGCACAGCCCGGAGACGGTATACGATCGAGAGCACCTGGACGCGTGTATTCAGAGTGCGCTTGGCCAGATGTCGCCGGACTTTCGGATGGCGGTAATACTCTGCGATATTGAAGGGTTTTCATACGAGGAGATCGCTCAGATTATGGGCACGTCCATCGGGACTGTGAGATCGCGCATACACAGAGGCAGGCGAGCCCTGCGCGAGCGTATCGCGCCCTGCCTTCCAGCGCAGTCCGGGGAGGTGAGGCCGAAATGACGTGCAACATGACCCAACGGCTGATATCTGCCTACGTCGACCGTGAGCTGTCAGAGGACGAAAGGGCGAGAGTACGGCAGCATCTGGCCCTGTGCCCCGACTGCATGGCCGTCTACGAGATGACTCTTGAGGTAAAGACGGCACTCGGCTCCATGGCACCGGCGCCGTGCCCCGAGTGTCTATGGGAAGACGTCCGGGATCGAATCGCGGCGCTGCCCTTTCAGATCGAGACGGGCTACACGTCTGGTTTCAGGCCGCTCAGGGCAATCTGGTCATTTGCGAGGTTGGTCGTCCCCGCCGCCGTAGCGGGCACAATCGTCGCCATTCCCCTGGTACACATGATCTTCGGGGTGAGCCTGTTCGGCCCGTCCGGGTCGAGGCAGCAGCCCATTGCGGCGTCCACGCCCCCGCGTCTGGTGATATCAGCGCCGGCGTCGGAAGGCGCGGGATTCGTACGATACCAGACGGCGCGCATGTCGTCCTCGTCCTCCAAACAGTTCGGACTGGACACAACATTGCGCGGCGATGGCGACCCAAGTTCGCCAGATGACCGGCTGGGACTGCTACTAGAGCAGATGCAGGATGCGAGTTTGACCTGCACCTGGATCGGAGGGAGTACGCATGAGTGAGTCCAAGTTCAAAGCCTACATTCCTTTGCTAGTCGTGGCCATAGTTGCCAGCGTGATAACGTCTGTAGTGGTGACGAATCGCGTGTTCCCCGACCGTGTCGACAATCTAGCGACAGCTGTGGCCACCACTGCCGCGCTGCCGCTTCCGTTCGCCTCGAACACCACAAGTTCCATCGCGCTCCCGTCATTCGCCGACGTGGCGGAGGCAGTGGGGCCTACGGTGGTGCGAGTAGATACAGAACGCGTGGAGCAATTCACCACCGGCGACCCGCACATGGATTGGATGTTCCGCGGCTTGTTCCGAGGCGAACAGGTAGTGCCAGGCACCGGATCGGGGTTCATAGTGAGCCCCGACGGCCACATCGTAACCAACTATCATGTGATCGAATCGTCAAGGAAAATCGAGGTCACGCTGACTGATGGACGAAAGCTTCGCGCCCAGGTAATCGGCGGAAGCAAGGAATCGGACGTAGCCGTCATCAAGGTCAACGCCAAGAATCTCCCCGCCGCTCAGCTCGGCGATTCGAGCAAGCTTCGACCGGGCGACTGGGTGATCGCCATAGGCAACCCATACGGGTTCGACCACACGGTCACTGCCGGAATCGTAAGCGCGCTCGGCAGGAGCATAGATGATGGAGCAGGCAACACCCTGGCCACAGGCGACCTAATACAGACCGACGCGGCAATCAACAAGGGC
This sequence comes from Firmicutes bacterium UBA5389, assembly GCA_002409965.1. Lineage (GTDB taxonomy): Bacteria > Bacillota > DTU025 > DTU025 > DTU025 > UBA5389. The sequence goes on from DHON01000112.1 coordinate 75,012, forward strand.
AACAGCGGCGGCCCTCTCATCGACATGCAGGGCAAGGTGATCGGCATCAACACCGCGATCATCCAGTACGCGCAGGGCATGGGGTTCGCGATATCCATAAACTCGGTACGCGACGTGCTCAGCGAGATGATGACGCGCAAGACGGCGGCGGAGTCCAATGATGCCCCCAGGCCGTGGCTCGGCATCTGGTATCAGCAGCTAGATGAGAATCTCGCCGGTTACCTGGAATTGCCCGACGCTAACGGAATCCTGATCACAGACGTCTACAAGGATAGCCCTGCCGACAAGGCGAAGCTGCAGAAGGGCGATGTTGTGCGCGAGATCAACCGGAAATCCGTTACGCCGAACATGTCGCTTGCCGACGAAATCGGCAAGATGAAGGTGGGCGACACCGTGCTTCTGTGGGTCTGGAGGGACGGCCAGAGAATTTACGTGTCAGTGAAGCTGGCCGCGTATCCCGATGAGGAACCAGATCTTCGTTGATAGAGGCCGGCGCCGCGGCAGCGGACGTTGCCGCTCGCGCCAGACGCCGAAGAACCGCGCGCGGACCCCATATTATTCCTGAACCCGGCAGGCGAGCTTGCGAATATCCGGCGCCAGAGTGCACACACTATACGCGGCGAGCAGGACAAGACGTGACGTTGCGGTTGTTGCCATGGGAACGATTCTGTCACGCACCTGCTCGCTCCATATCTTTCCATAGGCTTCTGCAGTCAGCTGTTGTGCTCATGACCGGGCGAACTTCCTGATGACCTTCACGAGCGCCTCAACTGTCTCTTCAGTCGCTTCCGATTCGCTCGCCCCGAAAATGCACTCCCGGGCGTGGCTTTCAAGAATGAGTATGCCGGCGTTGTAGAGCGCCGTTCTTGCCGCGGCCACTTGGTCCAGGATGTCGCAGCACTCTTTGCCATCATCAATCATGCGCTGTACTCCCTTTACCTGGCCTTCTATCCGTTTGAGCCTGTTGATTACGTCTTGCTTGCTTGCGCCCGCCACGGATGTGCACTCCCTTTCTGAAAAGACTCATACGACTGGAGATCGCTAGTTCCAGCCGCGGTCAGAGCGCGGATCTACGTAGTGCCTCCGCCCGTTCTTGAGAAACGACCGCAGCCTTCCACCATTCTCGAGTTCGCGCAGAGCGCGACCGATATCGCCTTCGGTGCTTCTTCGCACGAACCGACGAACAACGTCTGACTTGGTCTTGGGCGATGAGCAGTAATCCACGATCCCTGGGTAAAGCCGTTCAGAGCCGGACGGCAGACGTCGACGCGGATAGACGATGGTGTATCCCGGGTTGCCGTCGACATCTTCCCCCAGAACATAATCGGCACAAGCTGGATTGGCCTTTAGCAGCGAGCGGACTGCGTGGCGCGTGTCACCGCCCAATCCGCCCGATCCGTATCCGTGAACGACCTTGAGGCAGGCGGCAGAACCGGAGCCGGAGCCGGGGCGAGAGCCCGAGCGAGATGCCGCGCCTACCCCTGAGCCTGAGCCCAAGGCGTTGTCGTAAGCCCTAATGAAGCAGGCTATAGCGTCGGTCGTTTTCATCCCGTGAAGATCCACCTGATGCACAGCAATCGCCCCGCACAATGAAATGCCACAAAACAATATGAGATACTGCAGCGAAGGCACCACGGTTATCGCGCCAAGGCGGCGACACCAGGGTGCCGACACCCCCTACCCGTATTGCCCTACGTGCCCATGGTAGCATAGATAACATGGAGAGGCAATGGAGCCAGAAGTCACCACCTGCCGAGCACGCTCGCCATCCGCGCTCACTCCTTACCTCGACCGAAGAGACGTGGTGGTGACCGGTGGTGTGTCCCGACCAGGTGTAGGCGGGCCGCGAGTTGGCTTGATTGAATCGCCGCGCATACTCGTGACTTCAGTCGTGAGTAAGCGGTGCCATATGTTGTGCGGGAACTATCAGAATAGCCTGCAATTGGTTGTACCCGTCCATATATATGTTATACTCTCAATGGGCGGATGA